>JASHOW010000094.1 GCA_030038445.1 Nitrosopumilaceae archaeon
GTTGATGGAAAATCTCTTCTTGTTGATACTGATCTTTTCATAGGATCTGGCGGTACAATGACTGCCGAGGCTGCTTTGATGGGAATACCGACTATATCTTATGATGCAGTACCTAACTATATTGAAAAATATCTAGTAAAAATTGGATTGGTAAAGAGAGAAACAACTCCAAGAGAAATTCTTTATGTAGCTAAAAAAATGCTCAAAGAAGGGCCAAGAAACAAAAAGAAAGCTCAAGCAATACTGAATTCGATGGAAGATCCTTTTTCAAAACTATTGTCTGTAATTAGGACCATGAATTCCTAGGCATTTACCAGTGTCTTGTAAAGCGCGATTGCAGAATCCTCGTCTTTTTCTCCCACGATAACTGCCGAGCCTCTTTTTAGGAAGCTTACAAAAATGTCATTTGTTGACATGGAAAGGCCAAGCTCTCCTTGATTTTGAACCTTGAATCCTTTAGTCGATGCTGTATTCGTGATTTTTGGCACGTCAATCTCTATCATTTTTGTAGGAGTGATTGAAAAGGTTCTCTTGCCTCTGTTACGACCGCAAAGTTCTTCAATTATTAGTTCTTGTTTTGGCAATTCTTCTTTCTTGCCTTTCCCGCAGACAGAACACTCATCAACTCTTTTGAATTCAGCTGTGTTAAAGTCCAGATTGTCTAGATCTATGTAAAGTAGTTTGTTAGCCAGAGTCGGCGTCCGGCCTATCAATACTTTAACAGCTTCTGCAACTTCAATTCCTCCCACTATTGAGAGAATCGATGGATGAACCCCCTCTGTACTGCATGTTGGCATAGAGTTTTCATCAAGTGATGGAAAAATACAGTGATAACAAGCAGTTTGACTTGGCAAAATTGTAAACACCTGGCCTGAAACTCCTACTGCAGCTCCTGTTACAAATGGAATATTTTTTTGTACACAGGCTTTGTTAAGTGAATACCTTGCATTTACACTATCAAGTGCATCTATTACCACATCGCATCCCTCTACTATATCTAATGCAGTGTAATCGTTTACTGACACAGGAAGGGCTTCAACTACCACTTCGGAATTCATTCTTTTTAATTTCCTTGCTGCAGCTTCTACTTTTACTTGGCCTACATCGGATTCATCGAACATTGTTTGCCTATGTAAATTTGATATCTCTACGACATCCCTATCTACGATTCTTATCCTGCCAATCCCCATAGCCACCAATCTGCTTACTATAGGATTACCAAGTCCGCCTACCCCTACAACACATGCTTTTGCATTCCTAAGTTTTAGTTGTCCCTCATATCCTATTTCCTCAAGCATAACTTGTCTAGAATATCGTTCTAGTTCTTTGCTAGACAATTCAGAACCACCTGCTACTGCAGGCAGTATGTAGATCTCATCGCCTTCATTTAGTACAGTCTCTAACCCTCCTGAGAATCTCATGTTTTTACCGTTTATGTATATATTAATTAGAGAACGTGGAGTGCCATCAGGATTTAGGACTCTACGTTTGAATTCATCGCCCAGCTGTTCTGAAATCTTGTTGAATGCTTCATTTAGAGTAGTAGCCGAAATATCGATCTTTTTTTCTCCCCCACCTTTGTTTAATACTGAAGGGATAGTAAATTTGATTTTGGCCATCTTTTCTAGCTCACCAATGCGGCTATTTTGGCTGCATCAGCCTGCATGGTCTGAGGTTTTGTAAGTACTTCCATCATCACTTCCGTAGTCTTCAGGCCATTTCCTGTTACATAGCATACAACAGAGTCATTCTTGTCTATCTTACCTGCGTCTACCATCTTCTTTAGAACAGCCACTGATACGCCACCAGCAGGTTCTGTGAAAATTCCCTCTGTCTTTGCAAGCAATAGTATAGCATCCAGAATTTCTCTGTTTGATGATTCTTCTGCATATCCATTGTATTGTTTTAATCGCTTGAGTACATATTGACCGTCTCCTGGATCTCCAATAGCAAGACTTTTTGCGATTGTGTCTGGATTCTCAACTGGTATGACCTCGGTTTTATTTTTCTTAAAGGCATCTACAATTGGAGCGCAACCTTCCGGTTGTGCCGCGATCATATGCATGTTGGATACTTTATTTACCAGAGATAAGCCCTCAAGTTCCTCAAATCCCTTACAGATGGCATTTAACATGGCCCCACTTCCTACTGGTACAACAAGTTGATCAGGTACTTGCCAATTAAGCTGCTCTGCAACCTCATAGGCCAGTGTTTTTGATCCTTCAACGTAGTACGAACGCATGTTTATGTTTACAATTCCTATTCCCTTACTATCACCTATCTGAGCTGCAATCCTGTTTGCGTCGTCATAAGTTCCATCAACTGCTATGAAGTTAGCCCCATAAGAAAGTGCTTGGGTGATTTTTGCATGTTCTATATCGCTTGGTGCAAAGATATAACATGGGAATCCACCTTTAGCTGCATGGGCTGCTGTAGCAGACGCAAGGTTTCCAGTAGATGCACATCCCACTGCAGAAAGGCCAAATTCTTTTGCTTTTGAAATTGCAACACCAGCCGGCCTATCCTTGAATGAAAAAGTTGGATTTACGGAATCATTTTTTATGTACAGGTTATTGAGGCCAAGTACCTTTCCTAGCTTGTCTGCTTTAATTAGAGGAGTAAGGCCAGCCCCAATACTTACAATGTTTGATTTTGATTCAATTGGTAATAATTCATGATAACGCCAGTAGGTATGTTCGCGATTTGCAAATGTATTCTTGTTTATTGTAGGAAAGTCATAATTTACGTCAAGAGGACCAAAGCATTCTTCACAAATGTACCTAAATGTAGGAGCGTATTCTTTCTTACATTCTCTACATTGTAATGACTTTATCTTTGCCAAGTAATTCTGACTTTGTAAAATAGTACATAAAAAATCCTAATATTAATTTAAGCCATACTTAATTTTCTTTCCCATATAATTCAGTAAAAATTAATATAAATTCATGGTTTAAGATAAAAAGATCAGACCAAATTGAATTGAAAATATTGAAAATTATTGTGATCTATGACTTTTATGAATTTTTTACAATTAGAAGAGATATTAATGATCTACAAGAAATGTTAAATGAAAGTTGAAAAAACCCAAGAGCACAAAAAAGAAGGGTATCAACGCAGTGATTGCAGTAATTGTGATCACTGCAATTTCAGCAGCTGGTATCTATTTTTACAACCAAAGCAGAGTACCCATAGGAGGCAGTTCTATGCAGGCAATTACTTCTGGACCGTTTGAAATTAACAATGACACATACAGACTTGGGGATAATGTCTTTATGGTAGTTACTGGTTTACAGCCAACTGATGTAGGCAACGTACTAGTATTTGATCCAAAAGGTGGACTCTTTACAAAGATACCATTTAATGGCACAATGAAAGCCGATTTTAATTACTTTTTCAAGCCAGTTACACTAAAATCAGAAAAATTATGTACACCGCAGGACTTGGTCGGAAACTGGACCATAGAGTTCCAAGGAACGTCCTATAGATCAATACAGTTTCAAGTCATAAATGAGTGGGTAGCTGGTGCGCAAGCAGGACCAGATATGCAACCTGTTCCAAAGCCTTGCTAGGTTATTTTTCTAGATTATGATGGAAACAGACTCTGTCTCCCGTATGGCAGGCAGGACCTGATGGTTCAACCAGATATATTATTGCGTCAGAATCACAATCAACCAGAATTTCTTTTACTTTTTGTACATTTCCAGATTCTTCACCTTTCATCCACAGTTTGTTTCTGGATCTGCTCCAAAACCAAGAGTTTCCAGTCTTTTGGGTTAGCTCAAGGGATTCCTTGTTTGAATAGGCCAAGGTCAGGACCTCTTTTGTGTTGACGTCTTGTACTATGACAGGAACAAGGCCGTCTCCTTTTGTAAAGTCAATATCTGCGATCTTCATTCTTGTAATGTCTATTCAACCTCATTTACTATAGTCTTACTGGAACTCCATTTTCTTTAAGGTATTCTTTTACCCTATCTACAGAATGCGTCTTATAATGAAATATCGAAGCTGCAAGCGCCGCATCTACATTGGTCTGCAAGAATACATCAAGCATATGTTTGGGTTTTCCAGCGCCTCCTGAGGCAATAACTGGGATATTTACGGCGTTAACTATGGACTTTGTGAGTAGTATGTCATATCCTTCCTTTGTTCCATCCATGTCTATGCTGGTCAGTAATATCTCACCTGCACCGCGTCTTTCTACCTCCTTTGCCCACTCTATGGCATCAAGACCTGTGGGGGTTTTGCCTCCATAAATGTAGACCTCAAACCAGAATTTTTTGGAAT
>JASHOW010000095.1 GCA_030038445.1 Nitrosopumilaceae archaeon
AACTGCTTATCAACAGCTAGAATTTTGGGATTATCAATCAAATCTTTACGAATTTTAATAAAATTATGTAACTGTATAATTATATTCTCCCTTATAGTTGAGCCAAAAATGACATTCCATTCATCCTCGTTAGTTAGATTTGGAAACTTTTTGTAGATTGAAAATAATCTCATAAAGACCCATTCCAGCCTCAACAAATTAGATTCCATTTCGGTAAGCGCAATAGAACTCATAATTTCACCTTTTCACTAAATGAATCCAACAGCAATACTATGCTAACCTTAACTTGAAAATTTTAGTACACTTTCAGTCCAAAAAAAGGTCAAATGAGCGTCCGCTGTCTTTACCCCCACATAAAAATGGGATCAGGTAAATTTGAACCTAGTTCAAACATGGTTTGAGTAAGAATCATTTTAACAAATAGAATTTTACATATGCAAAAATCTTTCAACACTAGACATATTTACCAAATCCAAGAACCTTTCTTTCCAATATCCGTCCTGCAGTACTTGCTTGGCCAGCTAATCCTTTCAACCCTGTCATATGCATTGGATATGGCGCCCTGCAGTGTGTCACCTGTTGCTGTAACCCCAAGCACGCGTCCGCCGTTTGTCAGGACTTTGCCATTTGCGCGCCTGGTCCCAGCATGAAATACGTGCGAGATTTCATCATTGGCATCAAGTCCCGTTATCTCCTCGTCTTTTGGATACGAATCAGGATAGCCCCGCGACGCCAATACAACACAGACTGCACTCTGGTCCTTCCATGATATCTGTGGTAGACTGGACAGTGTGCCGCGTATGCTTGCCTGGATGTAATCGACAAGGTCGGACTCCATACGGACCATTATGGGCTGGCACTCTGGGTCTCCCATCCTTGCGTTAAACTCTAGCACGTATGGTTTTCCATCCCTGACCATTATACCCGCATACAAGAATCCCTTGAACGGTATTCCTTCTTTTCTCATAGAAGATACCGTTTTTTCTATGACATCTTTTTGTATCTGCGCTCCAAGGGATTTTCCTATTATGCTAGTGGGCGAGTATGCTCCCATCCCTCCCGTGTTTGGCCCCTTGTCATCATCATAGATTCTTTTGTGGTCTTGGCTTGTTGCCATTGGGTATGCTACGTTTCCATCAGAGATTGCAATGTATGATGCCTCGACTCCGTCAATTCTCTCTTCCAGTATTACCCGCAGGCCTGCATTGCCAAAGCTCTTCTCAACCAAGATCTTGTCTATTGCAGAGACTGCGTCGTTGGCATCATCGCATACAATCACCCCCTTTCCTGCGGCAAGCCCGTCTGCCTTTACCACCAAAGGATATCCGACAGACTTGGCGTACTCTTTTGCCTTGGATGCGTCATCAAATATCTCAAAGCGTGCGGTTAGAATGCCGTTTCTTTTCATAAAATTTTTTGCCCAGACCTTGCTTGATTCAAGCTGTGCAGCCTGCCTTGTCGGGCCAAATATCTCAAGGCCCTTTTTTTCAAATGAGTCAACTATTCCTGCTGCAAGCGGCACCTCAGGACCCACAACTGTTAGGCAGTCATTATCAGAAGCAAACTGTGCCAGCCTTTCAATCTCTTCTGCTCCAATATCGACATTGTTGGCAGTTCCCCCGTTTCCAGGTGCATGGTATACAATTCCAACCTTTGGGCTGGAGGCAAGCTTCCATCCAAGCGCATGCTCCCTTCCACCCGAGCCTACAACTAGAATATTTATCAATAATTTTTCTTTCTGCGGCTGGTATAAAAGCTAAAGAGACGTGCTTGGAAAAAATTCTCTTGTACAGCAACCTTGATTAAGAATTGCAAATTACCAAAGACATGAGCACAATAGACTCTGCCAAATCGGTCTACCTTTTTGTACATGGAAGAAAGGATCTTGAACAAAAGGCAGTCGATGCCCTAGTATCAAAAGGATTTGCAAAGGACAAGATACTCTCTGCAAGGCCTGATGCGGTAGGTACAGTAGGTGATTACATGGCAATGCTGTGGATGCCTCCAAACCCAGACCACATCAAGATTCAAAAGATAACCAAGGTTGAGCCAGTAAAGCCAGAAGGCATGATAGGATTGTGGAAAGGCGTCGCAAAGGAAGACTTGTTCACAGTCCAGCTTTGATGATACCAAGTAAGAGAAAAATATCATGAACGCAACATCCTGTTCTATAGTTATTGCATAGAGATTAGAGTAAATTAGTTAAGATCTGGCACATGGCATCAATTGTGAAAATCGTTTGGTGCAATTGACTGTTGCATCTTATATTGTAAGACACCCAATCAATGATATGAAGGTATTTGGAATTGCAAGAATAAGCAAGATGTTAGAAATTCAGATATATGAGGCCCAGCCAAGAGACTCACAAGTTTTGATAAAGGTTCAACGCCTGACTAGATTGGTTTGATTGTCTATGGATTATTTAGAACTCATAATTGTTGGTATTCTCACATGCATACTTTCCATCTCTTTATGGCAATTTTCAACAGTAAAAAAAGAGATGCGCATTCAGACACAGCAGCAAGCCTATGCAAAGATAGTGGAGGCGCGGCTCAACCTTGAAAAAACCGAGACTTTTACCAAAATGGCAAAAGAAAGCACCATCTTTGCAGATCGCTTCTCAGTAGTTGACAGTCCTGATGAATACTACACCGCAGTGGCATTTCTTGACTTATTTGAATTTCTGTATCTTGTCAACAAGACAAAGGCAATAGAATTTGGGCTTTGGCTGCGGTGGCAGGAATTGATAAAAACAATGATGAGCATATCAAAGTTCAAAAAAGTGTGGGAAAAGACAAAGCAGGTACACATGAAGGAGTTTGCCGACTTTATTGATTCATTATAATCGTCATGACGGGCTTTGTCATCCTAGTAAATCTACGTATCAGAATCACGCATTGGAATAAAAAATATTGCAACTAGTAACTGCCAGATAACATGACACAAAACAGGTCATTCTCTATTTCTATGAAAATTCTGTTGAATGTTTTTTTGCAGCAGGTTTGTTTCTTGGCTTTGACCTTACCATGCAGTTGCAGCAGTTGCAGTACAGGTCCACAGTCTCTGCAGTTGCAGGCATGTCCTGCCTGTCATGACAGCCCTGCCTTGTCATGAATATTCCACAGATCTGACACCGTACTTGGTCTGACAGATATCTGCTTGTGCCGTCTCTTGGCTTTCTGGCCTTGTATTGCTTGCAGACGTCCTTGCAGACTCCCCTATCTTTGTTCACATCTGGTTTTGTATGCCGGAGAATAAATTCTCATTGAATTCTACAAACAAAATCCTGGTATCGCACGCTAGATATTTTTTGTTGTATCTGTTCTTAGCTGACCGCATGCAGCCGAGATCTCTGAACCCTTCTCCACCCTAACGGTGCAGTGTATTCCTGCCTCCTTGAGTATCTTTTCAAATTCTGTTATGCGTTTCCACCTTGGGCGCTCAAAACCCCCGGCAGTTGGGTTTACCGGAATAAGGTTCACATGCGCCCCATTGCCCTTGAGAAGCGTAGCAAGCTCTGACGCAGTCTCTAGCGAGTCGTTTACGCCATCTATTAGAGCATACTCAAGTGTAACGCGACGGCCTGTCTTTTGAAAGTAGCTTCGCGTGGCTGCAATCAGTTCACCAACAGAATTTGGCCTTGCAGTAGGCACAAGTTTTTTGCGCAAAATGTCATTTGGCGCATGAAGAGATATTGCAAGTCCCACCTGCAGATCTTCTTGGGCAAGTTGGTCTATTCCTTTCATTATACCAACTGTAGAAATTGTTATGTGCCTCTGTCCAAGGCCAAATGCTCGTGAGTGTGTAAGTAATCTTACAGCCCTTATCGTCTCTGCATAGTTTGCAAGCGGTTCACCCATTCCCATAAAGACAAGATTTGTCACATGCTGACCGCGCTTGCGCAAGATGGATGTAAAGTACAGCACCTGAGCTACAATCTCCTCTGCTTTTAGGTTTCGTTCAAAACCCATCTGTCCTGTGGCACAAAAGGTGCATCCCATCTGACATCCAATCTGTGTCGAGACACAGACGGTAGAGCGAGGATGATTCTTTTCTTTTGATTTGTACTGCATCAGGACAGTCTCAATTAGTGTCCCGTCGCCTAGCTTGAGCAGTGCCTTTACAGTATACCCATCCTGACTTGTGACTTGATGTATCTTGCTTGCAGAGCCTACAGTATATCCAGCAGAATCAAGTGCGTCTCGGAGCTCTGATGGAATCTGTCGTAGCGAAGAGATATCAATTGGAGAATCATGATAAAGTGTTTGGAGTAGCTGGTCTGCCCTATAGCGCGGCTGGCCCATCGATATGACTAGATCATCCATCTCTTCTGGCAATACACGATAAAGGTCAGTCATATTCTAGATGCACCATTTCCTTGAAGTGATGGACATTATTTTTTGGTATGGTTTTGCTTCCCTGTTTTTGTGTATTTTGTTGATATAATACACAGAGCATGCCGTTATAGGACTTGGGAGATCCTTCTTGTCTAACATTTAGGCAAAATTAAAATGAGTTTGTGCCAAATTTTGGCCAGATAATACCCTGATAGAAACCTAAAAAAATAGCTTGAAAGAGGCAAAAGGACGTGAAAAGAGTCCATTGCCTCTGCTGGGGGGCTGTTACTAGTTTACTTGCATATTCGATCATGGACCTTCTGACTTGATGTAAAAGACTTTGCTTGTCATGTTGTGTGATGCATCGTATACATCTACTGCAAATCCATTGTAATTATTTCCATATGACAGGTGCGGTACTGTATAGGTGAAGGTTAGTGTATTGGATTGTGTAGATGCCACCACATTTCCTGCACTGTTATAGAGTATGATGTCATAACCCGCAGGAGTTACCCCAGACGTAGTAATTGTCTCTTTCACGGTTGAACCCGGAGCTGCAGAGACATCTCCCGGAGTGATCGATATCGACAGTGGGGTGGTAGACATTTGGGGTTGTTGTAAAGAGAGTTCTGTGTTAGATGCTAAAGAGATTGTGTTTGATGGCATCATGTGCATTGCAGCATATGATCCTAGGTTCTGGTAGGCAAATGCACCACCTGCAAAGGTTGAGCCCATACCTACTGCAAACAGGGCCACCCAGACCAAAACTGTCTTGTATCTTATTGTTCTAGTCATGCATTCTATCACAGGTATTGCACCTCCATTACGAGGAGTCGATCCAGATGCGTTCTTGTGGATTGCATATAATACATTTTAGCGTAATCAAGATATATTCAGTACGTCTGCACTGTGTGACAATGTGTTATTGAGATGATAAATCGTGCAAGAAGACATTGGTCTTTTATTATCTTAAAATCAGATCCTAAAGTTCTATTTTTCTTTGGTTTGTTCACGTCTACAATTTATCATACTTGAAAAAAATATTTTTTAATTATCAAGACTGGTTTTCAAAATTCTTCTTCTAGATTTTATTAACCGGTAGCTACAAAACTTATTTTTTATTTTAGAGCATATCTGTTAATCACATGCAAGTACTGTCAAAAATTACCCACATGTCAATAGGACCTTTTTTGATACACGGTATATCTCATGGTTACTTTTGCTCAAGTGATTTGAGATCTATGACAAACCTGTACCTTACATCGCTTGCAAGTATTCTCTTGTAGGCCTCATTTATCTTCTGAATGGGGACAAGTTCTATCTCGCTTGTTACATTGTTTTTGGCACAAAAATCAAGCATCTCTTGGGTCTCCTTGATTCCTCCAATAAGCGAGCCTGCAATGCTGCGTCGGCCTGCCACAAGTGAAAAAGAGCCTACAGGTATCTGTTTTTCTGGAATTCCAACTACAACCATAGCACCATCAAGTGCAAGCAGCTCAAGATACTGGTTCCAGTCAATCTCTGCCGAGACTGTATTTATTATCAGATCAAAGTATCCCTTGAGTTTTTCAAAGGTTGCAGGATCAGACGTTGCATAGAATTTGTCTGCACCCAATTTTTTCCCATCTTCTTGTTTTTTAAGAGAATGGCTAAGCACTGTGACTTCAGCACCAAGTGCGTGTGCAATCTTTACTCCCATATGGCCAATACCCCCAAGGCCTATGATGGCAACTTTCTTTCCATGCCCTGCCTTCCAGTGCATCAATGGAGAGTAGAGTGTTATTCCAGCGCACAAAAGCGGTGCTGATTTGTCAAGTGGAAGGTTGTCTGGAATCCTGAGCACGTAATTCTCGTCCACTACAATCCTGTTTGAGTATCCACCTTGGGTTGGGGTACCGTCCCTTTCAACTCCATTGTATGTAGTAGACATTCCTTCCATACAGTACTGCTCTAGATTCTTGCGACAAGGCTCACACTTGCGACAAGAGTTTACAAAACATCCAACACCAACCCTATCGCCAACTTTGTATCTGGTCACTTTTGGTCCTACCTGTGACACTATTCCTGTTATCTCATGTCCTGGAACCATTGGAAATTTGGAGCCTCCCCACTCGTCTCCAACCTGGTGGATATCCGTGTGGCAGACTCCACAGTATTTTATATCTACAACAACATCATTATCCAGAGGTTCTCGTCTTTCAAATGAATATGGAGCAAGAGCATCCTTGGCTTGTTGTGCTGCATATCCATGAACCTTTATCATTTTTTTCCCTCAAAGATGAACTGTGGTATTTCATATTTAATTATTGATGGAATTAGGTTTGACCTCTAATTTACTGGATCATTGGGGAGAGGTGACCTTGGATTTGAGCTCAAGCAGGTAAGCAAGGCCTCCCGAGGCTACCCCTACCATAGTTGCCAAGATGAACCCTATGATAACAGGTGGAAACGGAGAGAGAATCTGTACGTGTGCTTGCTCATCTGTCAGACCACCTCCGCCTGATGAGGCAGGCATTACTGCCGCTCCACCAACATATCCCACATACATCAAAAGCCATGTAGAACCTGCTATACCCACATTCATCAACACAAGATGAATTACGGTGAGAATTGCCTGCCTTCTTCGTATTATTTTTCTGCCCAGCCTGACTTCAAGATAATCATAAAAGAGTGCAGTTACGCCAAGGGCTATAATCATGATGACATATGTCATGTATCCTATCAGCAACCACGTGCCTGCGCTACCTGATGCTATAACAGTTGCAGGTGTGGGCTTTAGATAGACAGAACCATATACAAAGAGTATCAGCGTAGCTGCGGTAACCATTCCTCCCTGCGCGATGGCACTCCAGATGAACCTAGTTGCCCATTTGCTATTTTCCATAAACACCACGTAAGATCATTTCGTTATCGCATGCCGGTGCTGCGTCTGACACCCATAATGGATCTGTTGTCACACAGACCGTCTGATATATCATAATTTGATTCATTGTAGCAAATAATTTTTGACATATGCGTGATTTGTATTGATTCGTTGCTCTTGGTGAGCAAGAATGATGTATAAAGAATTGTGAAACATTGTGACTGAACATTGTTAGCGAAACAGATATTGTTGCTACAAATATTTATTTTGATTTTTCTGCGAGATGCTTTATCAGTATGTGATGGATCTTTTTTCACATGATCGCAGATCACAGATCTTTTTGCAACAGTGATCAAAATTTTCAAGGCGAGAATCTAGAATACATTTTATAATCTTGCAAATACCAAGTAAACAATGTCAGAATCTGATGCATTAGAGTGGCAAGTCGTAGACAAGATAGTAGAGACTCCTTCCACGCATACTTTTGTCTTTTCAACGGGTAAAAAATTTGACTTTGCAGTAGGCCAGTTTGTTACAATCGGGGCACACCTTAAGCGTCCAGGTCTGAATGGTCCGGAAGAGAGCTTAGTTGAGCGTGCCTACTCGCTTGCATCATCTCCAGCCCGAAATTTGGTTGAGCTTAGTATAAAGATAGAAAAACCTCTTGGTTTTGTAAATCCAGCCTTGAAAAAAGCAGACGGTTTTGCCGCCTATTTTACTGAGCAGATAAGGATAGGCGACAAGGTAAAGATAAGACCAGAGAAGAAAAGAGATCATTTTCTTTTCAAGATTGCATCCGGGGTAGAAAAAGATATTGCTTACTGGTCAGGCGAAAACGGAGCCGAATCTGCAAGGGGATTGATCCAATTGATGGAAGACAAACCCGAGCTTGACATCAAGCTTGTTCTTTTCTATAGTAATCCTCACCTATACGTAAGTGATACTGACAAGACCATCAATGTCATTTACTACAACTGGCTGATCGAAAAGGCCAAGAAGATGGAAAATCTCAAGGTAGTATTTGCGCTTACCAGAGATAGCGAGATACCATTCTCTGATCACCCTCGAGTGGCTTTTAGAAAGGGAAGATTTTTTGTTGATCCCGACGGCTCCCCAGAGAAGACTCTCACAAAATATCACGGCTCTGTGGAAGGTGTATTTAATCCCATTTGCGGAAGTAGTGGTTTTATCAATGGTATGGTTCAGAAGCCTGATGGAAGCTTGGAAAGGAGAAAAGGAATCACTCAGTATCTAACTGATATAGAGGGAGTACGGCCCGAAAAGATTGACAGAGAACAGTTCTACTTGGACCATGCGCACACATAGTATCAATATAACAAATCTCGTACTAGTGCAGAAATAAAATTATCAAACTCTGAATCAGAAAATTTCACGGCCTCAATTTTTCCTTGTTCCAGTGCAGTCTTTACTGCCTTGAGGTGGTAGCATTGGCCTCCCGTGCTTAGTGCGTTATAGTAATAATCAGCGCATGAGCAAAAACTTAGATCAGGATCAAGCCAGTATTCATTATCCTTTCCTACTACGGTCCAGATTTTTCTTCCGCTTGGTTCAAAGTAGTGTAACTTGACACCCATGGTGGACACAATCGAATCCACGTTGCCGCGTCCTTTCACAAGAATTTAATTCAAAACTATATGTATAACTTTGATGGTACTAACAAGACTTGTCCAGTCATGGCCTGCACTTATCGTAGAAGACAAGAAGCGCTATCTTGTTGTGACTGACCTGCATATAGGATTTGAGAATAGGTTTGTTGCAAATGACATACACATCAATCCAAAAGATATGATTGCAGAAACCGTGCAAAACCTAGAGTCTATCATAAAATCACAAAGGCCTGACTCGTTGATATTGCTTGGCGACATAAAATCAGGTATCAAATCCATATCCAAGATAGAATGGAGTGCCATACCGCTCTTCTTTGAGATTGGAAAAAAAATTGAGACAATAGTGATTCCTGGAAATCATGATGGAAACATACAAAGGCTTACACCAGACTGGATAACAGTGTCAAGCTCATCAGGTCTTGTCATAGGCGATGCACTGCTGACGCATGGTCATGTGATGCCCTCTGAGAACCTGTCGCATGTAAACAAGATAATCATGGGCCATGTACACCCTGTCTACTTTCAGGAAGGCTCGGTGCTTGATGGTCAAAGGGTATGGGTATCAATTCGGACAGAAAAAAACCAAGTCTTTCCTTCTTCGCATGGACATATCGAGATAATAGTCATACCATCGTTTAACAGATACTTTTACGCCACACATAAAAAAGATCATAAAAGATCAATCTCACCAATAATAGAGGCGCTTGTAGAATCCAAGTCTGCAAAGATAGCTACTCTTGATGGTTTCATAATAGGCAACGAATCCATAATATCACGCGTACTCTAGATTCGCAGACCAGGAACGGGTGTCCACAACAGTAACAATGTTCACTAACTAGGTTTAACAATCGTTTTAATTTAAAAACGCCAACTATACTCATGAGTCAGCAGATTGGATTTAGTCTGGATACTGGCATACTAGACCACGCAGTGATAATAGGAAAAAGTAGAACACCAA
>JASHOW010000006.1 GCA_030038445.1 Nitrosopumilaceae archaeon
GTCATTGTACCGCCAGATCCTATGAAAAGATCAGTATCAACAAGAAGAGATTTTCCATCAACAACCCTATTCATGATTCTCACTTTATCTCCAAATTCTTCTCTAAGCTTCGCTATCTGTGGTTTGTATCTTGCCAAGACTATGACATTGTATTTCTCTTTCTTCTGACTAAACTCGTAAATTATGTCATTGCTGATGCTGTCCTTTCCAAGCACATATGCAGCAGATGATTCTTCAAGTCTGATGACTATGGTTTTTTTATGGTTTCTGACACCCAGTGGTCTAACATGTGATCTATTTTTTACTATGGCAGCGGCATCAATTGCCTTGTACTGAATTATGTCGTTTTTTGCAATTCCATATTTTACAAACTCTTCTTTTGGTATTACCCACGGAATAAGCAACTTTTGTGCTAGCGGAAGTGCAAGTTGCATTACAGCTTCTGCATGTGGCGAATCAGAAAAAACTATGTGTTTGATGCCAAGTCCAAACGCAACTCTTGAAGCCTCTGGAGAACAAAAGCTAATGACCAAATCGGGGAGGAACTTTGATACTATGTCAGTTAGACGATCAACTCGCTTTGTACTGGCTTTGAGCTTATCTTTCCTTTCTGAACCGCCATGTTTTCCAACTAGAAGCAGGTTGACATGTTTTAGTCGTGCAAGATCGACAACCTGACTATAATTCCTAGAAGTGCACAGTATTTTGTGATTTTTACCTAATTTTTGTGCCATTGGGCCAAAAAATAGCAACTGTTTCGGTGTAAGTATATCAAACCAGATTTTCAAACATTTTGGATAGAATTTGAGGATGGAAAAAGTTTTTCTTAGCCTATACTCCTAGTTCGGATGATTTGGTTGCCACAAAGGTTGTTGTTTATGGGCTTAGTACAGAGGGATACTCAATTGCATGTCAAATGGCAATAAAAGGAGCGGATGTCTTCATTGTGGATGAATCAGCACATATGGCAATATCCCTCAAGGCAGAGATAGCTAAAACATACCCAAATGTTACATCGCTAAAAGAAGATGAACCTTTGCTTGGCGTAGAACCAATTGATGTGGCAATATCGCATGCTGAATATCTCTTCTTTGCTCCAAGAATAAGAAAAACTGGACAGGAAGCAAAGATGGAAATTCATTCAAAATTCAAAGACTCTACATCTCCTATGAAAAAAGGAGGATCTATCATCTATAACCTCCCAACTGGAATAGGCGGTAACAACGAAATCATATCACTTTTAGAACATGTAACGGGACTTGAGATGGGAAAAGGAATATCATATTTCTATTATCCACTTTCAAAAGGGTATGTTCCGGAAATAATTGGCTCATTTAACGGAAAGCTGGATGATAAGCTTGGTAAACTACTAGAAGTTGAAAAAAAGCCAAAAAAATTTGCATCCGTGTCTTCTTCTGAGATTATTCATGCAATAAAGATCTTAACACAGTTTTCAAACTTGGCAAGTATTCTCGAGGTCTGTAAATTTGCACAAGATTCTACCACAAGAAATGATCTTGTATTTACTGATTACAAAGATCTCTTTTTAGATGACATGACTAATGGACTGTATGATCTGAGATCACTTGGAACATCTATTGAGGGCGCAGGTACAATGATGTACCTAGTAAACGGAAGCATAAAGGGAATTGAGGGTTATGTCAAGAGACTCATTGATGAGATTAGATCTACTTTGAAAAAGAATGAACTCAAAGCAAGCAGAACTAGAGTAGTTCTAGTTTGGACACAAGATTCCTATGAGATGCGTGGAGATAAGGTTGACATGCTAAATTCTCTTGTTACCAAACTGCGTGATTACATAGGAGATGTAGAGGTACAGCAAGGTCCTGGCCTTGATCTTTTTCATAGTGATAAAACTACCATCATAGTAGCATGTTCAAAACCTGATTATGATAAAGTAGTCAAGAATGGAAAAGACTCTGATGTGATAATAATCAAAACTAACCCATTATGTGAGATATTGTAATAAAGATAATATTATACAAAAGAATACGATAAGGCTTGTCCAATGATAATGAAATGGAACATAGAAAAAAGTCCATTGAAAGCATGACGGAGGCACTGGGATTGTCTAGTAGCGATGAAAACGAAGATAACAAAAACACTTCACAAAAGGCAGAGGTGGGAGAGGCCACAGATGAACAGGAATCTGCAAATATTCAGGAATTGCATAGTCAACTTAAAAAAGAAAAGGAGAAAATAGACTCGCAAGAAAAAAAAATTCAATATCTACTTGCAGATTTTGAAAATCTCCAGAAAAGATCAGAACTAGATGTACAGAACAAGGTAAACTCTATTACTGACAACATGATTCTGCAATTCCTATTAATTTATGATGATTTTATTCGTGCACGTGATGCATTATATAGACAAAATGTAAATACTGATGGCTTAGACGCCATCTTGAAGAATATGAATTCCTTCTTAGCTGAGCACGGAGTACGACCTATTGAAGCATTGGGAGAAGTTTTTGATCCAAGACTGCATGAGGCCATATCAATAAAAGATGATCCTATGCTTACTGACAATACGATTATCGCAGAACTGCGTAAAGGATATGCCTTGAAAGACAGAGTTATTAGACCTAGCTTAGTAGAAATATCGAAAAAACATATCAAAGAGATGAACTAATATGGCTAAAATTATTGGTATTGATCTAGGAACTAGTAACTCTGCGGCTGCGGTTATGATGGGAGGAAAACCAGCCTTGATTCCTGCAGCAGAAGGCACTACTATTGGAGGTAAAGCCTTTCCATCAGTAGTAGCATTTACCAAAGATAGTCAACTCGTAGTGGGAGAGCCAGCAAGAAGACAAGCAGTAACAAATCCAGATGGAACTGTAGTTGCTGCAAAAAGGAAGATGGGAACAGACCACGTCTTTAGGATTAATGATAAAGAATACAAACCCCAGCAAGTCTCTGCCTTCATTTTACAAAAAATAAAAAAGGACGCTGAAGCATTCATTGGAGAAAAGATCGATAAGGCAGTGATAACGGTGCCTGCATATTTCAACGATAATCAGAGGCAGGCTACCAAGGATGCTGGACAAATTGCAGGTCTTGAGGTAGTCAGGATAATCAACGAACCTACTGCCGCAGCGCTTGCTTTTGGCCTTGATAAATCAAAACAAGACATGAAAATAATGGTCTTTGATCTGGGTGGCGGAACGCTAGACGTTACAATAATGGAAATGGGAGGGGGCGTCTTTGAGGTTATGAGCACTTCTGGAGATACACAATTAGGTGGTACAGATATGGACAAAGTCCTAATTGACTATGTTGTTGATAATTTCAGAAAATCATCTGGAATTGATCTTAACAAAGACAGTGCTGCTATGGTAAGAGTGCGAGAAGCGGCCGAAAAGGCAAAGATAGAGCTCTCATCTGTATTTGAAACTGACATAAACCTCCCCTTCATATCATATGACAAGTCTTCTGGACCAAAGAATCTGGAACTTAAAATAACAAGGGCAAAGTTTGAGGAACTCATAAATCCAATAGTGGAAAGATGTAGGCCTTCTATGACAAAGGCATTAGAAGATGCAAAACTATCACCAGCGGATGTAAGTAAAATTATTCTTGTCGGTGGACCAACAAGAATACCTCTTGTCAGAAAGTTCGTCGCCAGCGTAATGAACAAGGAACCAGAGGCCGGAGTAGATCCAATGGAAGCCGTAGCGTTAGGTGCCGCTATACAAGCAGGTATCATAGCTGGAGAAGTAACAAGCGATATTGTTCTACTGGATGTTACACCATTAACACTTGGAGTAGAGGTGCTTGGTGGATTACGAGAACCCATAATAGATAGAAATACCACAATTCCAACTTCTAAAAGTAAAACTTTCACAACTGCAGCTGACAACCAGACTACCGTGACTATTCACATAGTACAAGGAGAAAGACCTATGGCCTCCGATAACGTATCACTTGGAAGTTTCAACTTGTCTGGCATTCCACCTGCTCCAAGGGGAGTGCCACAAATCGAGGTAAAATTTGATATTGACGCAAACGGGATTCTCAATGTTACAGCAAAAGATCTTGCAACCCAAAAGGAAGCCAAGATCACGATAACAGCAAGCACCAAACTTTCAAAGGATGATATAGAGAAAATGAAAAAGGATGCTGAAACCTTTTCTGAACAAGACAAAAAGAAGAAAGAAGAGATAGATGTAAAAAATGAAGCTGAACAATACATCTATACCACTGAAAAACTGATAAATCAGGATCTAAAAGATAAGATATCTCAGGATCAGGGAATAAAGGTAAGCAACGCAATAAAGGAACTCAAAGACGTTATTGATAAAGGATCTGATGAAATAAAGCCAAAACTTGATGCCCTGAAGACATTAGTTAATGACATTAGCACCGAACTTTACAAAAACGTAGCTCCACCTCCAGGATCTGGTGCGCAGGGAGGTGCAGGACCTTCAGGCCAAGCCACTGGACCTTCAGATCAAACTACTGAGGAAAAGACAAACTAGCGACTGATGCTTGGTAACAAACAAACCGCACAATCATGAGCACAAAACGCGATTATTATGAAGTCTTGGGCCTTCAGAAAAATGCCTCTCAAGACGAAATAAAGGCTCAGTATAGAAAACTTGCCCTCAAATTTCATCCTGATAGAAACAAGTCACCTGATGCTGCTGAATATTTCAAGGAAGTATCAGAGGCTTATGCGGTATTATCTGATACTGAAAAACGCAAGATCTACGACAACTATGGCCATGCTGGGGTTGATGGGAAATACAGCACTGAAGACATATTCCAAGGATCCAAAGTCAACTTTGAGGATATCTTTGGTTCTAGTTTTGAATCAATCTTTGAAAATGTCTTTGGTAGAGGAGGAGGTTTTAGGTTTGGTGGTTTTGATTTCGGATTTGGAAGAGAACGAGGTGCAGATCTTGTCTATGATACAGAAATAACGCTTGAGGACGTACTTAAGGGAAAACAAGAGGAGATCGAACTTCCAAGTGAGATCCAGTGTGGTGATTGCAAAGGAACAGGAGCTACCCCTGGAACATCTATGAGAACATGTTCTGTTTGTAATGGCCACGGTCAGGTACGAACATCTAGGAGCAGTGGATTTTCAACATTTGTTACTGTTCAACCTTGTAATACATGTAGAGGGCAAGGCAAGATCATAGAAAGACCATGTTCCAAATGCAGAGGGACAGGAAAACAAAAAGGAACAAGGCATTTTTCCTTTGAGATTCCATCGGGTATTGAAAGCGGCGAATACAGAATAAGAGGTGAGGGCGAATCGATGTCAAATGGAATGAGTGGAGATCTTATTGTCAGAATAAAAGTAAAACAACATGACAAGTTCAAGAGGGATGGCGCAGACCTATTTTATGATGAAAATATTTCTATGGTTGATGCAACCTTAGGCAAGAAACTGATTGTACCAACCTTGGAAGGGACTGAAAAAATTGATGTTGAAGCAGGCAGCCAGCCAAATACAATAATAAAGCTAAAAGGAAAAGGCCTGCCCCATCAAGGATCGCGGGGTAGAGGGGATCAGTATGTCAGACTTGTTGTTAATATTCCAAAAAAAATAGATAAACACCAGCGAAAATTGCTTGAAGAACTACAAGACAGCCTAAATCACGAGGAATAGATCTTTTGAGAATAGCACTAGATGTAGATGGAGTGCTTGCTGATGTTATTTATGCTTGGTTATCATACAATAACAAAATTAGAACAACCATACTGAAATCAGACATATCAGAGTGGGATTTTTGGAGGAGATATGACATAAATAAATTCACTTTCTACGAAGAACTCTCGACGTGCTGGAGATCTTGGAAATCTATTCCGCCAACAGAGAACGACATATCTTACGCATCCAAAGAGATTTACAAGTTGGGAACAGTGGATATAGTAACAGCAAGAGAGGATTCCACGCATGACTATGTGAAGAATTGGCTTAAGATGCATGATGTAGCCTTCAAAAATTACGTGGGAGTGCTAGAGGGCACTGAAAAGGCAAAGCTTGACTATGACGTATTCATTGACGATTCGCCCCTGAACGCAGAAAGTATGCTGACCTTGGGGAAATCAGTGATACTCTACACTCAACCGTGGAATCTTGACTTTTCTGACCCTAGGGCAAAAAGAATCTCTAAACTAAAGGATGCGATTCCTATAATAAATCAAATTAGTCTTGATAACTCTCATGCCTAAATTCAGCATCTGCTAGAATTTATCATGAAATGGAAATAGGCCTGAGTTTTCTTGTCATAAAAAAGACACTTATTCTGGGATTTTAATTTTCACGTTGCGGGGGTCGCCTAGCCTGGTCAACGGCGTAAGGCTCAGAACCTTATCTCTTAGGAGTTCGTGGGTTCAAATCCCACCTCCCGCATTACAAATCTTTAAGATCAACAAAATCTACGTTTCGTTACCAGTTATCTACTTCAAAAGGCTAGTTAGTCTGTAACA
>JASHOW010000096.1 GCA_030038445.1 Nitrosopumilaceae archaeon
CAGTTAGGTGGGGAGTAGGAAAAAGGATAGTGTGGGCATGGATAATAACAATTCCTGCAAGTCTTGCAGTATCATTTGCAATCACCTCAATGATAAATGGATTTCACTGATATACATCTACAGCAGAAAACCCAAAAATGTTATGGACGTACTATGATACACAACTTGGCAGGGAATTTTCTTGCAGATCAAAAATAAACTGGCATTTGTTATTCCAGACCGATGACTAACGGTACACATCATACTTCAATTGTAGTGATAAAGTCAGAATTGATAGTAACCAATACATTAATCAAAAATGCAAATAAAACCTAGATCAGACTTTTATGTGATGAATGAATATACTATTTATGGGCTTTAACGGGTCTGGAAAAGAACACGGATTGAAGATTCTAAAAGGATTAAAGATAGTGCTCAAACACTTTGTGCTTGACTTTGATGATCCTGTAAAGGACAAGGAGCCAAATTTTCAATCTAAAGAATAGAGTGAATCTGGAAAATATACAGTGGAAATATGGCCATAGTTCATGATATGAAGTTACAGGATATCTTCATGGCAATAATGAATGATTAACTTTAATTCAAAATACAAGTAAAAATAATTGTACACTATCTTCATTAATCTTGCTTACATGAATTCGCCATGGTAAATCTGTGCTCACTCGGGTTGGCTAAGGAAATCATTGTAAGAGTTGTTAGTATTACATTCATCTTTGTGCTAATTGCCTATCTTCTCATACAAAAAACAGGAAGCCTAAATCAATTAACAATGAAAATACCACTTCTCTTTGTTCCTTTTGGAGTAGCGATACTAATCAGTATGCTGTATTGCCTGCGAAAATATCATGTAATGAATACCAAGTAATATCAACCTATTTTGAACAGGGACAATAATCAATCATGGCTTTATCCAATTCCAATCATCGCATGGTTTATCTTCTAGTTCCAGTAAGCAAAAAATCGACTTCCTTGAGGACGCCAATTTGTAGTTTTGATGCAATGAATGGTATCTTATGTCCGCAATGCGAATCAAAGCTAGACTCGGGACAACTTACAAAGGCGGATGTAGAAGCATCAATAAAACTAGTGCATCTATCTCAAAAAATACAACAAATTGAAAAATTCACACTTAACTCTTGCCGCGAGTCTGACGGAAATTATGTCCTGTATCTTAGCAGCATTGATATCATGACTGTCAGAAAAAGCCGAGAGCTTTACGGGATTTTACAGGGCGAATTTTCAGGAAAGATATGGCTTGTAGAAGTAGGATGTGACGACAAAAAATTCATTGAGGACATGTTCTTTCCAATCAAGATACTTACAATCAACCAATTGTGGGCGCCAGGAGGGGTAAGAAAGACCAAAGTCATAGTTTCAGGAAGAAAGACTTCTCGATTTCCAATTGATGTGGATAAAGTCATCACAATATCAAAACACCTAAGAAAGATAGAACTAGTTGTGGAATTTGAGAGAAAGTGAGAATCTGATTGGACTTGAAAAGAACACATAACATAGGCATGCTAAACGCCTCATCTAAAGGTCAGAAAGTAATAGTAGGTGGGTGGGTTGAAGACCTTCGGGAGCTAGGCAAGCTTACATTTCTTACAGTACGCGATGTTACAGGTGTTGCCCAGATTGTGGTAGTTGGAGAAGATAACATCAAGCAGGTAAAGGATCTGAACAGACAAAGCGTAATACGAATCACAGGCACAGTTCAAGACACAAAATCCAGAGATTTTACATTTGAGATAAAATCCGAAAAGATAGAGATCTTGTCGCGCGCAGTACATCCTCTACCAATTGATCCGATTGGAAGATTGGAAAGTAACATCGACAACAGATTGAATGCAAGAGCACTTGATCTAAGAAACCAGCGAACACTGTCCATCTTCAAAATACGCCACCATGCATTACAATCTATACGCAAAACATTGGTGGATCTAGGTTTTATTGAAGTAAACACCCCCAAAATAATTGGCAGTGCAAGCGAAGGTGGTGCAAACCTTTTCTCTTTAAAGTATTTTGACAAACAGGCATACCTTGCACAGAGCCCACAACTTTACAAAGAACAGTTAACCGTAGGCCTAGAAAGGGTTTTTGAGATTGCCTCATTTTATCGTGCAGAGAAATCTCACACTGTCAGACATCTTACTGAATTTACAAGCGTGGATATTGAAGCAGATTTTATGGATTATCTTGATGTGGCTGAAGTTCTAGAAACTATTGTAGCAAATGTCTTTGAACATATTGAAAAGAATTGTGAAACAGAACAAAAGATATTAGAAATTGATGTCAAAAGACCAAAGACACCATTTGAAAGAATCACATACAAGCAGGCTATAGAGGAGCTTGGCCGCGAGGGAATTAGCTTGGAATACGGAGATGATCTACTAGATTCTCATTTGAGAAAACTTGGGGAAATACATTCTGGATTTTACTTTTTAATTGATTGGCCCATGAAGCTGAAGCCTTTCTACATACATGAAAAAGATGATGATCCACTGCTATCAAAGTCATTTGATTTGCAATATGGGTATCTTGAGCTCTCCTCTGGAGGCAGGCGCTTGCATGATCCAAATAAGATTAGAGCAAGGCTTACAGAACAGGGACTAGATCCGTCACAATTTGAGGACCACCTAAGGGCCTTTGATTGGGGAATGCCTCCGCATTCTGGCTGGGGCTTGGGCCTTGACAGGCTGATGTCTGTCTTAACTAGGATTGATAATGTAAGAGAAGTGGTTCTCTATCCCAGAGACCCTGAAAGACTATTTCCATAAAAGGATAAATCAGCATTTCACAATGGTTATTTGTGCAACAATGTGACTTTTGTGGCTCGGATTTTGGTGACCATACGTGTTATTTTTGTGACAGGCATTGTTGCGGTTCTTGCATGACTGATGATCGTACAAGGTGCAAGAAGTGTTATATCTCAAAGCGCAAGCTTGGTTGGAAGGTTTTCAAGCGAAACAAAGTCTTGCTTGGCTTTATTGGATTTGTATGGGCTTATACTGTATTTCCA
>JASHOW010000007.1 GCA_030038445.1 Nitrosopumilaceae archaeon
TTCTTGTCAATGCCAAATAAAATCTACTTGTTCTATGCTCTATGTTGCTGAAAAAATTAAGAAAAAATCTGAAAAATATGTTAAAAATATTAACTCTTATGTCAAATCCTGATCATAACAAAAACTTAATCGATTATGTCGTCAACTAAAACGCATGGCATCCTTGGAGGCACTTGCTAGGTCATATAAGGCAAAGAAGGCTGAAGTTTCAAAATTACGAAGAAAAAACCAAGACAATCTCAAGGCAGTACTCTCGCAAAAGAGGCGCTCATCATCAGGACTGGCTTCTCTGGAAAGAAACAAAGAATCTTTGGCAAGAAAGATTGCACATGCAGTACAACTTCTAAACCAGTGCCTTGCCCAAAGGGAGAGTATCACAAGGCTCAAGATTGCAGCAGAGGAGAGACTGCGACATGAACAAGACACGCAAGACAGCGTAAGACAGCAAAGCGAGTATGGACCGCAGGAAGAAAAAGCAGCTGCACAGGAACGATTAAAATTCATTGACGAAAAGATAACAGAACTGCACGCCCAGATGAAGGAACGCGAGGCTACAGAGAGCAGGCTTGCAAATCAGATTGAGGATCTAGAAAAACTAAAGTCAAGGCTTGACATGCAGCTAAAAAAACAGGCACATGCTAGACCTGGACTGGTAGAGCAGTTACGCTCAAGTTCAAAGGCAGAGTCGTCTCTTAGGCCGCGCGTGGAATCCTTGATAAAAAGAGAGGCCCAAACAAGTAAGACGCTACAGTCTATGGAGAAGAAACTTGCCGAGGCATTGGCCAAAAGAAAAAGCGCTGCAAGAAAGGCAGCTGCAAATAAGGCAAGAAGAAAGGCAGCAAAGAAAAAGAGGGCAAAAAGAAAAGCAGCCAAAAGAAAGACAACAAGAAAGACAGCTGTAAAAAAGGCAAGAAGGACATCACGAAAAAAATCCTCAAGACGAACAATACAAAATAAAAAAGCGAAACGAAGTACAGCAACAAGAAAAACACCAAAGAAGAAAGCAACTAAATCCCCAGCAAAAAAATCAAGAAAACGAAATACACAGCCCAGATCAAGACGAAGATAGAAAGTTCTACGCTTCATTAATATTGAATAACTTTTTTCCCGTAAGCGTGTCCCTTTCCAACAGGATTGTTGTGGAGATAACAGAAATGCCAAAACTTCGAAATCCTACACTTGTATGTGGTCTTCCGGGAAGTGGATTTGTTGGAAAACTTGCAGTTGACCACCTGATTGAAGAACTAAAAGGAGTTCCATTTGCAAACATTTACTCATCATCATTTCCACCGCAGGTTTTGATCCAGTCTGATGGAACTGCGGACCTTATGAAAAATACACTATACTATTGTAAGACCGAGTCGTCTGATCTCGTTCTTCTCAGCGGAGATGCGCAGCCGGTCAGCCCAGAAAGTGAATACGAGATGGCAGAAGAGATAACAAAACTCTGCGAAAAACTTGGCGTAAAGACAATCTATACTCTTGCGGCATATATCACAGGGGCATTTACAAAGACGCAGAAAGTTTACGGGGCAAGTACCTCACCTCAAATCGTAAAAGAATTTCCAAAGTATGGCGTATATCCAATGAACAGCGGAAGCATTACAGGAATGAATGGATTGATAATAGGAGTTGCAAAAAGAAAGAACATCACTGGAATATGTTTACTTGGTGAGACATCGGGATATGTTGTTGATGCCACGGCATCAAAATCAGTACTTGAGACTCTCGCAACGATACTTGATCTAAATCTAGACCTTGTTGGAATATCAAAAAAAGCACAAGACACAGAACAGCTTATCAAAACAATAAAAGAACAGATGGGAGGCAGGCAGTCTCCCGAATCTCTGGCCATACCACAACATGACAAGAAGCTAGGGTATATCAGCTAAAATGAAAAAACGAGGACCAATTATAATAATTGGGGGAGCAATCTTGATAGCAATTGCTTTTGTGATATCTTATTCTGTCATGGAAAGAGTAGGCACTAGCCTTGGCAAGAATGGATTCTTCCCGTCGCCAGAAAGCATGTTTGATGAAGTATCAGAAAAAGAGGTAATCAGTCCCGGAGACGCATACACTTTTTCACACACCACCTCATCATCACAGGTTCCTTTAATGTGGGGCCTTTACATAATAGACTATAAACCATATGATCAGGTTGCAGTCAACGTAACCAACATCTTTGGAGACAAGTTTGGCTCATATGTTGACAGCGAACCCATTTTCATCAAATCCTTTACCATACCAAAGGTGGATACCTACAGTTTTAGCGTACAAAACATTGGTAACTCATCAATTACGGCCGAGATGATGTTTACCGAGAACCCTGAAAACTCAAAGACACTAACTGACCCAAACTCATCATTTAACCAAAACATTGTGCCTCTTGCTGCTGCAGGCTTTATGATAATATTTGGAATAATCGCGGTTATCATTGGAATAATACTTGGCGTAATGGACTGGAGAAAGAACAGGAATCAGTCTAGGTATATCTAGAATTCAAGTACTTCGAGCTTACCATACTTGCCTACGTTGAGAGAATTTTCTCCTCGAAACGTACTGATGTATCCATTTTCAATTCTAACCTTGGAGCCCTGTTTTACCATCTTTATCTGTGCATCCCATAAGGTAAGTTTGATCTGTCCAGTTTCGTCCTTTAGTACTGCATCCGCAACTTGAGCCTGTCCTCCTGTCTTGAGGTTGACAGTTCTTGGCTCGTTTATGCTGTCTATTACTCCCTCAATAGGCTCTAACTTATTTTGTGGCCTGTTGAGTTGGTTTATGCTTGGCATTTAGAAATTTTTTGCTCATTCAAATAATAAGTGTTTTGATGAAAACTTCTGTTAACTTGACAAGGTTTGTCGTCATAAAGTTGTCGGTGTTAACTTTCGAGATTTGCTGGCTAGCTTGATCAAACTCTCAATCTTATCCTGACCCAAGTCTAGCTTAATTCCTGCCTTCTCGGCCAGAGTTTGTTTGCTACACAACTCAGGAACGCACTTACAATCTGCACATTTGACTGACATGGTATAATTGTTATACTCTTAATCTATTCTAAATCTAGTTCTACTGTAATCCTATTCTAAATCTAGGAAGACGGATAGAGACCTAGCAGTATGAGCACTATTGATACTATAAAAGCTGTAAAAATAGAGCCAATCACTATTGTTAATACTTTTTTTCTACTCATTTTTGATATCAGGGCTTCTATCTGATTGACATATTATTGATTCTATTGTAAAACAACAATTGTTTTCATTAGCAGATTACGCATATGGTGATCAGATTTTAAATAACCAGCAATAAATCAAGATAATGTATGAGCCAACAGTCTAGGACGTTTTTCAGCTTTTCATTCTTTAAGGTTGATCCAAAATGGCGTTGGATGGCAGACTTGGCAAAAGATGAATCTGCCAAAGAGGTGGAAAATATTTTAAAAAATTCCCAAGTACCGTATAGGACATATTCGACCCTTGGATTGCGTGATGACGCAGAATTTTTGTTGTGGTTTGCATCAGAATCTGTTGAAAAGATACAAGATGTCATGTCAAAACTGTACCTGACCGTTTTTGGCAAGTATATTATTGCAACCCATATCTATCTTTCATGCACAAGGCCGTCAGTGTATACAAAAAATGCCACAACTCACGGTTGGCTTGCAGGTGAGGAACAAAAAAAATATGTCATAGTATATCCATTTATCAAAACAAGAGAATGGTATCTTCTTCCGCTTGAAAAAAGAAAAGAGATGATGGCAGAACACATTGCAGTGGGACAGAAATATCCTGAAGTGAATCTGAACACGACATATTCCTTTGGAATCCATGACGAGGACTTTATGCTTGCATTTGAGACTGACAATCTGGATAAATTTCAGGACCTGATAATGGATCTGAGGGAGACCAGAGTAAGCGAGCATGTTGTAGTTGATACGCCAATGATAGTCTGCGTCAAAAAAGACCTTGTCCCTCTGATAAGGAGCTTGGGATGAAGGCGTTAAAGGAATGGGCGACAGTAGTAAAGGCACTTGAGAACGGAAACCAGACCATAATATTGCGCAAAGGCGGAATTCTTGAGACCGCATCTGGATTTCAAGTGGAAGCAAAAAAATTTGTGCTGTTTCCTACCTATGAACACCAAGACAACGGGTCTCTCAAGTCACAGTTTTTTGGATATCTTGCAGATGCGAGAGAGAGCCAGCCGGAAGAAGGGTACAACAGAATTACCTCTATTGCAGAGGTAGTAGAGGAGCATGATATATCATCAATGGAAAAACTTGAGCAGATGTCCCAGTTTCACATATGGAGTGACTCTTACATTGTGGAGAGGATGAATTGGATGCCGTCCAAGCCCATGAAGGCAGTTTTTCTTAATGTCTACAAGATATCTCCCATCAAGATACCCGTCTTACCGGATTATCACGGATGCAAATCTTGGATAGAATTAAATGTAAATTCAGAGTCTGGAAAACCTGTTTTGAGTGATACCGAATTACAAAAGCAACTTGCAGAATTTAGGAGAATCGTAAATTGAAATACAGGACTCTTGGCAAAAGCGGAATCAAGGTGTCTGAGATAGGATTTGGGGCGTGGACACTTGGACTTGACTGGTGGGGAAAAAAAATTGACGACGATGAGGCCAAGAGGATACTAAAGCGCGCATATGACTTGGGAATTAATTATTTTGAGACCGGGGATATATACGGCAGGGGAAAAAGCGAGCAACTAATTGGAGAGGTCTTCTCTGGCATGCGAGATGATATTGTAATATCTACAAAGTACGGATATGACATTTACAATAACGATCAGATAGGTCACAAGGAGCTTCCACAAAAGTTTACCGCGGAATTTACAGAATTTGCTCTAAAGAAAAGCCTGGAAAGATTGCAGACAAGTTATCTTGATGTATATGGCCTGCACAACCCCAAGATTCATACCATTCGAGACAAGCAGATCTTTGATTATCTAGATGCCAAAGTGCAAGAAGGTATAATCAAGAGCTACCAAGTTGCGCTGGGTCCAGCAATAGGTTGGACACAGGAAGGACTGGAGGCAATGGAGAGAACAAACGCAACAGCTGTACAGACCGTATACAACATCTTGGAACAAAATCCAGGAAACATACTGATAGAACATGGTGAAAAATACAACGTGGGGATCCTCGTCAGGGTTCCTGATGCATCCGGAATACTTACCGGCAAAGTCAAGGCAGATACCAAGATAAGCGAAAAGGACCATCGCTCTGTTAGAAGCGGGGACTGGGTAAAGCAGTCACTGCACAAGGTAGACCAACTCATGCCAATTGCGCACAGATACGGATGGAACATAACCGAGCTTGCAATCAAGTTTATCCTGTCATATCAAAGCATATCATCAGTGCTGCCTACTGTGGTAAGCGAGGAAGAGATTGAAATGTTCTCAAACATGTCTGATGGAAAATATCTTGTTGCGTCAGATAAAAAAGAGATAACAGGACTCTTCAGCCAGTGGCCTCCATATGAGCTCAAGGCGTCTGCCCAGACAGCGTGAGGAAAACCAAGCACTTGATCTACAAAACATTTCCAACAAAACTTGCTGATATCGAGGGAGTCTAGATAATATGGTTTTGACATCAAAAAAGACCGCAACCATGACATTTCGAATTGACGAGGACGTGCTAAACAAGTTACGTACAGAATCTGAACACAGGGAGACCAGCCTTAATACGTTTGTCAATCAAATCTTCAAGCGATATGTAGAATGGGACATGTTCGAATCAAAGGTTGGGATGGTTCCAATTGCCAAGCCGATAATAGTTGAACTCTTTGGAAAACTCTCAAAAGAGGAGATCACAGACATGGCAAATCGAATTGGAAAAAATGTTGTCCGTGACATTGCGCTGTTTATGAAAGGGGATATCAACCTGACATCATTTTTGTCATGGTTTGAGGCAAGGATGAAGGCCTCATCCATTGAGATAAACCACAACATAAAAAATGGATACCATACGTTCATAGTAAAGCACGACTTGGGAGACAACTGGTCCCTGTACCACAAGACCGTTCTTGACCTGATATTTATCGAGGTTCTTGACAAGAAAATCCAGTTTGACTATAACTCTGGCATGATATCATTCAAGTTTAGCGATTAGTTTGCAACTGTTTGCACATAAACACATCATAATCGCCCTTGTTATATCATCTGCAAAAAGATAGAAATCTGTGCAAGTACTCCTTTTGGGCAGAGACGTGGATCAGAAAAACATACGTGATACCATACTGAGAGTAATATCAAACGAGCAAGCCATGCAGGTTCTAGAATGCAGTATAAACTCGCCAAAATCTGCATACGAGATAAGTACCACATGTGACATTCCGCTCACCCAGGTATATAGATGGGTAAGAAAACTTCACAAGCTTGGATTTGTGCGTGTATCTGGTGCAACAAACAAGGCAGGCAAAAAATACTTTATGTATCAAAGCAAGATACATGCAATAAACATAAATCTAAATACTACCGCCAGCCCACAAATAGAAATATTCTAAAATCACACAACAGAAAAATTTTCCTTTTTATTGTATGCTCTGTGCAGGAATTGTCTCTTCTATCTTAAACTCGTGCTCTACGAAATATTCAACCCTTGTCTTTTTGAACTCACGCGAGCTGAACAATATCTTGTAGTCATGCACGTCTATCTGACCCTGTATCTCTTGGGCAATCTTTTGCGCGTCGTCATTTGATTTGCAGTGAACCATTGAAAATACGTTATAGGGCCAGTCTGGATAGACAGGTCTCTGATAACAATGGCTTACCTGTGGAAATGCACCAAGCTGTGCTCCAACTGCTTCTATTCTCTCCTCTGGAACCTTCCATACTATCATGCCATTTGATATGAAACCTACCTCCCTGTGCCTGAGTATGGCTGCAAACCTGCGCATTACGCCAATCTCTTCGTAATATTTGGCCTTTTGCAGAAGCTGCTCTTCAGTTATTCCTAGTTTTTGTGCAGACTGGAGAAAAGGTCTATTGGTTATCTCCAAATCTTTTTGCAGTTCACGAATGTATCTCTTGTCCTCTTCTGTTGCAACAAACTTTACCTCGTGAATTTTTTTCTTCTCTTCTGTAGGCTTGACCTCTGCCTTTTTTTCTTCGACCATCTCAAGCTTTACGCCAATCTTGAATAGCTTTATGGTGGGAAGCATTCTTACCTTGTTGATTCCGCGCAACTTCGAAAACTTGTCAATCTCGGACTTGAGATCAGAGCCTGGAGGCACTGCAAGGGTAAACCAGAGATTGTACTCGTGGTTTCTTTCGTAATTGTGACTGACACCGGGATGCTTGTTTATCTGACCTGCAACAAAATCAAGCTTGTCTGCATCTATTGCCATTGCAACAAGTGCGCTCTTGTATCCTAGTCTTCGCGTGTCAAAGATTGCACTAAGCTGTCTTATTATTCCGGATTCCTTGAGCGCGCGAACTCTCTGCATCAAGGCCTCGTCTGAGAGCTGGAATTTTTTTGCAATATCAGAATACGGTCTTGGAACAAGTGGAAATGTCCACTGGATCTCATTGAGAATCTCCTTGTCTAACTTGTCCATGTATATCAAAAATTGATTCTAATTACAATTAAAAATGTTGCCTAAATTTCCATGGAATTTATAAATCTCTTACAAAGACAACAGATTATTGATAGTTGATCTGAATCTGAAGGGAAATCTGGTAATTGTTGTAGGCGGAGGAAACGAGGGACTAAAAAAGGTCAATGCATTACTAACCCAAGACTGCAAGATTCTCCTGATCAGCGACTCAACCAACAGGCAGATAGACAGGTATGTCAGACAAAAAAAGATCCAGTTTAAAAAAATTAGGCTTGTAAACGCAGATTTTGTAAAAAAATACAAGCCATTTGCAGTGCTTGCAACCACCGATGACAGGGATCTTAACAGAAAGATTGTACAACAGGCAAAGAAGATGAGATGCTATGCGTACGCTGCCGACGATCCGGAGGTAAGCGACTTTGCATTTGGCTCTGTCATAAACATACAGGATACGGTACAGATTGCAGTATCTACGGGCGGACGAAGTCCTGCAATGGCACGGAGACTGCGCATGCAGGCAGAAAAGGTCTTCAAGAAATTGATAAAAAAGGAGGATATCTACCAAATTAAACTACAGGACTTTGCAAGAAGGGCAGCAAAGACAAAACTTGGCACCTTTCCTGAGCGCAAAAGGTTCCTCTATAAGGTCATGAATGACAATCGTGTCAAACAATTAATAGCTGACGGAAATTTAAAAAAAGCACAAAAACAAGTGATCGAAATGCTAGGTGACCAGGGCTGACAAGCAATATCATAAACGCCAGAGTTACTTTTAGAAAATCTCCAATACACATGCTTGAGAGATTTACATTTCGCGATCTAGATTCTGCTTACAAATCTTTTCTAAAACATTCCGGACTGCAGGAATGTGTACTATTGCAGACATGCAACAGGGTGGAGTTGTTTGGTTTTGGAGACGACCAAGACATTGAGCGCATCAAAAAGACATGGGCGTCAGTCTCGGGACTGGAGGAAAATGCGTTTCGGGAAAATCTTGAGGTAAGCCAGGGAACAGAGGTCTATCACCACCTGCTAAAGCTTACCTCGGGGCTTGACTCACTTGTAGTGGGTGAGGATCAAATTCTTGGGCAGGTAAAAGAGTCCATCACAACAGCACGTGAAATAAAGGCATCAGGAAGTGCGCTCAATACAATGTTTGACAAGGCAATTCGTGTTGGTACAAGGGTGCGACATGCAACGGGAATAAGCAAGGGAAGCATATCAATTGGCTCTATGGCAGTAAAGTTGGCAGAAGAAAACATTGATGATTTAAAATCAAAAAGCATACTTTTGATTGGAACGGGTGAGGCCGCAAGCCTTGTGGCCAAATCGCTCAAAAAGCGTGCAATAGAATTTGGCGTAACAAGCAGGACATTTGAGCGCTCAAAATCCTTTGCAGAGACAGCAGGAGGAAAACCTGTCAAGTTTGAGGAGGCCATTGCAAACTTCAAGTCAATTGACGTGCTCTTTGTAGCAACAGTGGCGCCATACTTTTTGGTCACATATGACAGGGTAAAGGAGGCAATGGAGTCAAGAAAGAACGGCATATTGATAATGGATCTGTCAAACCCAAGGACAGTTGACGAAAAGGTGGCAACAATTAAGAAGATAAAGATGATGAATCTTGATCAAATAGCTGAGATGGTAGACAAAAACATGCGTACAAGAATGGGGGTAGTCTCATCAGCGGAGAAGATAATTAACGAGGAGCTCCCAGTAATGGAGGCTGCAATGAAAAGGCTAGAAGTCGAACCAATAGTAAAGAACCTCTTCAGGGAGATTGACAACGCGCGCACCAAGGAACTCAAAAAGGCACTGGCAATGCTTGGTGAGACAGACGAACAAAAAATTCGAATCATTGACCAGCTAACACAAGCTATCGTAGACGGCATAATATCAGTTCCAATGAACAACCTGCGAAAGGCATCAGAGCAGGGTGACTCGGAGATTCTCAAGACGGCCACAAAACTCTTTGACTATAAGACAAAAGAGTAACAAATTATATTGCTAGAAAATCGTATTTTTTGTAATGTCCTATCCTAATGTTCGACTTCGAAGACTCCGAAAGAGCAGCAAGATTCGCGAACTCTTAGAAGAGGTCAGGCTTTCACCAAAGGACCTCATCTGTCCAATATTTGTGCAAGAAGATCTAAAATCAAAACTTGCCGGGCAGTCAATGCCGGGCTTTGAGAGGCTTCCGCTAAAGGACGTTGTAGACGAGGTAAATTCTATTGCGGAACTGAAGATTCCTGCAATCATGGTCTTTGGCATTCCATCGCACAAGGACGACAAGGGGACCTCTGCATTTGCACAGGATGGTATAGTGCAAAAGGCAATAGGTGAGATCCGAAAAAATTTGGGAAAAGAGATTGCAATAATGTCAGATGTGTGTCTCTGTCAGTATACCAGCGCAGGACACTGCGGATTGGTAAAAGGGGACAAGATTGACAACGATTCCAGCCTTGATGTGTTGGCAAAGACTGCAGTAAGCCAGGCCCAGGCAGGCGCAGATGTGGTATCGCCATCTGCTATGATGGACGGCCAGGTCAAGGCAATAAGGCATGCGCTTGATGACGCCGGATTCTCGGACGTTGCAATAATGTCGCATTCTGCAAAGCACAGGTCGTCCCTTTATTCTCCGTTTAAGGACATGGCACACTCTGCACCACAGTTTGGTGACAGAAAGACCTACCAGCTTCCATACACCAACCCAAAGGAAGCCATGCGCGAGGTGGAGACTGACATATCAGAGGGTGTAGATATAGTAATGATAAAACCAGCACTGGCATATCTGGACTTGATATCAATGACAAGGAGCAGGTTTAACGTGCCAATATCGGCATATAGCGTATCAGGGGAATATGCGTTGGTAAAAGCAGCCGCAACGCAGGGATGGATAGACGAAAAGGAGGTTACACTTGAGATACTGACTGCTATAAAAAGGGCAGGAGCGGATATGATAGTAACATATTTCTCAAAGATTGCCGCCAAAGCTCTTGGCTAGAAATGCGAGACGACGAAGGCTTTGAGATAGACCGTGCGTTTGACCTATTGCCGCATGTTGTTGGTGCAAGCTGGGCTACCATATGGTTCAGAGTGAACAGAATCAGAAGACCAAGCATCGAGGAATTTAGAAACAAGGTTGCAGAATATTACAAGATGCTAGAGCCTCTCTCTGTGGTATATTCCAAGGATGAAAAGTTTGCAGACATGACGCGTCATGTCAACATGCTATACCAAAAAGAACTACAAAGAATACTGAGCGGAAAGAACCAAGAGATCGAAAAGAGGTTCAAGAGATATCTTGACTATGGCTAGATCTCTTCTTTAAGATCATCTAAAAACTGTTTCATTACTTTGGTCCGTCTTTTTGCCTCAAGCCTTGCACTTTTTGTGCTCATCCTTTTCTCCAAAAGCAGCAATTTTTTGTAAAAGTGGTCCAAGGTCCATTTTCCATCATCAAGGTTGTGGATTCTGCAAAACGGGTCCTCTGTATTGTAAATCTCTCTTTTTTCTGCGCCTCCCACTGAAAATGTCCTTGCAATTCCTATGGCACCTATTGCATCAAGCCTGTCTGCATCCTGCAAAATTTTTCCTGTTTGTGTCTTTGGCACCACACCCCTTGAGAAACTGTGGTCACGTATTGCATCTGATATCGTATTCATCTCCTTTTTTGCATAACCATGTGCTGTCAGGACTTTTCTTGCCTTGGAGGCACTCTCTGTCGAGGAATTTTTGGATCTTGGGTCGGATTTTGGATATGACACCAAATCATGTAGTAGGGCCGCTGCAAGCACAAGCCTTGGTTCTACCCTCTCCATTCTTGCAAGTCTTTTAGCGTTGTTGTATACTCGCATTATGTGTTCAAAGTCATGGGCAGGATCGTTTCTTTCTACTTTTTTTCTTACATACTCTTTTAGTTTTTTGTAATTGTCTGGTCTTGTCAAAACTCTAGACTTTGGTATGAATTACATGGAGATAAACCGGCCGGACAAAAACCTGACATAAACTAGACCAGAAAAATTCTATGATCCTGTTGTTATTTTTGAATTTTATAAAACAATGTTATGAAATAATCTTCTTTTTGTAAAAAATGAACGAATCGTTCAATATCCTTATAAATAAAAATTGTATAAATGATATCATGAGTTCAAAGGCGTGGAAATGTTATAGGTGCAACCTCATTTTTACTGAAGAATCGCACGCCAGCATGCATGTGGATCTCTCAAAACATCGGGTACGAGAGATCGACATGATAAAGGCCTAGATACGATAATCTTATTGCTAAAGAATAGCAGGTATTCTTAGTGTCATATTCAAATCTTTCCAGGATGAATTTTGATCTTTCTGACGAACAAAAAAATTTTCTGGGGCAGGTAGACAGAGCATGCAGATCAATTCGAGAACATGAGACGGTGTGCTATCTTGAGGAGAGGCCAAACGAGATGATTGTCCCAGAGTTTGGAAAGATTGGAATGCTTGGATGCCCAATCTCGAAAAAATATGGGGGACTGGGCTATGACATTTTGACATATGCATTTGCGCTTGAAAGGATTGGAAGGGAGGGAAATTCCCTGCGCACATTTTTTTCTGCACATGTATCTATAGGGCAAATGGTCTTACAAAACTGGGCAGATGAGGAACAGAAGCGAAGGTACCTTACACAGACTACATCGGGAAAAAACATCATGGCCTTTGCACTCACAGAACCTGATGCAGGCAGCGATCCAAGATCCATGAAGACAAGATTTGAGGAAAGCAGTGACAGCTTTATTCTAAACGGCAAAAAACACTGGGTAGGAAACGGTACACTTGCCCAGATGATGACTACATACGCACGAGGGCCCGACGGAAGAATCTCCGCATTTATTGTTGATACTGATTCAAAGGGATTTCATGCAAAAGAGATGAAGAATAAGATGGGACTGCTTAGCATAAAAAATGCTGAGATTACATTTGAAAACTGTGTCATACCAAAGAAAAATCTTCTTGGAACAAAAGGAAAGGGACTGAGCATTGCCTATAGCGCGCTGATAGATGGAAGGCTAAGTGTTGCAGCAGGTGCAATTGGCGTGATGAAGGACTGCCTAGATGAATCCATTTGGTACTCACAAAAAAGGATTCAGCATGGCTCTGAGCTTGCCAAAAAACAACTCATCCAGGAACATCTTTCATCAATGATACTAAACATTGAGAGCTCACGATGGCTCATTTACAGGACAGCTGTTGCAAGACAAAAACTCCATGACTATGTAGAAGAGCTCAAGGAAAAGGACACAAACTGGCAAGAAAAACTAAATCGTGAGGACAAGCAGTATGAGACACTTAGGGCCAAGGCAGACAGGCTTGCTGCCGTATCAAAACTTCATGCATCCAACGCAGCCTTTGACTGTGCAAACAGGGCAGTACAGATCTTTGGCTCTTTTGCGTATCAAAAGACAACCAGGGTGGCAAGGCACTTTCTGGACTCTAGGGCAATAATCATCTATGAGGGAGCAAACGAGGTACTCAAGCTAAAGATAGCATCACTTGAGCTTGGCGACAAGTATGAGGCCTATTAAAATACTGGGTGCAGTGTCCAACACCGCTAGATGACTAGACAAAAAATTGTAACCTGTTGTTAATTAACAATGTTAGACAATGTATTATAAAGGCAGACTCGTCGTTTGAGGTGTGAGTCAAACTATATTTGCAGACAAGAAGATCTTTGTACTCTCCCTTGTAGCAGCAGCTACTACCGTGATTGCAGGAATCATGCACCTAATGATGGTACAAATGTCAATAGCGCACGATTTCGGTGAGGGTATACTCTTTCTAGTAGGCGGCGCATTGCAAGTCTTCTGGGTGCTTCCCACCGTAAAACAATGGGGAAGAGTCTGGCAAATAATTGGAATTGTTGGAACCATAGTGTTTGTGGCATTGTGGTTTGGAACTCACATGAATAATTTTACGGGAGGCAGTCAGGGAGGACACATGCCAGGGGGACCGCCGCCAGGCAACATGTCGCAAGGAGGACATCCGCAAGGCAACATGAGTGGAATGCATTTTCCAAGAGGACCTCCGCCTAAAGGAATTGCAAGTATACCGCAAATCGAGTACTTTCAATTTGCATTCATTGGTCTGTATGCAGCTCTGAGCAGAATGATGTCAAGAAACAAGAAGCAACAGACAAAACTATCTGATGACGATAAAAAATTTCGTGAGGAAATGAAATAAAAAATCTAGTTTTACAGATGGCCAATTATTATTACTGTCTTGATTGCAAGAAAATTATTGTAAGCAACACGCGAGACTATGGCCCACGATGCCCCACATGCAAGGAAAAACGAAAACAAAACAAGTAAAAATCTAACTTTTTGACAGGACCTGTGTCATTATCGAAAGGCCTTGCTCTACCTGCTCTTTTGTTATAACAAGGGGCGGTATGATTCTAAGAGACTTTTGGCCCGCTCCAAGGGTCAATAGGCCATTTCTGAACAACATGTCAATCTTTTTCTCTCTGTGAGCTCTCGTGTCAAATTCTAGGCCTATCATGAGTCCGAGGCCCCTTACATCTGCTACTCCTTTTTTACCAACAAGTTCCTGCAATCCTTTCTTTAGCATGTCGCCCATCTTTGTTGCATTCTCCAAAAGCCTGTCACGTTTTATGACCTGGATTGTACGTGCACCGACTGCCATGTCTATTCTACTTCCACCTCCCCAAGTGCTGGATAGTGCTGACCTGTCACGGGGTTCAAATTTTTTGTTGTATATTGCAGCACCTACCTGCAGTGCCTTGGCAGCACTCATTATATCCGGTCTCACTCCATAATGTTCAAAGGCCCACCACTTGCCTGTGTGACCAACACCTGACTGGACCTCATCGAGGATAAGCGGTACGCCATACTGTGTTGCGTATTTTCTTAGGTTTCTAATGAATTTCTTGCTTGCAACATTGTATCCACCTTCTCCTTGGACGACTTCTGTCAAGATGAACGCAATCTTGTTCTCTTTGAGCAAGGACTCGACTGCGTCAATCTCTGGGTCGTCATCATCTGTGCAAAACTTTATTCTCTTGGCTGCAAACTCTGGAAAGTTGTACTTGTGCACTGGCTTGCTAAAGGTAAAGCTGAGCGCACCAAGCGTTCTTCCATGAAATGCACCAAGACATGATATTCCTGGCAGGGGGCCCATCTTTCTGTATGCTATCTTGATCGAATTTTCCACCGCCTCTGCACCGCTGTTGATAAAAAATGACTTGAAATCTCTTGGTATGATTGTTGAAACTGTCTCTGCAAGGTCGGCATGCTCCTTGGAGTAAAAATCCTGCCCTGCAATCTTGTGAGTGCCGCTTGTGGAGTGTTCTGCCAGCACCTCCATCACATCTGGATGCGAGTAGCCTATGGGGCATGCCCCTATGTTTGAAGTAAAGTCAAGGAATTGGTTGCCATCTGGGTCCTCAAGTATACAGTCATGGCCATTTGCTATGACTAGAGGGTACACAAAGGTAGAGTCATACGCATGTCTTTTCATCCTCTCAATTATCTTTCTGGCATTTGGCCCTGGCAGCTTGTGGTTCGTGATATCATTCACCTGGTACATCTCTATGGAAAAAATTTTCTAATAAATACTCTCATAGGTATATCATGGGAGAAAACCATCGGGGATTTGACGAACCTACGCGCAAGCAGAGGCAGAGAAGGGCAAAAAAAGCAAGTAAAGCCATAGAAAAACAGTAGCAATAAACTGAAGATTAGGTAACTTGATACCCAATGTTCCACTTTTGTATTTTTATAGTCCTGGTAATTGCTAGATAGTGAAATATACAATTGAAAAAAGATCCCAACTTGCCTGGAGATGATCCAACTATCTTGATGTCATCTTCTGCGTGGCTTTCCCTTGCTATCATATGCGGTCTTGCACTTGTCACAATGTACGGGGAGACAATGGTGCTGCCTGCAATACCTGACTTTATAAAAGATTTTAACATCTCATACAACACCTCGTCATGGATTCTCTCTTCATACATGATAGCAGGTGCTGTCATGACTCCGATAGCGGGAAAACTCTCTGACATTTACGGCAAAAAGAAGATACTCTTGGTTGTGATGATGATATACTCTCTGGGAATTCTGGCTGGGGGATTTGCAAACTCACTGTCTTTTCTTCTTGCCGCAAGGATTGCCCAGGGTGTAGGCATATCCATGTTCCCAATTGCCTTTGGTATCGTGCGCGATATATTTCCAATACAAAAACTTGGGATGGCCCAGGGCATATTCACCTCTACATTTTTTGGGGGTTCGGTGATAGGTCTTCTTGCCGGGGCAAAAATAATTTCTACATATGGCTGGCATGCCACATTTTTCTCTGTGTTTCCAATTGCAATAGGTCTTGCTCTTGTCATGGTCAGATTCATCAATGTAAAAAAGATTGAACTGGTTAACGGGCAATCGCCCAAAATTGATGTGAGAGGTGCTCTGGCCCTGTCTGTAACAGTAGTTTTGTTTCTGATGGGCATATCATATCTTGAGAAAATATCATCTGGAAACTTGGACTCTCTAGTATTTTTTGCAGGATCTGCAGTATCACTGGCAGTCTTTGCAATGCTAGAAAGAAGAGTAGCTCACCCACTAGTTGATCTCAAGATTTTATCAGACAAGATACTCTTGCCTGCAAACATAATCATAATCATAGTTGGAATATCCACGTTTATGGTATATCAGACAATTCCGATAATGATACGCAGCCCTGCGCCTCTTGGATTTGGAGGAGACGTAATAACAATAGCATCTGTTCAGCTACCGTTTATGATTGTCTCCCTTGTGGTGTCTGCGGCATCGGGGTTTTTCCTGACACGAGTTGGAAATTTCAGGCTTACTGCGCTTGGAACCATTATTGGAACAATTGGATTTTTTGGTATACTGACATTTCATTCAACTGAATCCATGATATCTATCACGCTTGCAATAATTTCTGTGGGTCTGTCATTTTCATTTGTGGGGGGATTTAACATAATACTGATGTTGTCACCGCAAAAGGTTGCTGGAGTGTCACTTGGCATATCTGTGCTCTTGGTTCTTGTCGGACAGTCGCTTGGGCCGTCGGTTGCAGGCATGTACCAGCAGATGTACAGACAGACAATACCAAACATGGCCAAAAGCTTTCCATCAGCGCAATCATACGAGCAGATATTTCTGACTGCGGCACTGCTGTCCGTGGTTTCGGCTATACTTGCACTTGCATTGTGGAAGAAGACAAGAACTAGCACAATTTCATCTTCTGTATAACTGTAAGAGAGAGAGGATATGGTTGTGACTGAAGTACGATGATATTTTGTATCTGTGATTTAGGCAATTTCTAGAAAAGTGCAGAGGGAGGGATTTGAACCCCCGAACCCCTGAGGGAAAGGATTTCCTATGCCATGATCTTGAGTCCTTCTCGGTTGGCCGGGCTTCGATACCTCTGCAACGAGGAATTCAATCACTGAATATATAAACTGAAACTGAAAGTTTTGAATTTTGACTTCTCTATTTCTCGATTAACATCTTTTCAGATATGGCAGGCATAGTATAGAAAAATTCGTCTTCAAAGGCAAAGTCTTGTTTTCCCTGCTTTCTTAACGAATCAAAATACTTCATACAGTCTGAGTAAAAGTTGTTTGTATGATTCTCTTCTGGCATGATTATATCTACTTTCAAAGGCGGAGTTTCTTTTGGTATGTAAGAAATTTTAGACTTGGGAGCTTGATTGGCCTGACGCATCTTGGATTCCAAGCCATGAATATCCCTTCTGTTCCAACTCGTCAGCAAGTCCCTTCGGACCTTCCTTTATCATCTTTCCCTGTGCCATTACGTGTACGTAATCAAGCTTGTCAAGAAACTTGAGAATTCTTGCATAGTGGGTGATTACAATCACGGTTGCATCTTTTCTTGAGACCTGACTTATCGCCTTTGCAACTGCTTGTACTGCGTCAATATCAAGTCCAGAGTCTGGCTCGTCTAGTATTGATATTTTTGGCTGCAGAACTGCCATCTGTAATACCTCTGATCTCTTCTTTTCACCGCCGGAGAATCCCTCGTTGAGGTATCTTGACAAAAAGTCTTGTCTGAGACCTACTTGGTCAAGATTTTTTTTCAGATAATTTTGAAATTCTCTTACTGTCAAAAACACTTCACGATTCTGGTCGCCAAGTGACTTGCTTAGCGCATTGTATGCAGTTCTTAGAAAGTGTGAGTATCCAACACCTGATACCTCGGTTGGATATTGAAATGCCAAAAACAATCCTTTCTTTGATCGCTCGTCAGCTGTCATCTCCAAAACGCTTTGACCATCAAGCAAAATGTCACCACTTGTAACCTCGTATTTTGGATGACCTAAAATTGTGTAAGCCAGAGTACTTTTACCTGATCCATTTGGACCCATGATGGCATGAATCTCGCCAGGACCGGTCTTGAGATTTACTCCCTTGAGAATCTCCTTTCCATCTCTCTGGGCATGAAGGTCTTTGATTTCAAGTATTGCCATGCATCTTTCTTGTTGCTTTTTCGGTATATAATCCAACAAAAAATTAGATCAAGCTAATTGGACCATTATTGTCTCAAATTTTGTTTTCATGCGTGAAACGAGACCAAAACGATATTTGAAATTTGAAAAATGATGAATTTATAAAAACATAAACAAATTCTGAAAATCTATTCTAAATTCTTGGAATGAGGTATGACATGGCGTCTTGATACGTGATTCAGGTCTTACTGTGTAATCTTTGATTGATTTTTCGAACTTGTATGGCATTAGAAAGTACAAAAATAATTAAGCGCGACTATCATTATTATTCCTGATGATTAATACTGAATGTTTTTAATTGCAAATGAAGTACAGTACGTGAAAAAATGAGTGTTATCTATCAAGCAGTCAAACAAATCTCTTAAAACTTTTAAAATTTATCTTGTTATTATTATGATTATCGTATTTTCGCCGACATCGAACGTAGTGTGCTTTTTCAAATCTGCAAAAACAATTTTGTAAAAGTTTGCAAACCATGTAGACCACTTCTTTCCCATTCCGTGATAAATGATGCACTTTATAGTGTTGTTTTCTATCTGCTCTGAATACCGAAAACCTGCAACTGAAGCTCTTATTCTTAAAAAATTTATCCAAGAATCAACATCATATTTGCCATCGATAAAAAGCAATATGTCTTGTGCTATCTCCTTTCCTTTTTTACATGCAAGTTCTAATAACTCATCTTCAGTAAATTTATCAATTAACGCCAAGAGAAGTTGTTTTGGCATGGGTACCCATCCTGCACCTGATGCATGGATATTCCATTCGGTAGAGATTCGCAGAAGGTTGTTGGTAAATTGATTGACACTTACATTTTCAATTTTTGATCTGTTTTTTATGGTCTGCATGACTTTTGGGTCAATTCTAAACGTAAAGTTTTCCTTTTTGGCATCGTTACTATTTGAATACAACTGATTCGCTATCCGGTACATTTACCATCCGGTACTATTTTACCTTATATCTTTTTCTAGGCACATGAATCTTCTTGACCGTCTATTAACAGGCATGTCATATACCAAACCTACATATTTCACAATTATGGGCCATGAAAATGTCTTGTACTATATCATTCTATGAAATAAACAAAAAGGAAAAGGGGTTAGTTTTTGGCTAACGTTGGTTTTAAGATAACCTTGATCTTGTATGCAGTCAAAATCTCCTTGCATCTGTTTCGTATGGTTACCTCGGTAATTCCAGCAACGCTTGAGACATCTCTTTGAAGTATGCTCTGTCCAAGAAGTGTTGAGGCAATGTAAAGGTAGGCAGCAGCAAGGCCATTTGGTGCCTTTCCATCTGCCAAGGTGTGGTCTTCTGTCTTTTCTGCAATCTCGGCGGCAAGTCTTTCCACTCGAACTTCGAGTTTTGCCAGATTTGCAATCTTTGATATGTATTTTTCAAGGGTTACTACTGGCGCTGTCTTTGAGCCAAGCTCCATGACAAGCATCCTGTAATACTTTGCAGTCAGCTTTACGTTCATCTTCTCTTCTTTTGTGCTTCCCGTTGCAGAACAAATCTCATCTAGCGATCTTACAACATCGCACTGCTTGCATGCCATGTAGATCGTTGCAGCAGACATGCAAGTAACAGATTTTCCCTTTGCTTCTGCCTGACCCTCAAAATTTCTATATATCATGGAAGCAGTCTCAATTACGTTTTTTGGCAGTGCTAGCGATTGGCAGGTTGTTCCTATCTTTGAAAGTATGTTTGCAAGTCTTCTCTCTCTTGGAGACGCGACTCTGATTCTTGTCTGCCATTTTCTCAGATTGTACATCTGAAGTGCCATGTCGCTTGAAATTGTTTTTCCACTAAAGTCTTTGCTTCCCATTGCTATCTCTGTTCTGATTCCAAGGTCATGCTGAGAATAAGTTGTTTGACCTGTTGCTCTTGCCGATCTCATTTTTTCTTCTGGATTCGTTGCTCTAGACTCTGGACCATAGTCTTCCATCTGCTCCATTGCGACCAGTCCGCAGCCAGAACAAATTTTTTCTCCACTGTGAATGTCATCAATTAGGGTTGACCGACATTCTGGGCAATTTGTTTGTAATTCTATTGTATTCATCTTCTTTTTCCTCTGAATCTTTTTGGTTTCATTACAGGAGATTCTTCGACGACGTAAACGCGCTGTCCTATTTGTCTTTTGATATTGTTAGTAAGCGGAACTGCTGATGCGTATGGTGCATCGACTGGACCTATCATTTCAGAAACTTTGGCTACTTTGGTTCCAGAGCTGTCTACTATGACCTGGCCATCACGTAACGGTTTAGAAAGTCTAATCAAGACTCTGCCGCTACTAGCTAGATGCAATACTTCGCCTACCTCCTGCAATTAGTAAATCAATCTTGTACTGTTATCAATAGAGTTCTGTCAAAATTACTTTAGCTGCAAGCTAGAATAGCTCTTTACTTGTTCTGTTTGGCTCTTCGTGACACAAGCTTGCCTGCAATTGTGGAAATTATTTTGGTTTTTGACTCTCCCTTTGAAAGTACGATATAGCCGGACCTAACATATGGCCTTCTTGGGAATCTGACTTGATCATTAGTTTCTGTCGGTTCAAAACCTGCTGCTTTGGCTGCATCTTCTAATTCTTTAAGGGATGGATCAAAGATGCTTTTTTCGCGAGAAACCCGTCGACCCATTTTTTTTGAAAGTGTCTTGTTGAAATAATCTAGCCAGACTACGACATGTTCGTAATCTTTCATTTTTTAATCACTTTAGCAAGACTGCATTTACGGTGCCGTCTTGACCTGGTCTAGAAACTACTTTGCATTGGCCATCCTCGGTTTCCAAAACGGCACCTTTTGAAATCACACCACGTCTTTCATAATCACTGCTTGCAGGATTTTTCAGAACTTTGATGATCTTTACTTTTTTTATCTTGCCGCCTGATATGGACAAGTTGACAAAATCTGTTGTCTTAAGCGAAGTCTTTCTGTTGTCTCCGCGAACTTTTCTGGTGACAGTTACATGAGGGCCTGGTATTGCCTCTACTGAATATCTATCCATCTCGTATTTTCTTCTGGTTCTAAGGGGATAGCGTCTTCCTCCAGTTATCTTGCTTGTGGCAAGATTCTCCACAGATTTCTTCATATGCAGACGTTAAAATGACTCTAATATTAAACGTGCGATTGAAAGCATTAATTATTTTGAAATTATAAAAATATGTAAGCCATGACATGAATCGCTATTCTTAATTTCCTTTCAAATCTTTCCCTTTTCAGAACTGAATTATTTGTTAAATAATTCCAACACTTTCTAAAAGTTGTCTAGTTGTTCCTAGTTTTCATCTAATAATGTGATTATTCTTCTCTTCTAAGACCTAAAGTACTTGAGCTTGAATTTTCTGGCCCATTCTTTTGCGTGTGCAGATACTGCCAATAGAAAAATTTCTTTGAACCAAGATCGTACACCTCGTTCCATTGTGGATTGTGAATAGAATCTTGTACAAGGCGTTGTTCTTCTAGAACATCAAAGAAGATATCTCCAGAACTTTTGTAAAATGGTTCTATAATCTGCTAAAAAATGTACTCTATCTAGGAAGCCGCACTTAAAGCTATGACATCTTTAGAACCATACTTTGAGAATATGTTTTCATATGTCTCTAGTCTTTCATTTATCGCAGTACCATTGCTGTCATACATTCTAGCAAAATATGCTTTCAAACATATGTTGTCTTTTGAATCACAGAATCTTATGCTATAGCTGAATCTTCCATTGGAACCTGCCTCTTTTACAAATCTTGCAACAATAATTTCTTCTAGATTGATGTGTATATGCCATGGTCTAGTATCGTCGCCGATTGTTGCCCATTGCTCCCTAATTCTGAAAGGTAAACCATGTTCTGATTTTACTTCACATATTGTTGATCCATTCCTAACTATAAGGAAAATATCATCAAGATCAAGTATGTCAGATACTAACTCCTTAAAAATAAAATATTTCTCCAATGTGTTTGAATGTTAACACTTGCTAATAAATTCTCAAGCTATTTATCAAAACTCATCTTGGAAGTCGATTGGATAAACCATCCAAGTGTTTAAATAATTTAATACTGAAAAATTTATTTAATGAATACGAACGACTTGCTATCTGAACCACCAAATCATAGCTTACAAGATAACGATGTGATCAAACAACATGATGTTAATAGAAAGAGACATTGATGATAAAAAAGAGAGAGAAGAGAAAACACGTCAGAATTATGACGACGCCTATTTTTCTTCTAATGGCTATTACGTGACTTTATGCAACAAATGTAGGTATGGATAGGAATTTGAACCGCCAATACAAAGATCAATCAAACCAATGTCGATACAACTCTACTTGGAGAAATCTTACGGTGATTCAAATTGACGTAATAGAATCCATTTGTGATGAAATAGCCGACTTGGATTCTAAAATAAGATTTGTTGGAATAATAGACAACAAAGGCAGATTGCTTGCACAAAATAAGAATAACGAATTAAATGTCATTTTATCCATGCAAGAACGAGATATACTGCTTGCAGAAATTGCATTTGGGATAAGAATGGAAAGAGATTATGATGAATACTTTGGGGCAGAAAATTTTGCAATATCTTATGGAAGTAAGATGATGTCAGTAGTCTTTCCTTTACATAAAGAGATCGTATGTGTCTTTACACTTAAAGAAATAGATGTAGCAAAAATAGCGTTTTTGATATCAAACGTATTATCAAAAATCAGGCCTAGTTAATAAAATGTGGAGTATATGCACTATGCACTTCTGTTTGCTGGAAAATTATTGTTTTGGTGGTAGATTTCAAGGGTCTGGAACAGGTATTGCCTGAAAATACAAATTTGGAGGAGGGCCCCAAATTCTTGGGGCCTATGCTTACTGGAATAGCACCACGATCTTCTTATACAGCGAAGGTTCACAGGCTATTTCGCGATGGCAAAGCTACAGAATTAGATTTTAATGCAGTCATTGAATCAGACTTGCAGAAGATAATTTCGGGACAAAAGGAGTTTGCATTCATTTCGGGGGGACAACTTGACTGGCTTGACATAATTAGGCCAATCGCTGAACGCTTCGGGGGTTTTGAGGGGATGTACAGCAAGGCATTCAAGTACAAGACCAGCATAGATGACGACACTAGCTACGTAGGAAAGGTAAATCAGCCGAAGAACGAGGCAACAGATCCAGTGACCCGCTGGTTCAGAACAAACACCTTCTACAGGAAACCTCTTGTTAGCGGAAAAATTGAGTGCTCAGGTGATGAACTGGCCGAG
>JASHOW010000097.1 GCA_030038445.1 Nitrosopumilaceae archaeon
AATTTCAAGATGCTTATGACTCAAAACTTGCTAGCTCACTTATTGCATCAAGGATAGTTGGAAACCTGTACACTGCGTCGCTATATATGGGCTTTAGAAGCTGCCTTGAGTTTGAATTTCAGAAAGGAACAGATTTGGATGGAAAGAGATTTGGATTTGGCTCATATGGAAGCGGTAGTAGCGCGATGGTCTTCAGCGGTGTGATAATGCCAACATATAAAGAGATTATAAAGGACATGAATCTAGAAGCGGAGATAGGCAATAGAATCAAGATCTCACTTGAGGAATATGAGGAGATTCATGAAAATAAGCGAGGTCCAAATGAGAATCTCTTGGATAGCAAAAAAGAGTTTGTTTTGATAGGGATAGAAAACGCTCCAGAGATGCGTGGTCAACGCACATATGTTTTCAAGGAATAGGCAAAATTCTGATCCAAGTGATCTTCGAAAATCAACAAAAAAGATATAAAATCATAAATTATCAAAGAACATATGAAAGATCGTTCTATGCCCATCTGCTTCACTGCAGAACAATATGGCAAAATTGAGCAAATCGCGAAACAGAAAGGAATGCTCAATGCAAGCCAACTTATCGAGGAAACCCTGGCTGAATTATAAGAGAATACCGATAAGTTCTTCTTTTTCATTCTTAGTCTTAATCTATCAATCTTTTTTAATGGATTTGCTTTATTTTAAAGCGTGAGTCTATTTGGACGAAAGTCTGTAATTTGTGCAATTTGTAAAAAACAGATTAGCCACAAACACAAACCAAAAAGCGAGTGGCAAATAGAAGGCCCTTTATGCGGAGATTGCTATGTTACACAGATGCAAAAGTTCTATGAATTGAGTTTGAGACAAAAATGTGTTATTTGTGAAATAGAAAAAGATGTTCCAGATATGTGGGAGCCTAGGTATCAGTGGGATATGAAGGGCCTACTCTGTAAGGCATGTTTTGATAAAAAAGATACAGAACACAAAAATCTAAAAGAGTTCTGTAAAATTTGTGGTAAAAAACTTGGCATGATAAGATACAATCCGAAAAATAAATGGCCGGTCAAGGGGCAATTATGTAGAGAGTGTTGGGACTCACAAAAAGCTAAATTGGGATAACATGAACATTTTCAAGAGATACAAATGCCAAAAATGTGATAGGAAATTCAGTCAACAAGAAGAACTGATGCATCACGAACAAATTGTACATAGCGACTCTATGTATGACTGCAAGAAATGTAATCTTTATTTTTCTAGTATGGAAGAGATGCGAACTCATCTACAAAGAGTTCATACATATAGAGGAAAAAGAGATGATAATCAGTAAGCCTTTACCGTTTTTATTACTGGTGGTCTAACCTTAGTAAAAACCCTAAAACCACAAATACATTTTATCTCTGGAAGTCGTGTTAATTCTGACTGGCTTACACGTGTACCACATCGCATGCATGCATAAAACACACTAAAGCTAGTTGGTTTCTCTTGCATGTTACTTTCTTGGATTGGTTCTGACATGAATGATCAAAAAAGTTGTCTATAATTTAAGGTTAACACTATTACTTGAGTGTCAACTCAATGTAGACGTCGTTCGGAATCTTAATTCTCATCAGTTGTCTTATTGCTCTATCATCAGCACTAAGATCTATAACTCTTCTATGTATTCGCATTTCCCATTTTTCATAGGTATGAGTCCCTTGCCCACATGGTGATTTACGAGTGACTATATTGAGCCTTTTTACAGGTAAAGGCGTTGGGCCTTTGACTTTGACACCCGTTTTTTCTCCTATACCTTTTATTTCACTGCATACACCATCCAGCCTTTGTAAACTCGTGCTTGTTAGTTTTATTCGGGCTGTTTGGGTCATTTAGATCACAAGTTATTTTGTGAACTTTTCAGTGATCTCTTTTACTATACCGGCAGCAATCGTTGCGCCCATATCTCGAAGAGCAAATCTTCCAAGCTCTGGGAAATCTTGGAATGTCTCAATCGGCAATGGTCGCACCGGCTTGATTCTAACAATTGCAGAATCACCTGCTTTCAAGAACTTTGGATCCTTTTCTTCAATTGCACCAGATTGTGGATTGATTTTGGCTTCAAATGCAACTATGGTAGCTGCGACTTGGGCCGTATGTGCGTGCATTACTGGCGTATATCCAGGTGCAATGGCCGTAGGATGATGAATGACTATTATTTGTGCTCGAAATTCTTTTGCAACATTGGGTGGACTATCTGGCGCTCCGATGACATCGCCTCTCTTGATATCTTTCTTTTCAATGCCTCTAAGGTTAAAACCAATGTTATCTCCTGGTTCTGCTTGTTCCATCTGAGTATGGTGTGTTTCTATACTCTTGATCTCACCAGCAGCTCCGGATGGCATTACAACTATTTTCATGTTGGGCTTGGCAACTCCAGTTTCTACTCTACCAACAGGTACAGTTCCGACACCAGTAATGGTATAAACATCCTGCACCGGGATTCTTAATGGTTTATTGGTCGGCTTATCTGGAAGTTTAAATTCATCAAATGCTTCATAGAGTGTTTTTCCTGTCCACCATGCCATGTTTGGGGATTTCTTTACCAAGTTATCTCCTTTCCATCCTGAAACTGGAATTATTGGAACTTGTTCCAGCTTGTAACCTACTGATTTGAGCAGTTTTTCAGCTTTTTCTTTTGCCACCTTATAAGCTTGCTCCGAATAATTACTGTCATCCATCTTGTTAATAGCTACTACCAATTGGCCTACTCCCAAAGTCCTAAGCAAGAATGCATGTTCCCTTGCTTGTCCACCGGGTGCAGTAGCAGTATCTGTTTCTCCTTCCTTTGCAGAAAGGACTAGTACTGCACAATCTGCCTCTGATGCACCAGTGATCATATTTTTAATAAAGTCTCTGTGTCCAGGTGCATCAATTAATGTAAAAAAGTACTTTGGCGACTCAAATTTTTGAAATGCCAAATCTATCGTAATGCCTCTTTCTCTTTCATCTTTAATATTATCCATAACCCAAGCATACTTGAAAGTATCACCTTTCCCAGTTTTCTCTGACTCGGCAGCATGGGCAGCAATAGTTCTTTCGTCTACAAGACCGAGTTCCATGAGGAAATGTCCCATAGTTGTAGATTTGCCATTATCTATGTGACCAACAACAATCATGTTTAAGTGTGGTTTTTTGCTTGCAGCACTCATACCGAACCATTGAGGACTTGGGCTTTATTACCATTTCGATTTTTTAAAATTGTTTTGGCTAAATTTTCAATAATTTACAGTCTTGCCTTTTTGCTTATCTGATTTTTCACATACTATAAATCGAGGAATTTTGTGACTAGAAACAATGAAAATCACGGTAAGTGTAATCAAAGCTGATGTGGGCGGAATTGGAGGTCATACTAAGCCAAGTGATGGTCTTCTAACTGCTGTTAGAAATATTGTAAAATCTCAAATAATACGAAACGGAAAAGGACTCTTGATTGATTCCTACATTGGATATTGTGGGGATGATATTCATATCGTTATGACGCATACTAGGGGAACTGACAACAGAGAGATCCACCAACTTGCTTGGAGGGCTTTTGAATCAGCTACCCAAGTAGCTAAAAACGAAGGACTCTATGGTGCAGGTCAAGATCTTCTAAAGGACTCATTTTCTGGAAACATAAAAGGGATGGGACCAGGAGTAGCAGAGATGACGTTTGATGAAAGGCCTAATGAAGCATTTACAATCTACGCAGCTGATAAAACCGAACCTGGAGCTTTCAATTATCCATTTTATAGGATGTTCGTTGATACATTAAGCAATACGGGCCTTATTGTTAACAAGAACTTGGCAGGCGGGGTAAAGATAAACGTCATGGATGTGGAGAAAGGCAGAATTGCCCAGCTTCAGATGTGGCAAGATAAACCTACGCTGGAAGCCGCATTAATGTATCCAGGGCGATATGTGATTTCGAGCGTATATACACGAGATAACCAACCAATTCTGTCTGCTTCTACCGATAGATTACACAACATAGCGGGAAAATATGTTGGCAAAGATGATCCGATTTGCATCATTAGAACCCAGAAAGATTTTCCGGCAACAGAAGAAGTAGGATCTGCTTTTAGCAATCCACATCTTGTGGCTGGAAACACTCGGGGAAGTCACCATATGCCCCTTATGCCAGTCAAATTGAATTCTCCCGCTAGCATAAACTACGCAATACCAATAGTATCAGCACTAGTCTTTAGTATGCATAATGGAAGACTTGTTGGTCCTGTGGATGGATTTGCATCAGCCGATTGGGATTATGTCCGACAAATATCTGTAAAAAGAGCAATTGCAATTAGAAGTCAAGGGTTTGTACATCCTGCTACTCTCGTACCGTCTGAACTTGAATATGCAGAAGGATACAGGGCTAGAATGAATGTGCTATGGAACAAAATGAGACCAATTCCTAATTCAAGAGATAATCAAAATCAACAAAAACAACAAAGGCCACAACACAGCACACTACAACCTAGTAAACCTCAATCTAACAGACCTCAATCTACTAAACCACAGAATAACAGGCCTAAACCAAACATCCAAATTCAGAAATCTATATCTCAAGGCCACGTACAAACATCACCTGACAACATGTCTCAAAAAACAATCAAAAAAATAAAAAAACCACGTCAAGCAAAAATTCTATCTGCACTAAATACTGAAGAAAAAAAATCAGCGCCTAGAGAACAAAAATAAATCTCATTCAATTCAAATTACGATTTTATTATGGGCTTTTATATTATAACCATTGAAACGAAAACCCCAAATTCTCATAATTGGAAACAACGAAAATGGATTTAATTCTGATCTAGAAAAGATAGCATATGAGACAGGGATTGAGGTAGCAAGATCTGGTGCAGCTCTAATTACTGGAGGCCTAGGAGGAGTTATGAGGGCAGCTTCTCATGGTGCAAAGGATGCTGGAGGATTGGTAATTGGCATTATACCTCAAAATGATGCTTCATTTGCCAATGAATATTGTGATATTGTAATTCCAAGTGGCATTGGGCTTGCCAGGGATTTTCTTACTGCACTTTCAGGAGATGGGGTGATAATTATTGGCGGCGGATCTGGGACTCTTTCCGAAGCTTGTGCAGCTTATATGCACAAAAGACCGATGGTAGCTATCAAAAATACAGGTGGGGTTGCAGATAGATATGCTGATCAATATATTGATCACAGACAACAAGTCAAAATAATTGGAGTTACCGAACCAAAAGAAGCTGTAAAATGTATCTTAGAACAAATCAACTTGAGATAGATAATAGATAAGGATCAGGTTCGTAGAATTTGCCATGTTTCTTGGAAAGATCTCTTAATTCAGTGATTATGTTTGACATGCCAAAGCTTTTTGCAGTTTCAAATATTGGCTTTTTTAGTCCCATTCCAAGATTCAGCGCCTTTTCTATCTCTTGAACATCACTTGCCTGATTTGTGATAAGCCATGCTACATTGTTCAGTATTGTTCCAAGTATCTGAGTAGAATCAAACTTTTTTGCTAATTCTTCTGTTAAGTTAATACGTTCATATTTTTCTCCAGCATAATCATAGAAACCACTCCCGGTTTTTTGACCAAGTTTTTTCTGATCATATAATTTCTGGATTAATGGGTGAGGGTTAATTACTTTCTTATCTCTGGAATACATTTCAATCGTTGCCTTGTGAATGACGTCAAGGCCTGTAAAGTCAGCAAGCTCAAATATTCCCATGGGGAAATTTAGTGTAAATTTTACTGCTGAATCTATCTCATTCATGGAGGTTCTTGTTCTATCCATTGCCCAAGCAGCCTCATGAACAAGAGGTATGAATATTCTGTTTACAATGAAACCAGCAACATCTTTTCTACATAAGACTGGTTCTTTTGACACAGATTTGACAAAATTTAGTGTTAAATCAACAAGTTCTTTTGATGTCTTTTGCCCCGGAATGACCTCAACCAGTTTCATTAGTTGCGGAGGATTAAAGAAATGAATTCCAATAAATTTGTCTGGTCTACTTGTCAGATTGGCAATTTCTGTAATTGGTAGGGTACTAGTATTAGATGCATAGATTGTATTTTTGTCGGCTACAGCATCCACTTCTGCATAAACTTTCTTCTTCAAATCCATGATTTCTGGAACAGCTTCGATTATTAGATCACAATCTTGCAGTGCATCGCGAAGATCAACCTTGGGAGTTATTCTTGAAAATATTTTTTCTCCTTCTTCTATCGAAATTTTTTGCTTCGATACAAGCTTATCAATACTCCACTTTATTTTTTCCATTGCTTTATCTAAAAACTGCTGTTCAATGTCACGTAGCACTACATTGTATCCAGCCATGGCAGAGACTTGCGCAATACCATGGCCCATTATGCCAGAACCTAAAACTGTAATGTTTTTTATCGCCATGTTGAAATTTTAATATGGTCCCTTTGTAAATTATTCGGTCGAATGCTTAAAGGCTATCTATAATTGATTTCAAATTGGACGGTAGATCAGGCAGTTCTCCTATGTGGCTTACATTATTTTGAAGTATGTCGGGACCTATCCTTCTTACTTGTTGAGTGGCAATAAGTGTAGCAATACTTCTATCAATATCCTTTTGTTGTAATATTGTTTTGAGTTTCTCAAGCAAAATATTCTCTTGTTCGTATTTATTTATTGCATGTTGTAACAGTATTAATTTATCACTATTTGAGAGATTTTCCATACGAGCACCCATCTAATACCTGATAAAAAGTGTTTTCAAAAATAATAGGATAGCACTCGGGTAACCCATATTCTTAAAACCTAGCAACAATTGAACATTATTAGATTTTGGATATTGAAAAATTCACAGATGACGTGTATACTGTAGCAGAGAAATTAACTCAAAATAAAACACCTGAAATGAAATCTCGCATAAATTTTGTGCGTGAACGACTCATCGAACTATATCAAAAAAATCTAGTCAAAATCAATCATTCTGTACTTGAAATAATCTGCGCATCCAATCTTATTGCACAAGGTTATTCTATAGATATCGAAAAACACCTTTCTGACATTCTGGTCTGCGATGTGTTTGCAACAAAAGGTGATGGTACATTCATTATGGAAATTGAGACGGGATTTACACCGCCTGATCATGCACTTGATACTATTGATTATTACGTTGCAAGGATAGCAAGTAAGATTGCAAGATATAGCCAGTTTTGCTCAAAATTTGCTCTTGCAACTCCTGTTGTAGGAATACTTCCAATACCAAAACTCTTTCTCAAACCCCCAAGCAAAAGAACTAAAGACGACATCCAGAAAATAAAAGAACTTTGCGATAGGTTTTACAAAAATCCACCAATTGAGGTAAATGACATACTTAATGCAAGGTTACATTCTGTTTATCTAATCAATATTGACAAATGTTTTGCCAAACAACTTGATCCATACACATATCTTGAGATTATTGGAAAATTACAAGAAGCAAGCGAGTTAGATCTTTGATTTTTCTTGTAATACACGTATTGTCGCTTGTTTTCTATATTTAAAAATATTAGAAAGCTGAAACATCACATAACCTTCAAAGATTCTACCTATGAAACCATATGGTAGTTGAAAATCTATCTGATCTATTATCTCAGTTTTACAATGATTTAGTTTATTGAATCTATGTACATGTCTCCATAATTTGAATCTGCCACTTATCATTTCATCAATATACTCGTATGGTCTCAGATAGGTTATTTTGGAATGCCATTTTGTATGTGTAACTAGTTTTGCTTGTAGCCACACTTCGGTTCCTTCTTTGAGAATATCGTCCTGAGATTTTAGGATGTTTATCTGTGTTTTTTTTGGAGTGATTATTTTCAAATGATTGATATCTGTATAAAACCTCCAAGCCCTGTCTATATCACAATCCACTACAAACGAATGTTTAAACCGCTTCATTGTTTCTTTCCTATTTTTGAACCGGCATTTATGTTTGAATTTCTGCTTCCATATGCATGTTCTAGATGAAATTTTACTATTCTATTAGATCTATGAATATTGGATCTGATTAAATTGGTTTGTGCTCAAATTTCGATAAATTGAGATGAACATGGAAATCACTGTGGACTCCCGACAGACTGTTGTAAAGTGTTAAGTTGTAGTATTGAACGTAAAATCAAGCCTGATATTCCAAGATGAGATGTCAAAAATGCTGCAGCTTCTTCGAGAGAATTTTCACCTCTATATCCTTCATCATATGTGATTTCAATTGAACCCTTATCGGTTTCTACATATGCCGTTAGCAAAGAATAAGGTCCTAATTTTGGATCTTTTTTTTGAATATACAGGTTAAGATGAATATCTTTGATTTTGTATCCTTGTTCTATAAAATTTCCTGATGACATTAAGATTATTGTTTTGTCAGGTATCTTTCTTATCCTAGTAGGATCTACTACATCTATTATTCTCAATGAATATTATGCGTTTATCTTTCTAAATAACCTTATCAAATGAAATATTGTTAGAAATTTGTGTTGTAATTGTAGTGTACACACCAGTTTTAGCATCTATTGTGTCATGTTATTCGTCATCTACTGTACCACCCTGACCATAGATCACTGGCATGGTCACAGTGCTTGTCACGTGTGCAACGTTTCGTACTTTTGATATTGCCGAATCCACATTTGTAGGATCTTTTGCTTCGATCTTTACAAATACATCATATTTTCCCATCACGCCATTCACCTCAGTCACACTTGGCAAGTCTTTGACTTTGGCAATTACCTCTTTCTCGTTTCCAGGCACACATGTTGCTAAAATATACGCAATCATATAGTTTCAACACAATTTACTATTAAATAAACTATCCAAACTGACGAAGTCTAGCTTGTGAGAATGCCAAAAGCATGATTGTTCCAATTATCAGGACACATGTAGCAGACGTTCCAAATTCAGGAATCACAACAGTGCCAAGTATAGCAAATTCCTTAGTGCCAGCCAGAATTGGACAATCTAGGATCCTTTCTACGTCAGTTTCAGTTTGCGTACAGGTTACATCATTCCCATCTTCCTTTATAACCAATTGTCCACCCGGAGCATCTATCACTTGCTTTGGAATTTTATATTCTTCTGTAATAGATCCGTTTTGTATCCTTGTAGTATTGGTCTGTATGGTAATGGAGTTATCCTCTGTTGAAACTTCGACATTCCCATATTTTACAAGGTTAGTGTTTTCACCGCTTACCATTATCTCGTTGTCAAATACTGGAATTATTTGGCCTGCTACTTGAAATTGAATTTGTGTTGTTTGATCACCTTGTTTTATATTGACGGTGTAGATTCCACTTCGTGCATCATCGCTTAATACAAAACTGTGGGCAAACAGATTATTCGTTAATTTAACTTGGCCTACCTCATAGACATTCCCTATCGGATTTCGTACTATTATTGTGACTGGGTTTTCGCTTGTTATCTTCTGAACCCTACCTGTGATTGACACGCTATCTCCAGGCCCATAAGATTGTTTATTGGTACTTGCAGATATTTCTGATGAATTCTGTGCATATACCAAATTGACAGACATGAACATAAATAAAATAAGAAAAATTTCCAAAGTTGTCCAACGCATTGGCAGTTTTGGTAATTTCATGGTATTTAACTGTAAATTCGTTATATCGTAGTTTTATGTTGTTTTATCAATTGATTTTAGTTTATCCTCAAGAGAGTGATCGATATCTCTTCTTTCATCAATCTTGAGAATTGTTTCTACTCTGACCACCCCCATGTCAAATATTGCATTTGTAACAACCTTTGCCGCTTCAAAGATTTTATCAATGTCTTCTGATTCAATCATGGTTCCCATGGGAGTCACTTGATATCTAATGCCATCTACTTTCTTTAATTTCTTTAATCCATTTGCAATGTATCTGCCTAAGCTTGGAGACGAGGTACCTATTGGAAGAACGCCAAGTTCTGCATGAATCTTCGTCATGATATCATGATATTTCCCGTTCTTTAAAATAATTATGAAATTTTCTCCTATAGAAAAGCATCAAGACCTGTTTTTGGGATTGGATCCTGTGTTTTAAGAATTTTTGACATTTTTTCTGCCATCTTTCTTGCTGCAACTACTTTTCGTTTGCCTATCCAATAGTAGGTTTCGTCAGTTGTATCTTTTGCAATTAAAACTATCAGTTTTCCATATTGTTTTCTGCCAGTACGGCCTTTTCTCTGAATATATCTGATGGAGCTTGGCACGTTATCAAAAAAGATCACTGTGTTTACTTCTGAGATGTCTAGGCCTTCTTCCCCAACCCTTGTAGCAATCAATACCTTGTACTGGCCATCTCGAAACCTCTGAACTGTTTCTATTTGTTTTTTCTGCTTAAGTCCAGTTTCTCCTGCCTTACCTATGAGAAACTCTGCCGAAATACCCATCTCAGTTAGTTTTTGATGTATCACTTCGACAGAATCTCGATAACTTGTAAATACCAAAGATTTACCCGAAGTTTCATTTAGTATTTCTTTTAACTTTGTTATTTTTGGATGTTCAATGCCTTTTTGTTGGGCCTCTTGTGCTAATCGAATAGATTTTCCAAAACTTAAGTCACTTTCAAACAAATCTCTGATTCCTATTCCTTTTTTCTCTCTTGTCCTTTCACAGAATCTTAGAAATGATGTCACTCCATGTGATTCTAAAACATTCAAAGCATGAGTTAGGCGTATTGCTGTAAAAAGTGGTTTTGCAGCTCTTCGATTTTGCTGTACAACAAAGTTTCTCATTCGAAGTAATTCTGACAACGATCTGGTGTTGGACATCTTTAATCCTAATCTTCGAAGTTCGTCATATCTGGAGTCTATAGAGGCCATTATGCTGGATTGAATCTGTTTCATTTCAGGCGGTAATTCTACATTAATCCATTGAGTATCTGTTTGTTGTACGTATGGCTGTACATCTGGGCTATCTTCCGTTCGTTGTCCAATGCTTGAAATCTTCAGTATGCTAAATATCTCTGACACTTTCTCTCTCTCGCTTGGCAGTGTGGCAGTCATTCCAACAATTCTTGTATGGACATCAGTAAATCTCTCAGCGATGTTAGTATACGCATAATCTCCAACAGTTCTGTGTGCTTCATCGAATATGACTAGAATGAATTGCGATGGAGATACGAACTGACGTTCTAGATCATTTTTTACTATCTCTGGAGTGGCACAAATTACACTATTTATCCACAGTTTTTTTCGTTTATTTATTGTGTCTTCTCCAGTGATAAGAGAAATATCATCTATGAGGAGATTTGATTTTAGGAATTCATAGTGTTGATGTGCTAATACTCTAGTTGGTGCTAAAAATAATACTCCGCCCGTCCTTCTTGAAAGAAACTCTGCCATTACCAGAAGTGCGACAGTGGTTTTGCCAAGACCTGTAGGAAGTACAACTAGACAATTATCTGCTATTGCTTGCCTTGCAAGGTTGACTTGATATTCTCTATGTTCTACAGAGGATTTTTTGATAAGAGTATGTTCTAGGTAACGTAAACTCAAGTATATTCAATTTGGTACTGATGGGTAAAAGTGTTCTTTCAAGCTGATTGTCATTCAGAGATCAAATTTTAGTGCATTTTTTCTTTGTAGATCTTATATTATAGCAAGTTACAGTGTCCTTGTGAAAAAAGAATTTGAACGCCCTACATGGGATGAATACTTTATGCTTCAAGCCGAACTTGCAAAATTGCGATCCAATTGCATTACAAGACAGGTAGGAGCAGTCATCGTAAGAGATCATAGGCAAATCGCAACAGGATACAATGGCACCCCGCCAGGGGTCCGAAATTGTTATGAGGGTGGATGCAGACGATGCCAGTTACGCGCAGAGGGTAAGATTGCTTCCGGTGAGGCACTTGACAGGTGCATATGCAACCATGCAGAAGCAAATGCAATAATGCACTGTGCAATTCTTGGCGTAGGTTCAGGTACCAAAGACACCACTTTGTATACTACATTTGTAACATGTTTAGAATGCAGCAAAATGGCTATAACAATAGGCATTAGAAGAATCGTATGCCTCGGATCGTATCCAGAAACAGATTATGGCCTGCTGCATGATGCTGGTGTTGAAGTAGTAGTACTGGATAAAAATAAAATAAACTATTGGATAAAAGTCCTACTTGAAGAGCCTGCAACCAACTTGATACCAAAGTGAGATTAACATGCAATTGTCTGGAGCCGTAGATGAAATAACTACCACAATGCCACCTGCATTACTTGTTTCGGCAACTTATGACGGACAGAAAAAATCAGCTATCTTAAAATTTTATGAACCAGTTTCGCAAAAAGTTCTTTTATGGACAGATAATACCGGACATAAACCATACTGTTATTCTAGATTAGAGCCAGAAGAACTAAGGTTTCTGTCAGACCGAAAAGATGTGATTAAACTAGAAAAAATTCAGAAACAAGATCTAATAAAAGACAAAAGTGTTGACGTGACAAAGATCATAGTTACTGATCCTCTGGCAATAGGTGGAACACAAACTGACAAAAGCATAAGAAATATTATTGATACCTGGGAATCCGATATCAAATACTACGAAAATTATTTGTACGACAATTCCCTCATTGTGGGAAGATATTACACTATAAAAAATGGGAAGATAGAAGAATTTACTTACCCGATTTCAGACGAGGTTCAGATTGCATTAAAGGGATTACTGTATGACAAAGTTACAAGCATTGGAATAATTGATCAAAAAGGATTCCAAGACTACATAAGCCAGTGGGCTAATCTTCTAAATCAGCCAATTCCAAAGATTCGAAGAATAAGTTTTGATATTGAAGTTGAATCAGAGATAGGTCGCATACCAGACGCTAAAATTGCTGACAGGAAAATAACTGCGATTGGGTTTTGCGGCAGTGACGATCTCAAACATGTATTTGTCCTAAAAAGGACTAATAACTCACTTGGCACCAATGAGCTTTCGTCTGATGTAAAAATAACCTTCTATGATGAGGATAAAGAAAGCGAAATGATACGCGATGCCTTCAAAATTTTGACAAATTACCCCTTTGTTATCACATTCAATGGAGATGACTTTGATATGCCATACATGTATAATAGAGCGGAAAGGCTAGGAATCGAGCTAAAAGATATCCCTCTCATAATGATGAGAGATTCGGCCACACTCAAACAAGGCGTACATATTGATTTGTATCGAACTTTTTCCAATAGGTCGTTTCAAATCTATGCCTTTAGTCACAAGTATAATGATTTTTCACTCAACAGCATATCAGAAGGACTGATAGAGGAATCCAAGATTGACTACGAGGGAGACCTCAACGACCTCTCATTATATGAACTAGCCAATTACTGTTTTAATGATGCTCGCCTAACACAGAAACTTACCAGTTTTAACAATGATCTGCTCATGAATTTACTTGTAGTAATAACAAGGATTGGCAGAATGCCAATTGATGACATATCAAGAGTTGGTGTGTCACAATGGATTCGAAGTTTGTTTTACTATGAACATAGAAATCATGGATTTCTAATCCCTCGTAGAGATGAACTAGAACAAAAATCCGTCACCGCGTCAACAGAAGCAGTAATCAAAGATAAAAAATATCGCGGTGGCCTAGTAGTTGAACCAAAAGAAGGGATCCACTTTAATGTATTTGTCATGGACTTTGCCAGTCTATACCCTAGCATCATCAAAGTACGAAATCTATCATATGAAACAGTAAGATGCACTCATGATGAATGCAAGAAAAACATGATACCCGAAACAACGCACTGGGTATGTCTGAAAAAAGATGGTCTAACCGCCATATTGATTGGCTCTCTTCGTGACTTGAGAGTTAACTATTACAAGAGTTTATCAAAAAATCCTACTCTAAGCGATGATCAAAAACAACTCTATACAGTAGTTAGCCAAGCGCTCAAAGTCATACTCAATGCAAGTTATGGAGTCATGGGCGCCGAGATATTTCCTCTATATTGCTTACCTGTAGCAGAAGCTACCACTGCAGTAGGCAGATTTACAATTTTAGAAACGATTGAAAAATGCAAATCAGTAGGAATCGAGGTTTTATACGGCGATACTGACTCTTTATTTCTCAAAGGACCTACGCGCGAGCAAATGCAAAATGTAGTCAGTTGGGCAAAAGAAGAATTTGGAGTAGACCTAGACCTCGATAAAGAATATAGATATGTTGTATTTAGCACCAGGAAAAAAAATTATCTTGGAGTTCAGAAAGATGGCAAGGTAGATGTAAAAGGTTTAACTGGAAAAAAATCACACACTCCTCCCTTCATCCGTGACCTTTTCTATAAGATACTAGATATTCTATCCAAGATACAATCTGAGGAGGAATTCTTGCAGTCAAAGCAGATTATAGGTGACATGATATCACAATATGCCAAACAGTTAAAGACGCGACAGATACCTCTTGAGAAACTAGCATTTAATGTCATGATAAGTAAAGCACCATCGGATTATGTAAAAACTGTTCCACAGCACATACGTGCAGCCAAGTTACTAGAACAAACAAGAGAAATTAAAAAAGGAGATATCATTTCATATGTAAAAATAATAAACAAACCCGGTGTAAAACCTGTAGAGATGGCCAGGCCAGATGAGATTGATTCTGCAAAATACATCGAATTTATGGAAAGTACCTTTGATCAGATACTTTCGTCTATGGATTTGGACTTTAACACTTTGATTGGAGTTCCAAAACAGACTGGTCTAGACCAGTTCTTTTGGAACTAGAATAAATAGATTGTTCTAGATGGTTATTCTCTAGTACATGTGCATGTCAAAGCATAATTAAATACTAGTTAAAAAACACAGCATTACGTGTGTCTTTGCGGCATTTATAAGACAAAATTTTAGCGTAGATGAACACTACATTTTTCCAAATTCGTCTTCATCTGAATATGCCCGTTCAGCATGTTCTTCTATATCCAGTCCAGCCTCTTCAACTTTGGGTGATACACGTATACCGATAAGGATATCCAGTACTTTCAATATTGCAAACGTTCCAAAGAACCCCATTATGCCTGCGACGCCAACACCAATTGATTGAACTAATAGTTGGTGTGGATTTCCAAATAATAATCCGTTAGGCCCGGCTGGATTTATCATTGTACTTGCAAATACCCCTATTGATAGAGAACCAACAATTCCTGCTACCCCGTGTACTGAACTAACGTCAAGCGCATCATCTATCTTGAGTCTTTCTTTGAAGAATATCACACCAAGGTGTGATGCTATGCCTACTGCAATTCCTATTACAAAAGCATGTTCTACACTTACATACCCTGACGCTGGCGTGATTCCTGCAAGCCCTGCTATTGCACCATTGATAGCTGCAATTACACTTGGCTTTCCTGTTCTCATCCACGACAACCCCACCCATATCAAAGCTGCGACGGCTGATGCTACTTGAGTATTGATTATCGTAATACCTGATAGTGCTCCCGCGGCATATGCACTCCCTGCATTAAAACCAAACCATCCTAGCCACAGTAGTGAAGATCCTAGAACTGCAATAGGTATGCTGTGTGGGATCATGATCGATGAACCATAATTCATTCTTCTGCCTAAAGCTAGAGCGGCCGCAAGAGCTCCCATGCCTGCACTTGTGTGAATAACTATTCCTCCAGCAAAATCAACCACTCCCATTTGACCTAGCCACCCGCCGCCCCATATCCAGTGTACTAATGGATAATAGATCAGACCAGTCCATGCAACAATAAAGAGAATAAACGCGCTAAACTTCATTCGTTCTGCTATTGCGCCTGTTAATAACAAAGGAGTTATGACTGCAAACATCATCTGGAATTTTACGAACAAGAGTCCTGGAATTGTAGGAGCATAATGTAACCCCGTGTCCTGCGGAACATTTCTAAGAAATGCCCAATCCAAGTTGCCTGATATTCCTTCACCTGTGTCTTGTCCAAATGATAAACTAAATCCAAACGTGAACCACATGATGCTTAAAAGTGCCAATCCAAAGAAGATCTGCATAAAAATAGAAACAGTATTTTTCTTTCGTAATAATCCAGCCTCAAACATCCCTAATGCAGGGATCATGAGCAATACAAGGCTGGATGCGATCAGCATCCAAGCTGTGTCTCCCGAGTCGATTGGCAAGATTCATCTATTAAAAAAACCGTGGTATAAAAATTAATTGGTTTTTCCAATCTTAAAAAATATGATGAGAATCTTACACAAGATTTTTTAACATGCACTAGAATTTTCTTATCACATTGATCAAAATTGAAATAATATTGCCCGAGAATGATGTAAGGCCTATAAGCGATGCATTAAAAAAAATATCTGTCGGAGGAATCACTGCATACAGAGGATGGGGAAGAGGAAAAACTGCCAGCCCACAAATTCATGCAGCAAAAGGAACTGAGATTTTCACTCCAGAATTTGGAGAGAGATTCATTGTTGAAGTAATAATTCCTGACGAAAAGAAAAATGAAGTGATTGGAATTATTCGTTCAAAGGCAAAAATAGGAAAGATATTCATCACGCCAATTGCCGAGGCATTCGATATACAAACTGAAAGAAAAGATGAACAGGTAATTTGATCCGCTTTTTCATAATTGTTATTTAGATGTATGACATGTTATTTTATACGGCATGATCAAGATTGAATCTATTGTTGGT
>JASHOW010000098.1 GCA_030038445.1 Nitrosopumilaceae archaeon
TGTAGCAAATGTCATTGCAAGGACTGGCAAAAAAACGCTTGTCATATCACACAATAAGACTTTGGCTGCGCAACTTTATGCGGAATTAAAGCAGTTCTTTCCAAAAAACAATGTAGGATATTTTGTGTCATATTATGACTATTACCAGCCCGAGAGCTACATTGCCCAAACTGACACATATATCGAGAAAGACACCCAGATTAACGAAAAAATAGAGAGGCTGCGCTTGGAGGCAACTGCAATGATCTTATCAGACGAGCCCACCATAATAGTCTCCACGGTCTCTTGCATCTATTCTCTTGGCTCCCCTAGCGAATGGGAGGAGATGGCAATCACAATAGAAAAAAATGCAGAGGTTGGAAGAGGCACTTTGATAAAAAAACTTGTCAATGCAAGATATGAAAGAAATGACACAGAACTTGTTTCTGGAAGATTTCGAATAAAGGGAGATACCATAGATATAATCCCAGCATATTCGGATTCAATAGTTCGAGTCTCTTTGTTTGGTGATGATGTAGAAAAGATATCAATTTGTGACCCGATATCGCTAAAAGAGCAAAAACAAGTATCACAAATCAAGATATTTCCTGCAAAGCATTATCTGATTGCGTCAGATGTAAGAAAAACTGCTATCCAGTCAATTAGAGATGAGCTAAAGGAGAGGCTTGGCCAGATTCCGGAACTTGAAAAACAACGACTTGAGATGCGAACCAAATACGATCTAGAGATGATAGAGGAGTTGGGATATTGCTCTGGGATTGAAAATTATTCAAGGCATTTTGACGGAAGAAAAAAGGGTGAACCTCCATTTTGCCTTTTGGATTTTTTTGGTGATGATTTTTTACTTGTAATTGACGAATCGCATGTAACCTTGCCGCAACTTCATGGAATGTACAATGGTGATCACACAAGAAAGAAATCTTTAATCGATTACGGGTTTAGATTGCCGAGTGCGTTTGATAACAGACCACTCAAGTTTGACGAGTTTGAAAGATATGTCAAAAACACTATCTTTGTATCTGCAACTCCTGGAGAATATGAAAGAAAGAAGAGCTTTCAGGTTATTGAACAGCTTGTAAGACCAACAGGTTTGGTTGATCCAACACTTGATGTAAGAAAAACTGAAAACCAGATGGATGATTTGATATTAGAAATCAAAAAACGTGTGGACAAAAACCAGAGGGTGCTTGTCACTACATTGACAAAGAGAATGGCAGAAGATCTGTCAGAATACCTGTCCAAGAATAAAGTAAAGGTACGCTACCTGCATTCAGAGATTGAGAACCTGCAAAGAACAGAGATTATCAGGCAGTTAAGACTGGGCGAGTTTGATGTATTAGTAGGCATAAATCTTCTCCGTGAAGGACTTGATATCCCCGAAGTCTCCTTGGTTGCCATCTTAGATGCAGACAAGGAAGGCTTTTTGAGAAACATTACAAGTTTGATTCAGACCTTTGGCAGGGCTGCAAGAAATGTAGATGGCTCGGTGATAATGTACGCAGACACGACAACCCAGTCAATGAAGCTTGCCATATCAGAGACTGAAAGAAGAAGAGATCGTCAGATTGCATACAATAAAAAGAGAGGGATCACACCAACCACAATTGTCAAGGCAATACCCCAGCAAACCATAACACTAGATGAGACAAAACACATGTCAAAGCATGATTTACAAACACTTGCAATAGAGACAGAAGCAGTCATGAAGCGTTATGCTGAGGAGCTGGACTTTGAGCATGCAATAGAATATCGAGATAGATTAACCAAAATACAGAGACAGCTAAGAAATGAACGATAGACTTCTAGTCCGCGGTGCAAGGGAGCACAATCTAAAAAATATCAGTGTAGATATTCCAAAAAACAAACTGGTAGTCATAACGGGGCTTTCAGGCTCTGGTAAATCTACGCTTGCGTTTGATACTATTTATGCAGAGGGCCAGCGTAGGTACGTAGAATCACTTTCTGCGTATGCAAGGCAGTTCCTTGAGATGATGAATAAGCCAGATGTGGATTCAATTGAGGGCTTGTCTCCTGCAATATCAATACAGCAAAAGACCACAAGCAAAAACCCAAGATCTACTGTTGGAACAATAACAGAGATCTATGATTATCTTAGGTTATTGTATGCAAGAATAGGAACGCCACATTGTCCAAGATGTTCGCGTAAGATATCAAACCAGTCAATAGAATCAATCTGTGAATCAATCCTCAAGGAATCTGAAGGAAAAAAAATATTGATCTTATCACCACTTGTTAGAAGAAAGAAAGGAACCTATGAAAAAATATTCGAAGATGTAAAAAAACAAGGCTATTCGAGAATTCGGGTAGATGGACAGATAATAGAAATTGCAGACGAGTTTCCAGTACTTGACAAGCAAAAGTGGCACAACATAGAGATCGTTGTGGACAGGCTCAAGGCAACTTGGGAGGAAAAAAGCAGGTTATACGAATCTATCCAGGCTGCGCTTAAAGCAGGAAAAGGTGATGTCATGATTTTAGATATCGAAGAGAAGATCTATTCTCAGAACAACTCATGCCCATTTTGTGGAATATCAATCGGAGAGTTGGAGCCTAGAGGATTTTCATTTAATTCGCCGTTTGGCGCATGCAAGACATGCCATGGTTTAGGCGTCAAGATGGAGTTTGAACCAGACTTGCTTGTACCCGATAAGACAAAATCCATCCTAGATGGAGCCATCATTCCATGGTCAGGTAGATTCTCATCATTTAGAAGACAGACGCTAAGGGATGTTGGCAAAAAATATGGCTTTGATCTGATGACGCCTATTAACAAGATGACTGCAGAACAGCTACAGATAATACTGTATGGCAGCCACGAGGCTGTCAAGTTTTCATACGAATCTCAGTCAAGTGATTCAAGATGGGAGTATACCAATACTTTTCATGGAGTAATTCCAAGCCTTCAGAAAAACTTTGCAGAGACAGACTCTGAATCAAAAAGAGAAGAACTAAGCAAGTTCATGCGAGAGACACCATGTAACACATGCAAGGGAAGAAGACTAAAGGACGAGTCACTTTCAGTCATGATAAATTCCTTATCCATAATGGATGTATGCGACTTGTCAATTGATTCTTGTTATGAGTTTTTCAAGAACCTACAGCTAAGTGAGACTGAGAGATACATCGCAAAATCAATTCTAAAAGAGGTTCTCTCAAGACTTGAATTTCTAAGAAATGTAGGGCTAAACTATCTTACGCTAAATCGTGTTAGCTCTACTCTGTCTGGCGGAGAAGCTCAGAGAATTAGACTTGCAACACAGATTGGATCCAATCTTACAGGAGTACTGTATGTGCTTGATGAGCCTACAATTGGATTGCATCAGAGAGATAATTCAAAATTGATAAAGACTCTGACAAAGCTTCGAGATCTTGGAAATACCATACTTGTAGTAGAACATGATGAAGAGGTGATGCGAAACTCTGACTGGATTATTGACTTGGGCCCAGGAGCTGGAGTTCATGGAGGCGAGGTAGTCTTTGAAGGAACAATACATGACATTTTAAAGAATGCCAAATCTGTTACTGGAAGATATCTAAAGGATCACGATGCAATAAAATTTGAAAAGAGAAGCCATACAAAAAAGGGAGAGATGGTTGTAAAAGGGGCATCAGAGAACAACCTCAAGGATATTGATGTCCATTTCCCGCTTGGAATGATGATAACAGTAACTGGTGTGTCAGGTTCTGGAAAGTCTACCCTTGTAAATGACATACTCTACAAGGCCTTGGCCAAAGACATCTATGGTTCTACAGATAGGCCCGGAAGACACAGGGCCATAGCAGGACTTGATGAGATCGATAAGGTAATAGGCATAGATCAGTCACCCATAGGGCGCACACCACGCTCAAATCCTGCCACGTACATAGGCGCGTTTACTCCAATTCGAGAACTTTATGCCAACACCGAATTATCAAAAGAGCGTGGATATACAGCTGGGCAGTTTTCGTTCAATGTTGCAGATGGCAGGTGTTTTGCATGTGAGGGCGATGGAGTAAAAAAGATAGAAATGCAGTTTCTATCAGATGTCTACGTGGTCTGCGACGAATGCAAGGGAAAAAGATACAACTCTGAAACACTTGCAGTTCATTACAAGAACAGAAACATATCTGACATCCTTTCAATGACAGTAGAAGAGGCATTGGAGTTTTTCCAAAACATCCCATCTATTCAGAGAAAACTTCAGACAATTTCAGATGTTGGTCTTGGATACATCAAGCTTGGCCAAGCTGCAACAACACTGTCTGGTGGAGAAGCCCAGCGAGTAAAGCTTGCCTCCGAGCTGTCAAAGCGTGATACCGGAAGAACTGTATACATACTAGACGAGCCTACAACTGGTCTGCACTTTGCAGATGTGCAGAAGTTGCTTGAAGTATTAAACAGGTTGGTAAAGCTAGGAAACACAATAATAATAATTGAACACAACATGGATGTGATAAAAAACTCTGATTGGATTATAGACCTAGGTCCAGAAGGTGGGGACGGTGGCGGAACCATTGTTGCTACCGGAACACCAGGACAGGTTGCACAAAATCCTAAAAGCTATACAGGTCAGTATCTAAAAAGAATCATAGAAAAATGACAATAGATACCTCCAAGATAACAATACCGCCTTATCCTGGAATCTATATCATGAAAGACTGTGATAATAAAATTTTGTATATTGGAAAGGCAAAGAATCTAAAAAACAGGGTGAGATCATATTTTTTGAAGAACCAAAATTACAAGACCCAGAAGCTTGTTGAAAAGATTTCAGATATTGAATTTGTATTGACAGATAATGAGGAAGAGGCATTTTTGCTGGAAGCAAATATGATCAAGCGTTACAGGCCACCGTACAATATCGAACTTAAGGACCAGCAGAGATACACATACCTTAGAATAACAAATGAAGAATACCCTCGCCTCATGGTGGCAAGACGCA
>JASHOW010000099.1 GCA_030038445.1 Nitrosopumilaceae archaeon
GTGGGCCCAAGCTAAGGGAGAAGGGATACTCTTGTATACTTCTTCTGGAGCCGTTTGTGGGATTCGAACTCTCTCGAGGTTCCTTCTTACTGCCGGAGTGGTTCCCCGAGTCGGTATCACTTGCAAAGGTAAATGATATTACATTGGGAATAAATTTCCCCAGAGCAGAGGCGGAAGAAGTAGTATCAATTGTAGAGGATTCTAGAGTCGATTTCATAGGTGTCGACTTGCTCAATTCTACTGGGTTCAGAATAAAAACCTCAAAGGATCTACTCCTTGGCGTTGTAGACGGGGCTAGAGTTGGGGTAGAAACCTCCGATAACATCAGAGATACGGTAGGTGGATTCTTGGAGAGTGCAGAGTTTTCTGGGAGATATTACATAGGTCCTAACGACAGGTTATACGATGTACCGTTCGACATAGCTATAAGGAAGATAGAAACACTCTCTGCTGGAGGAAGAGTTTTGAAATGAGAAAAAAACTTTTCATGACGCAGGAGGTGGGTAGCCTCCAAAGACCATACTGGCTCCAGAGATTTGGCGAACAACTTGACAAGAAAACTCTTGACTCAGCAGTAGAATGGGGGAAGAAACTTGGGGTGGATGAAGTAAACGAACTAGTAAACGATTCTGGTCATGGTCTACTACAGAAGAGTGCAAATCTGATAACAACTACAGACATAGAAAGGGTCAAGGAGATAGCATCCATATATGCAATACGCATGCAAGAATCAGCAGGACTTGACAGGGTATTCAATGGTGAACAGACAAGGACTGAGATGTACAGCTTCATGGCCAATTACATTAACGGCATGAGCAGAGCCGGAGTGCTGAACGCATTTGACGCTAACTATTTCATAAAGGGAGTCATAGATGACAATGTATCAATACGGGAGAATGGAATACGCTTTTTTGTAAAGGAATTAGGCTTCACGAAAAGCCAGACCCAAAAAGAGGTAAAGACCTGCCTCACAGGCTCGTATACCATGGTTGATTGGTCTTACCTTGAACACTACATATATGGACACGAAGCAAGTTGTATGAACAAGGCATTGTCCCTACGCAAAGGCAGAGAGAAGGTGGTTATGGATTTCGCAACAGAGGTACTGAATCCTGTAGTCCGTGAACTGGAAAAATCTGGTGCAAAGTTCATACAAATAGACGAACCTGCTGCCGCAACTGACGAGGGAGAGTCAGGGCTTTTTGTCGATGCACTTAATGCATCATTTGAAGGTCTCTCACAAGAAGTAGGAAGAGCCGTGCATCTCTGCTACAGCGATTATTCGAAACTCTTCCCGGAGCTTGCGGAATGCAAGGCTGATTCTTACCTCATAGAATTTACCAACCATTCATCACCAGACAAATTCAGGGAGAGTGACGTGGATCCGAATACATTCAAGATGCTCTCACTCTTCAAGGAACACGGTATGAAAGCGAAAATCGGAGTGGGGGTAGTCGACATACATTCCGATGCAATAGAATCTCCGGAGAAGATAAGGGACGAGATAATGGTGGTATCGAAGATACTCGGTGATCCATCACTTATTGAAGTCAATCCAGATTGTGGTCTGCGTACAAGGAGGCCGGAGATAGCCTACGCAAAGCTCCAGAATATGGTAAAGGGGGCTGAGCTGGCACGAAAGGAATATGGAGAATGACCAATTTCTATCTCTAACTATATAATTTGGAACAAAATGTCACAGCCAATGTCTTTACCGACTTGACGGTGTCATGGATTCTACATCTTCAGCCTGTGGCGGAGATTGGCTTGGAGAAGTTTGGTTTGAAGATCTGACTTTTGTGAAAAGCTTCTGCTTTAGCAAATCTTTATCCCCTTGTATTCCAAAGTATTTTTGGAATTTTTCTGTCGTATTGTATATCTTGAGCCTTCCTACATTTTGATGTTCGATGTATGCCAACTGTTCAAGCAGCTTAAGATGCATGTATACTCCAGAGCCTCTTACCTCGACCAATCTTTTTGAAGAGATTGGTTGCATGTAGGCAATATATGATAACGTCTTAAGTGTAGCGGTAGGAAGAAGGGGCTTTGACGCATATCTTCTTATCACAGTATTATACTCGGGTTTTAGCTGAAATACATACGAGCCATCAGGAAGTGATGCTATCTCTATTGCCCTAAAGGCAGACTTGGTCTTTTTTACTATGTTTGTCATCAGTGCAAGAGTCTTGGTCCTAGACTCGGTACCAGAGGCCTTTATCAATTCCTCAATTGTAAGTGGTCTTCCTGCAGAATAGAGTGCAGCCTCTAGTCTTGCAACTGCCTCGTCGTCTTCTACCTTTCCCATTTACACAAAAAGGGAGATTGAAACATACTTAAACAAAATTCCTGCTTACAGTTGATTTACTTGTAAACTTCTACTTTGCAAGAGATACCACAATATCATCCTCTGTCTGTTCCAAGTCAACTTTCTCATCTCTTGCTAAAAATAGTATGGCAAAAAAGCACCTGATGACATCTATGAGGTCAAGACCTGAGGTGACATTCCTAAAGGAGCCAGATCCTGTAGGCCTTATCTTGTTCATTATGAGCTGCTCATACTGACCTATTATCTTCTCAAGCGATATGAAATAATCGTCAAAGTTGGGTACTTGGACAGGCTCAAACTCTATCTGCCTACGACTTGAACGTGGATTTGCTATAGTTCCAATCAGGTTCTCAAGCACAGAGAGAAGTTCATCTAGGGTGACGGGATACGTGGACTCGTGCCTATATGGCATGTTTATTATCTCGATATCAACATCCTCCCTCTGAACCAGCGGACTTTTCTCCATGGCTGCCTTTTGCAGTGCAAATATGCTCTCCACCTTCATTCTGTGAATCATTGCTGACGAAAGTGCTGCAATGCCTGCTACCCTGAGATCCCTCTTGTCTGTCTGATTTAGGATGGTGACAAGCATCTCCAGAATACGTGTTATATCTATACTCCAGACGTCTTTTTTTGATATGTCAAGAGGTGTAAAGAGCACATTAACTGGAGGCTGGGCAAGACCTGTACTTGTATTTTCCTCAGTCACTAGGCATCAGTAAATTCGGTCTTTATAATATGTATTTGATTTGTTCTTTTGGTTACCCAAGTCAAGAGTTTTACTGTGCATGTGTAACTCAAAAAATATAATCTTGTTCTGTATTATCTTGAATGTTGAACAAGGATCTTGAAAAATTTGATTTGGCATGCACGTATATGAAAAACGATCAAAACATCTCTGCTTACAACCTATTTATGTCACTTGCTCAAAAAGAGCTTAAAAAAGAAGACTCCAAGGCTGGCGTGTATCTTCTTCTTGCCTCCGAATGCAAGACAAAGCAGGGCAAGGACAACAAGGAGGAACTTGACCTGACAGCAAAATACTATCTCAAGATTGCAAAAAAGGCAAATGGTTCGTCCTATGCTTACCAATGTGCAGCAAAGTGCTTCCTCAAATCGGGGCAGATAGATAAAGCAATGAAGCTATCCGAAGAGGCAAAAAAACATGTGCCAAAAATCATTGAAGAGAAGCGGCCCATTGTAGTAGTAGATGATAGCCCAGCAATCACACTAAGACTGAAAAGCTATCTTGAGCAACTTGGATATGATGACATCAAGATAGCAAATAATGGAAATGCTGCCATTGCACTTGTTACAAAATTAATCAATGACTCACAAAATCCTGTCATATTGCTTGACATGATGATGCCTGGTTTGACTGGTGATGCTGTTGCAAAGAAATTACTGGAGAAAAAACCTGATCTATCCATCATCCTGATAACTGCTGATGAAAAAAATGATCCAAGGGTACGAAAAACAATAGGAATAGGCTCCACAGCATTTATTCAAAAACCGTTTACAATAAACGAGCTAAAAAATGCACTTGACACAACAGAACAGAACAAGATCAGGTAAGAAGCACAAGAGACATGTTCAAGAGATTGACATCCCTTATGCGAATGCCGCTTATTCTATAATCGGAAATTTGATCAGAGAACTTTTCGATTATCTTTGATGTAGGATTTTTCTCTGCAGTATCCAGTCTCATAACTATTAGCATGTTCCAGTCTCCATCAAGGGTTGCAACAAAAAGATAGTTTGAAAAAGTCTTTGCAAACTCCCTGATCGATTCGACTTGGGTGTTAATTGAACGCACAATCTTTAATTTCAAAAACAATGACTCGAATTCGTCTGTAGTGGAGATTCCACTCAAGACTGCCTTGTAGCCTTTTATGATTCCGCTCTTTTCAAGTCGCTCAATTCTTTTTCTAATTGTTCTATCTGAAACATCCACTCCGGCATTTCTAAGCTCGGACGCAATCTCCTTTGAAGGAGTTCTTGCATTTTTGTTTAAAATTGCAATGATCTTCTGGTCTACCTCGTCCAAAGAGGACCAGCCCGAATCTTCTGACATTGTTGAATATAGTAATCCTCTGTTTTTGAATTTTATGATGATGGTCCCACGCGCAGGATTCGAACTTGCGACTCTCCGGTTTCTGTAAGCCTGATAGGCTGATGACGGTCAGCCGAGAGCCAACCACTACAGCCGGATGCTCTACCAGGCTGAGCTAGCGTGGGACATCGGTTTTCATCCAGATTGTTCGTATTAAATAATTATCGCTAGGAAAAACAATCGTATATTTTCCAAAATTAGAAATAGATCTTGGAAATTTTTGGTACGACCAAACTACATATAAGAAGGTAGTTTGATCCCGATCACGTGTCTGGTTACGGGGTTGAGGGAGGATACGTATTTGCACCATATCTACACAACGAATCGTCCTCAAAATTAAAAGAATCACTGGAAGACTCTGTTTACATTGATGACATGTATTTTGTTACTGCCACTTTTTCAGAAGATGGAAATGCGTACTTTCCATCACATACAAATACGTATCTTCTTGCAAGGTTTCGAGATCAACAAACAATACTAAAAGAGGTCGATAGGTACAAGCAGGAAAAGCCTACCTTTGTATTTTCAAGACATGAAGAATTCTTTGAAAGGTTCAACGACCAAAAACTAAATCTTGTTTCTGTTTACTATCTTGATTATGGACACTCCGAGTCTGATCTGTCTGATCTAGCAATGATTGTTGGAAAACGCACTAGAGTAAGAAGGGCAGAATATGGAGGTCTACAAATGTCATCTACTGAGACTCCAAAGTTTACTTTTCCATACTTTGACAACTTGGTTGTCTTTGAGGTATCAAGTGACAATACACACCAGAGTGACAACAAGTATTGTGAAAAGACAAGAAAAGAAGTTGCAAGAAAAGGAATACGGTTAACCAACTTACTGAACCTTTCTGTTATAGAAAAAATAAAATAAAAAAGTTATATACTCTGCCAAATTCTGTTTGTGTGATGAGCAAGCCTTCTGAACTTGGTGGACTAAAGATTGGCTCTTACATCTTGTTACCTGTAGATGCTCCAAACCAAGAGCCATGCAAGATAGTAGAATATGACACCAGCAAGCCAGGAAAGCATGGGGCTGCAAAGGCAAGAATTGTTGCTGTAGGTATATTTGACAAGAAAAAATATCCGCATGTTTCCCCAGTGAGTGCTCAGGTGCAGGTACCTCTAATCGACAAGAGGGTAGGCTCCGTCATATCAAAAACTGATTCGGGTGTACAGGTGATGGACTCTGAGACCTTTGAAGTGTTTGATGTGTACCAGATAGAAGACGAGGTAAAAGACAAGGTTGCCCAAGGCCAAGATGTCGAATACTGGAAAGTAATGGATAGAACTATTATAGTCCGAATCAAGAGCTAGATTCGGATGCTGATGATGACGAGAAAAGCCATCTGACAAGCTAAATCATGATGAGGATTATGAGTAATTGAGGCATCCAAGGCTTTCTCTCTCCTGAAAAGTTATACGCCATTACTGGTTATGTAATGTGTGAAAGGCCTATGTCATGTATGTCTTGCATCAAACATAGAGGTCACACTAAAGGACCATCTGGCCCTCTGTGAGGGATGCCTAGAAAAGATAGCCAAGATGGAAAAAAGTTAATTGCGCGTGTACAATTAGACTGCAAATTGAGACTGGGTTCGCTTTTTTCGGGGGGAAAGGACAGCACATTTGCTACATACAAGGCCAAGTCCACGGGGCATGACATATCGTGCCTTATTACCGTATTTCCAAGATCTGAGGAAAGCCATCTGCTGCACCACCCAAACATTGAGCTTACCAAACTACAGGCACATCTGATGAAGATTCCACAGATCACTGTTAGGGCGGATTCTGACGCCACAAGCATAGAGATTGGTGAACTAAAAAAGGCGCTAGAGACTGCAAAGAAGCAGTTTGGAATAGAGGGAGTGGTGCACGGAGGTATACGAAGCATGTTTCAGAAAAATCACTTTGAAACAGTCTGCCGTGGACTGGATCTTGACGTGGTCTCGCCTCTCTGGAACATTGATGAAAAAAACTATCTGCATGAGCTGATTCGGTCCGGGTTTGAGTTTCTTGTCACAAGCGTAGGGGCGCAAGGACTTGATGATAGCTGGCTTGGAAAAGAGATAACCAAACAGGACGTGGAAAAATTAATTGCAGTTTCAACAAAATTTGGGTTTAACGCATCCTTTGAGGGAGGCGAGGCAGAAACATTTGTGACTGGATGTCCTCTGTTTTCCGGGCGCATAAAGATAACCAAGTCCAGTAAGACATGGGATGGATACCGAGGAAGGTTTGAAATAACCGAAGCTGTTTTGGAAGAACTATGCTAGACAGCCTCAAGACTGGCCTTCGGGCTGCACTAAAGAAAATAGTAAATTCTTCTGCTATTGACGAGGCACTGATAAAAGAATTATCAAAAGACATCCAGAGGGCACTGTTACAGTCTGATGTTAACGTAAAACTTGTTTTCCAAATCACAAAAAATTTGGAGGAACGCTCACTCAAAGAGACTCCGCCTCCAGGACTTTCAAGAAAGGACCACATTGTAAAGATTCTGTATGATGAGCTCTCAAAACTTCTTGGAACAGAGACTGAGTACAAGCTCCAGCCGGGAAGGATGAATAGAGTGCTGATGCTTGGAATCCAGGGAAGCGGCAAGACAACAATTACTTCCAAGTTTGCAAAATATCTTACAAGACAGGGATACAGAGTATGCGTAATTGGGGCAGACACATACAGGCCGGGGGCCCTGACACAGCTAAAGACAATGTGCGAAAAGGCAAATGTCGAGGTATATGGAGAGGAGGGCAACAAGGATTCGCCTGAAATTGTAAGAAACGGACTTAAACATTTCGAGGGAAAGAACTTTGATGTCATACTGATTGATACTGCAGGACGACACAAGGAAGAAAGAGATCTTCTGGACGAGATGACAAGAATTGGAAAGGTTTCAGACCCAGACTTGGCACTTCTTGTAATTGATGGCACCATAGGGCAGCAGTGCTACAGCCAGGCAGAGGCATTTCACAAGACTGTTCCCGTGGGGGGAATAATCATAACAAAACTTGATTCCAGCGCAAAGGGGGGCGGAGCTCTTGCAGCAGCGGCTGCAACTGGTGCGAAAATAATGTACATTGGAACAGGTGAGAGAATAGACGACCTGGAAAAGTTTTCGCCAACAAGATTTGTCGGAAGGCTGCTTGGCATGGGAGATATTCAGGCATTGCTTGACATGGCAAAACGACTTGAGACTGAGGGAAACGAGGAGAGGCTCAAGCGCATATCGCACGGCAAGATGAACATGGAGGATTTTTATTTTCAGATAGAAGAGGCCACAAAGGCAGGAGGCCTGCGAAGCATAATGGAGAACATGCCGGGGCTTTCTGGAATGGTAAAGGAAGACCAGCTGGAACAACAAGAGGACCGCATGGAAAGGTGGAGATATGTCATACAATCAATGACAAAAGAAGAAAAGGCAGATCCTGACTTGATAAATGCATCACGCGTAAAAAGAATTGCTAGGGGGTCTGGCTGGCCAGAACATGAGGTAAAGGAACTGCTAAAGGCCTACAAGAACTCTAAAACCATGATGAAGGCATCCAAGGGACGCCAGCTTCAGGGAATGCTGCGCAAGATGGGTCTTGGATGATTATATTTTGGAAATAATGTGACTAGGAATGCTTTCTTTTTGTACGCGAAAAACCCCTTTGCCTTAGAAAACGCAAAAGTACAACATCATCATATTTTTTTATCTGGGAAGAGACTATTGAACTTGTAAGCTTTGAAGTAATTGGCTCAAAGGGCATAAGAACATCTCTTAGGCTCTGCAGATCAGTTTCTACTACCTTGAAGTAATATTCTTGGTTACCTATGGTAGAATAGGCCTCCGTAATTCGCGGCTCCTTTTTGATGTATTCGTGCAGCTTGGCAACATCTTTTTCTCCAAGACCTGTCTCTGCACCTACATAGGCTCCAATTCCAAGACCTAGGCGTGACCAGTCTATCTCTATCTTATTCTTTAAAACACCTTTTTCTTTCATATCGTTTACCCTTTTTGCAATTGTTCTCTGATCAACTTTAAGTGACTGTGCTATCTGTTTGAATGGAACGTTTGCATCAGATGACATGTGTTCTAGTATCATAAGATCTAACTCGTCTGGTACATAGGAAGGTTCTTTCATTGCGTTTTTTATGTAATTAAACTACATATTAATCATTGTATAATGTATTTAAATTACAGAAATCTCTATATTTGTGCATCTTGGTGGCTAAGCTGAATTACATGGCTACAAGTGCGTACGTGGAAAAAATAATTATGGTAACGTCAATTCGGTGTGCGTACTCTAGAGAAAGGACGTAAGTGACCTATGTGGATACAATAATTCTCCTAACCGCAATTGCAGGATCTATCGGTCTGGCCATTATTTTTGGACGATACATGGCAAGGATGATAGTCTATGAAAAGAGGCCACTTGAAAAGACATTGGGTAGAATTGAGGATGGTTTCTACAAGATAATTGGCGTGGACAAGTATGAGCAGATGACATGGAAACAATACTTTCTGGCCTTGGTGATAACCAACGTTATAGCAGCAGGTTTTCTAATGGGAATACTCCTTTACCAGAACAGTCTTCCGCTGTCGCCAAAACCTGGGCTATCCCTTGATCTTGCATTTAACACGGCAGCCTCGTTTGTTACAAATACTGATCTGCAGCATTATGTAGGTGATCAACAACTATCTATATTCTCGCAGATGATTGGTCTAGTATTTCTAATGTTTGTAGCTCCAGCATCTGGAATAGCTTCATGTTTTGCATTTATCAGGGCATTTATCAGAAAAGAGTTTGGACTGGGAAATTTCTATGTTGATTTTACCAGGATAATACTGACACTTTTGCTTCCAGTTGCCTTCCTTTCAGCCCTTTTGCTGTTGCTTCTTGGTGTTCCGCAGACGCTTGATTCATCAATAACAGTAGGTACACTCCAAGGTGGCAATCAAACAATCACAATAGGCCCTGTTGCATCTCTTGAATCGATAAAAGAGCTTGGAAGCAATGGCGGGGGATTCTTTGGTGCAAACTCTGCACACCCATTTGAGAATCCCAATGGCCTTTCAAACGTATTTGAGGTAATTTTGATGCTGGTTATCCCATTTTCACTGCCAATAGCATATGCTCATCTTCTTGGCAGGGGAAGGGGAATCTCCATTCTTGTAGTCATGCTGATTAGCTTTGGATTGATGCTGGCAATGGGTCTGATACAGTCAAGCGGCCCTTCGGGTCTTGAGACAAGGTTTGGAAGTTTTGGCAGTACACTGTTCATGGAGTCCTCACTTGCGACAAACACAGGAGCAGCAAATGTTGCCCTCTCAGGCATGTCCTCGAACGCAATCATAGGAGGCTATCTGGGCATGTTTGTTCAGGCCATTCCAGGTGCTGATGGCACTGGTATGATGACCATGATAATTTTCATTATTCTTACATTGTTCATAGTCGGCCTGATGGTTGGCAAGATTCCGGAATTTATGAGCATGAAGATAAATCCAAGAGATGTCAGACTAGCGGCATTTGTATTTTTGATTCATCCAGCGCTGATACTGATTCCAACCGTAATTGCATACACATCAGATAATGCTCAGAACACACTTGGAACCCCGACAACTCCTGCAACATTCAACCAAGTTTTGTACGAGTACACATCTGCTTCCGCAAACAACGGCTCAGACTATCTAGGCACTTCGGCAAACACACCATTTTGGAATTGGTCTACTGCATGGATTATGATAATTGGGCGTTATGCCCCAATAGGACTGATGCTTGCAATAGCAGGATCATTTACAACCAGAGATAGAAAAGAGGTAGTTGAACCCATCAAAACATCGGGCCCACTTTTTGTTGGAGTTTTATCAGTCATGGTGTTTATCCTAACAGCTCTGACATTTTTCCCATTTTTGGCAATGGGACCATTTTCGATGTGATATGTAATATGGCAAAAACAACAACCAGTCAATCACTGTTTGACGCAAGGATGCTCAGGGACTCTGTAACAAAACTAAACCCAGTATATCTCGCAAAAAAAAGTCCGGTAATGTTTGCAGTTGAGATGAGTTTTTTCTTGGTATTTGGAATTGCTCTGTTACCAAACACCTCTTCGGAATTTGTAAATGAGAACAGTACCTTCTACTTTGAATCTGCGGTAATTCTGCTTGTAACTGTATGGTTTGCTACATATTCAGAATCTCTCTCGGAGGCTCAGGCAAGAAAAAAAGTTGATTCCCTTAGGAGTCTGGAAAAAGAGGTGCAGGCAAAAAAATTGGTTGATGGCAAAGAGATCGCGGTAGCATCTACCCATCTTAAGATGGGAGATAGAGTCAGGGTGTATGCAGGAGAGATAATCCCGCGGGACGGTATTATTGTGGAAGGAAAGGCATTCGTAGACGAATCTATGATGACAGGAGAATCAAATCCTGTCTTTAAGGAAAAGGACAATCCCGTACTTGGAGGAACAAAAGTGACAAATGATAACGTGACAGTTGAGATAACAGCAGAAGCTGGCAAGAGCTTCCTAGATGAAATGGTAAGCCTAATTGAGAGTGCAACAAGACCCAAGACAAAAAATGAGATCGCCCTTACAATACTGCTTGCAGGACTTTCATTGATCTTTATAATTGTGGTTGGAACGATGCTCTTCTTTGGGCACTATCTGGGATACCGCATGGATATCTCGGTTTTACTTGCGCTGCTTGTGGCTTTGATGCCCACTACCATCGGTGCACTGTTGCCTGCCATTGGTATTGCAGGAATTAACAGACTTGCAAGAGACAATATCATAGTAAAATCTGGCAAGGGAGTTGAGGCTGCGGGAGACTGCGATGTTCTGATCTTGGACAAGACAGGTACAATCACAGAAGGAACACGCCGGGCCATAGAATTTATTCCAATGGAAAAATTCACAGAACGCGACATTGTTGAAGCTGCATACGCTGCATCTTTTAACGATTCCACACACGAAGGAAAGTCCATAATCGAGCTTGCAAACGAGAAAAAAATTGAACCGCTATTTATGATGGAGGTTTTGGCATCAAAGCCAATTGAGTTTAGCTCAGAGACGCACTACAGTGGAATTGAACTATCTCCAAAGAAAAAAATATCTTCATTACAAGAGTTGTCCAAGACATCCTCGCAAACAAAGAGTAGGGTCTCTTCTAGAGTTGAAGATCTGGAAGAGTCCAACATACAAGTAAGGATTATCAAAGGCTCGGTTGAGGCCGTTCTAAAGATTGCCAGCAGAGTAAACGAACCAGAGTTGCGATGGAAGGCTCAGGAGATATCAAAGACCGGAGGTACACCTCTTGCAGTTGCGATAAATGAAGAGATCATAGGGCTTGTCTCGCTAAAGGACAACCTCAAAAAAGGGATCAGGGAAAAACTTGACGAAGTTCATGTATCTGGCATAAACACGGTGATGATTACGGGAGATAATCTGCTTACGGCTCAGGTTATAGCAAGAGAGGCAAACATAGACCAAGTAATAGCAGAGGCCAAGCCAACTGACAAGCTAAACAGGGTGATTGAAGAACAGGTCAAGGGGCATGTTGTGGGAATGATTGGGGATGGTACCAATGATTCCCCTGCACTTGCAAAAGCCGATGTGGGACTTGCAATGAATCGGGGAACTGCGGCAGCAAGAGATGCCGCAAACATGGTAGACCTTGATTCTGATCCTTCGAAGATACTCCGGGTAGTAAAACTTGGAAAACAACTTCTGATGACACGTGGCGCAATCACAACATTTTCCATCGCAAATGATGTGGCAAAGTATTTTGCAATTCTTCCTGCCATGTTCTCAAAAATAAATCCGAAAATGGAGATGCTTAACTTGATGCAGCTTCATAGCCCTGAAAGCGCCGTAATCTCCACGCTGATATTTAATGCAATAGTAATTCCATTTTTGATACCATTGTCACTAAGAGGTGTCAAATACAAACCAGAGTCTCCTCAGAAGACATTTGTCAAAAACATGTTGATATATGGAGTGGGAGGAGTGGTACTGCCGTTTGCTGGGATCAAGGCAATTGACTTGGTAGTCTCGCTCTTTTGGAGATGACAACATGACATGAGAACAATAAAAAGCAAAGTATTCTCTCCTTCTATTAGAATAACCATATTGATGATTATCATAACTGGCGTTGCGTATCCATTACTAGTTACAGCAATTGGACAAACTGCGTTTCCATACCAATCAAATGGCAGTCAGATAACACTTGATGGCAAAACAGTTGGTTCAGAACTAATATCTCAAGAATTTAATTCTACAAAATTCTTTCATCCAAGAAACTCTACTGACTCTGGGTCAGGAGTAGACCCAGACATTACACCAACAGATGCCTATTCGCAGATACCTGTGATAAGCAATGCTACAGGCATACCTGCCAATGCCTTGAAAACTCTAGTTGAGCTTGACATTGAGAGAAACAAAGACACCAATGGGCTGTTCTTTGCACCAGATTACGTCAGAGTGTTGAATCTTAATGTGGAGTTGGTAAAACAATATCCTGACATCTACAACGGGGTTTCAATAAAGGAAGTGTCTTGACATGGACAGTATATTGATAGCGTTTGTGACGGTGTTAGCCGTATCAAGTGCTGCACTTATGTGGTCTTTACTGCGGGCAGAAAAATAGGGCCTAAAATTATACTATAGTGAAAGCACATGGAGGAAAGATATGGGAAGAAACAACTCAAATAGCAAGGGGACACATTCTCGTCTACACTGACTTCTATCCAAGGCTGAAAGCAATATGTGACGCAATTAGCGCAAAAATAGCTATTACCCAATCCGTAAAAAGCATTTTAAAATAGTTTAACCAACCATAACCATTGAACAGCTATCAATGTTATCAGGTACTGGGTCTTCAGGATGGTGCATCGATGAAGGATGTCAAATCGGCATACCGCAGTCTGGCGCTCAAGTATCACCCAGACAAGAACAAAGATCAGGATAGTAAAAAATTCAAGGTAATATCTGAAGCTTACCAAACACTCAGAGCAGATTACAAGAGAAGCATTGGCACAAGATCAGACCACAAAAAATATGAAGAAAAGAACAAGGGATACGGCTTTGGCTCAAGGCGCGCCTGGGGTGCAAGGGATTCTGACAAGACTCCTTCTGAAGACTGGACAAGATACACAAAATATGCGGAGAGCGCATACCAAGACTTTTGGAAGCAATATGAACAGACATTCTGGGACTATTATGAAAGAGTAAGAGCAGAGGTAAGACAAGATACTGAACCAATCCAAGTTGAACAAGAGATACCTGTATCTGTGAGGGTTGATCCTGAAAGATGTATAGCATGCTGTAGCTGCGAGACCATAGCTCCCAAAGTGTTTCATGTGGAAAAAAACGTGCGTGTTAACCCAAAATCCAAAGTAATCAATGAAGAAGGTGCCAAATCGCAAAAAATTCTTGATGCAGCTCATACATGTCCAACAAAGGCCATTAGCGTAACAAACAAGGAAACGCAACAAAAACTATACCCATATTAAAAGTCTGCCTGTGCAAGTTCATGTTGAAAAATATCAATAAATGAAAACATGTTTTAGCTCATGTGTGTCCAGCAGCAGATCTTTTTCCTTAGGAATAATAGATGCCACATTTATGATAATCTGGTGGATAAGAAAAAACTAGCTCTGGCAATGGAACGTGCAAGAATAATTTTTAGAGAACATCCACTATGTGATCACTGTCTTGGCAGGATGTTTGCAGAAAATCTTGGTGTGGTATCACACAAGAAACTTGGGCGTTACATCAGAGACAAGCTAAAGAAAAAGCAACCAAAGTCATGCTATATCTGCAAAAACCTTATGTCAAATCTTGATCTGCACGTACGAAAAATGATTGAAATATCAAAAGAGTACCAGTTTTCCACCTTTCTAATTGGTGCCATACTGCAACCGTCCATTCACGACAGAGACGACACAATACGCTCCGAACTTAAACTTCGCGGAATAACTGGCATAAAAAGTGAGGTAACAAGAGAGATGGGAAGATCATTCTCAAGAAGGATACGAGTAAAGGTAGACTATCAAAACCCCGACGTAGTGTTTACTGTTGATTTCAAAAAAGACTATTGTGAGATAAAACCAAAGGCCATACTGTTACAGGCAAGATATACAAAAAACATCAGAGGTCTGCCGCAAAAACAAAGACCATGCGACCAGTGTGATGGGAAAGGGTGTTTTGTCTGCGACTTTCATGGAATACGCGAGTTTAACAGTATTGAAGGAAAGGTAGCCAAGTTCATGATTGAAAAGTTTGGCGCGCAACAGGCAAAGATTACGTGGATTGGGAGCGAGGACGAATCAAGTCTTGTTATTGGCAACGGCAGGCCATTTTTTGTAAAGCTGGTCAATCCACACAAAAGACACATCTTGCTTCCAAAAAAGATTGATCTGGATGGCATATTGATGCATGGAATGCGAACCATTACCAAGATTCCATCAGATCCTGTGCGGTTTCACACCAAAGTGGCAATGGAGATTGAGGCAGAAAACGAGATCTCTTCTGGGCTATTTGAAGATCTTGTAAATCTCAAGGAGCATCAGATAGTCATATACGAAGGCTCTGGTCACAAGAACAAGAGATCTATCTATAGTATAAAACTCACAAGGGAATCTGGCAGGTCGTTTAAAATCATGATGGAGTCTGATGGGGGAATACCACTGAAGAGATTTGTCGCGGGGCAAGAAGTGGAGCCAAGCATATCTAGTATACTTGAGACAAACTGTAAATGCAAGCTATTTGATTTTCATAAGATAACTGTCACAAGATAGACTCTGACAGTAGCAAAATAACAATACGAGAACCAATCATGTAATTTACCTAATAAAATGTGCAAGTCTTTAGCAATGAATTTTAGTTAACATAGTTAGTTAATACAGTTCAACAAGTGTTTTATGCTAAACTACCAAAACACACGTATGAAAAGCAGAAAAAAAGGATTTGAGTTTGGAAATACAAGCATCAGATTCAGCCATCCGGTAGTAGTAGACGAATAGGATATATCCAGTGCAATATGTTGCAACTGATCACGTGAGACCTTATCTCTAGTCTTGCGAGATCTGTGATTAGTACGTATTTTCTATATGAAAAATCCAGTTTATACAGAGAATTGAATTAGTATAACCCAAGTAAACCATTAATAAAGTGACAAGAAATGCAGATTTGTTTGAAGGGATTTTTCAGCCTAGTGCTAATTATTCTTCTTGCTATCCAGTTTTTCAATGCTTGTCATGCATTTGCAATCTACCCATGCAATGATCCCTATTGCCCAGATACGCCTCCGGGATATCAGTACGAGAACTTTAAGCTAACATATACACCAACCATCTGCGAAGTAGAACCTAATGACACAAGATTTCCTAATCTGGCAAAAACACTAATCACTACCACGCATACTGGAGTGGAAAACTGGCTAACCCAGCTAAACAACGGCCCTGAAAATTCTATCTGGACGATAAACGAGATAATCATGCCTCCAAGCAATCAAGTCAATCTAGATCCAGCATGTAATGTAGCTATAGTGTATGAAAGCCAGGAGCTTGATTACTGCGGCGCAATATACAACGGCATGTACTTTCCCTGTGGAGCAATATTTAATGGCATAACCATACCAAACCCTCAGACTAATACCGCACTTGTCTTTATCCCATATCTAATGCCAGTATATAATCAACAATGCAGATATGAAAAAAATGGTATTACGTACGATATGATATGCCGCTCTCAGACGGAAACGGAGAACCAGACAAGACTTCTAAAAGCAGTATCCCATGAAATTGGACATGCTATGGGGTTGGGGCATTTTATTGCAGATTCCAAATATCAAGCAGGTAGGTGGATTGCAGGAACCGAGCCTGTTCCATCAATCATGGTCTCAGGACAGGAAGGACATATCGAGTATGCTCAAGTCACTGCACGAGATGCCAACATTGTAAGGGTCATCTACGGAAGCAATGGCTTTGAACTAAATGCTAATGACACCGAAAACATTCAAGGCCAAAACAGCTTGAGATTGCAAGCAAATCCACATCTTCAACCATGGATGGAAGATGTAATAAAATGGTGGTCAGAAGGCAAGATTAATGATACCGAATTTGAAAATTTTGTCAAATACCTAATTCATAAGGAAATGATACAAGTGCACGTATCAGGACTTACATCCTACGGAACAACGCAAGAGATTCCTCTGTGGATAAAAAACATTGCAAGCTGGGGGGATTATGATCAAGAAAAAAGCGTGTATTTTTCCAGCATAATACAATGGACAATACAAAATATCATAACATGACCTTGTGATACACACCAAAAAACAACATTAAAGTAAATCCCACAAGGATCAAACAATATTGGAATCTGTTACAGAAACTTGTGTTGTACCAGTGTCAAGCGATAAGGTGTTCAAATTCTTATCTGAGATTGAAAACCTGCCAAAATGGAGCACACAGTTTGTAAAAGATCTAATAGTTGTCAACGGCAAACACAAGGCGGTAACGCCCATAGGGGAGGTTTTCCTAAGATTTGAGACCAATTCAAAAGCAGGCCTGATAGACATCTACGCAGGACCCACTGAACAGGGCATGACTCCGGCATATCTTCGGGTAATCCCTTTTTCAACTACTTCTACTGGTGTAACATTTACATTTTTCAAGTGGGATGGTACGGACGACACGGTTTGGCAGATTTTCTGTAAATGGATAAAGATTGAAGTTGAAAATATAAAAAAGCACTTTTCCTAGGTGTTTAGATTTGCCATGTGAAGATTATACATAAATAATGTCTTACACTATGTACGGTACTGGGAAAACCAAATGATAATGTATTGTCCTGATTGTGCAAAGGAACTGATTGAATTTGACTTAGGATCAGGAAACTATCACTGCTCTAATCCAGTCTGCAACTTTCAATATCTTGAATTGGTTACAGGAAAACAATATAGAAAAAGTACCAAGGCTGATGAAATAGAAAATAGGACCTCAGATAACCTAGGTAAAAAACCAAAAAAAATTCTTGTTGGCCTTGCCATAGAAAATACATTGCTTAGTATGGGCCACCAAGTATTTGACAAGGTAACAACAAGGCTGCGGGAAGATTACAACGCCAACGTCTTTGACTGTCTT
>JASHOW010000100.1 GCA_030038445.1 Nitrosopumilaceae archaeon
CATAGGAGCAGGTATCTTTGTTTTAAGCGGCATTGCAGCTGGCTTGGCTGGCCCATCAGTAATACTCTCTTTTCTATTGGCTGGCTTTGTAGCTCTTCTTACCGCATTATCAGCTTCGGAGCTTTCTTCTTTTATAACAGAGACAGGAGCTTCGTATTCGTATACAAAAAGAGCATTTGGGAGATTTCCTTCTTTTCTTGTGGGATGGTTTTTCTATTTTGATCAGATAGTGGCTGCTGCTGCAGTTTCCATTGGATTTGCCGCCTATTTTTCGGTACTACTGGGCTTACAGAGCACAACAACACTAATTCTTGCAGCAGCAGGTATTCCCCTGATAATGCTTGCTCTTAACGTAGTTGGAATAAAACAAGTCAGCGGTGCTGCGTCTGTTATGGTCATAATTAAGATCTTTGCAATAGCATTGATCATTTTTCTTGGAACATTCTTTCTTACTACTCATTTTGACCCAAAACATTACATGCCATTTTTTGCAAATGGTGTTGGCAGCACCTTTAATGGGGCAGCAATAATCTTTTTTGCATTTGCTGGATTTAACACAGTTTCTATGCTTTCTGAAGAGGTCAAAAATCCCGAAAAGACCATCCCAAAGGCGTTGCTGCTTGCGTTTGCAGTCACTTTTGTTCTCTATATTGGAATCGCATTTGTTGAGATCGGTGTCTTGGACTGGCACAAACTAGGATCGGTAGCATCACCATTAGATACCCTAGCCTCTACCCTGTCAAATAATCGCATAATAATCGATTTTGTATCCTTTTCTGCTTTGATTGCTACCGGTTCTGTGGTATTAAGCTCAGTGACTGCTGGTGCAAGGTCAAGTTTTGCCATGGGCAGGGATGGCCTTTTTCCAAGATGTTTTGATAAGGTAGATAAAAAATTTGGAACTCCCTATGTCTCCATAATCATATGCGGTGTTGCAATATCAGTACTTGCTGGAATATTTTTTAATAACATAGTAGTTATTGCCTCAATTTTTAATTTTGGAACACTCTTTACTTATCTTTTTGTTCATCTTTCAGTAATCAAGCTAAGAAGAAAAGAGCCTAACATGCCAAGACCCTTCAAGGTTCCACTCTATCCAATCTTTCCTATTATTGGAGCTGTAAGTTGCATAGCTCTGATGTACTATCTAAGCTACACGGCAAAAATAGCATCCTTGGCATGGTTCCTCATAGGCTTGGTTTTATACGTGATCTTGATTAAAAAATCTATCAAGAAATCAATCTGATTTCTGTTCTTATGAGTCGTGGATAAAATAGGAATATCTAGATCAGACAATTTACTTGCAAGTATTTCTATACAGTCACCCTGCCAAATAATGAGATGGTCTCACCATCCTTGTCATGCAACATGGTTTTACCAGATTCCTCCTGAGGATTTAGTGAGTATATCACTTTTGGATGAAATATGATGACATCAGGATGCTTGTTCTGACTTATTTGTCCAAATATCTTTGAGGATATTTTACCTGTAGCCGACCTCAATATTATTTCAGTAATGTTTCTTCTCTTATGTTCATCCGATACAAAACTTACTTTGCCTTTCATTTGAAATCCTTTTAGTTGCTTCTTGTCAAAGACTGCCACGCTGACCCATGGTATGACTTGAAAGTTTTCTTGTGACTTGTGTTTGAAAAAATCTAACCAGTATACTAAGTCATCAGTAAAGTAAAATGCCGTCCTTGGAGATACATTTGCAACACCGTTTAGATCAACTGAGCCAACCACTATGAACTTCTGTTCCCTCATCATTTGGCGTATCTCCTTTGGAATTGTGATCATGAATTTTCTTCCAATTTTTTTAATTAAAATATAACACGTGATTATCTTGAATGATAATCTTCATTCTCGTTATATAACATAAATCCATGAAATGCCACATGAGAGTGGTTTTTACAATAATGGTTACAGTCATTTCGTTATCTACGTTATGTAGTATGGCATATGCCGAATCGGTCTTTGAGATGACGGGTAGCGGTGCTGCGATAATGAATGGCACAAGTCCAAAGATGTATCAATCCATACTAAAAATAGTGTTAACAAATCAATCAACCATTACAAGAGGCACATTTCTTGTATATGGTAACAATCTATTTTTACACGCATATATCATACCTCAAAACTGGTCGTTTTCGTATGGTACTGATGGTTCATTTCATGGACAAGGGCCGGCACAAACAATTCAGGGTCAGCCATTTAACATAACAATGGATGGAAGCAGAATGTTTGCTACTAGTACAGGTTCCTTATGGAAGGTCAGCGCAGACATGCAAGGCAATAACATGGAAATGATACTAAATTATCTGGCTACTGGAGTTGATCCTATTCCTGCAGTAGATGTATCTGAAAATGCCACAATAACAATTCCAAACGGCAATTCGGCAATTGCCAACAAGGGATTCTTCTTACCCCTTAACCTGGAGATAATGAGAGGGACAACTGTGACATGGCAAAATGAGGACAACATAGGCCATGTCATACAAAGCCAAGATGGACATGGCAACTTGACATCCATGTTTAATAGCGACATACTTCATACCGGAGATACGTTTAGCTACAAGTTTGTAAAGCCTGGAATGTATTATTATTTCTGCACCATACACCCATGGAGAACAGGAGTTGTCACAGTCTCATAATTTTTTATCAAATATATTTTTTAACCATATCATTAGAATCTAGTGTTAGATGACAGTAAAGAGAAAACCACATCCTCCAAAGCATGAGGATACCAGAAGCATAAGTTACCGGTTACCATCTAGAATATTAGAGGAATTGGAAACTGAAGCAATGCAGAAAAAAATTTCTCAGAATGTACTTGTAAAACAGATTTTGGAGAAATACGTCAATTGGGATAGATTTGCTGAAAACATAGGAATGATACCTGTTCCAAAAGACATTTTGAAGACACTAGGAGATGAGATGGAAGGAGACGCGATAAACAAGATAATAGATGTCATGATTCCACTTGTAAAGGACTGGGTAATGTTCATGAAGGGCAGTTATGACTTGAAACGTGCCATAGAAGCTTTTGAGGATTACATGAAGGCATCTGGCATGACATCAGACCATAGAATAGAGGGCGAAGTTCATCATTTCATAGTACAGCACAATCTTGGGATAAAATGGTCTCTCTTTACAGAGATGCTTTTAAAGCAAATCTTTTACCAGTTTCTTCCAAATCTTTCCGTCAAGTCTCGCACCACCCCAAACACTGCCATAGTTAGTACTGCCTTGGGCTCAGAATTTAGCGAGCATGACTATTAGATGTGTAAATTAAAAAAATATTGTGTGCTAACTAGTAGGACGCGCAAGTGGCAAATCCACTAATTCTTTCTATGTCAGGATCTTTGGACAGTTCCACAAGATCAGCCAATGACGCCAGCCCAACTACTCTAATCCCATTCTTTCCTTCACGGGCAACCATGTAATGTGATTCCAGCTCATATTTTTTCTTGTCCAAGTTACTTCCGATTTTGTAATGTATATCTAACTCAACTTTGGGTTCAACATCAGTAAAGTTTCTTTCGTAATACATTACATCTGTTGCCAATTTGAGATCTATTTTTCCCAGTTTTGAGACAAGACTCTCTAAAAAGTTGTCATACTGCGCTTCTACGTTTTGTGACATGTACAGCATGTGTAAAAATGTTATTTAAAATGAAAATATCATTATCACATTTGATAAAAAATTAGATTCTCACGGCTGTCTTGTATGCATTGCAATGCAATGCATTCCTACTTGTTATATCGAAAATTGCCGAAATGATACCCATGCAAGTGCTACTACAAGGAAAAAAGGTTCAGGAGCAAACTACCAGAGATATCCTACTTGAGATTTTGGCAGATAGGTACTCGCGTACTATACTAGAATCTACAATGCATGTACCAAAATCTGCCATAGATATTAGCAACGAATGCGGCATACCGATAAGTACTGCTTATCGAAGGGTACAGAGATTACATAGTCACAAATTACTTGGAATTTCCGGCTCGATAAGCCAAGATGGCAAAAAATACTTTTTGTACAAATCAAAGATCAGGTCAATTATGACATGTTTTAACAACGGCTCAGTTGAGGTGGAGATTGTTCCTAATTTGACCAGTAATGACATCTAGGGAGCGCGATAATTTTTCAAATCAAGGTGATAACCATGATTGAAAATAGTGTTGCCGCTTTAAATTGGACAAAGCCTAGGATGATAATATAATGAGGGCTAGGTTACACCAGTTTACCACACCTGTCATAACACAAGGTTTGGAAGATACTGTCAATGATGCACTGTTTTTAATGCAAAAAAATGACATCAAGAGAATTGTTGTAGTAAAAAGCAATTCCCCGGTGGGAATAGTAACAGAGCGCGACATAGGAAAATTCTTGCAACAGGACAGAACAACAAAACCACTTGACAAGATATCCATTCAAAATGTAATGACTAGAAATCTTGTTACAATACACGCCGATGACGAAGACATTACGATGCAGTCAGCCATTAGGATGAATACGTTTCAGATAAGTTCCGTGATTATTGTAGATAATAACGGAGAATTGGTTGGAATAATAACAAAATCCGATCTAACCAGAAACTTTGCTGGTCTGTACAGCAGAGTTTACAGGGTTGAAGATTATATGTCAAAGAAGATAATCACCTGCCGCAAGTCAGATTCCCTCTATTTTGCCTTGGATATGTTAAACAAGAACAAGATCTCAAGGCTAATAGTCACTGACAATGAGGGAAAGTCTGTTGGCGTAATCACATATGACACGTTTCTGAGAAATAGTGGCTTTTTCAAAGCTAGCAAGAGCACTCGTGATTATCTTTTACCCAGTGTAAGCGCAAAAGAGATGAGAGTTGGAGATTTGATTGGCAATGAATTACTCACAGTAGAGATGCAAGATGATCTGGCAACGGCTGCCAAATTAATGACTGATTACAAGGTAAGCGGAATTCCCGTGGTAGATAGCAAGGGATCTCTTGAGGGTATTGTCAGTTCTACCGATATAGTCAGGGCATATTCAGAGATAGAGACACACTTTCGCTTGATCAAGAGGGATCCCCATTTTGAATAGATTATTAGCCAATAATAATTTTAAAGAAATGAGGTTGAAGTAAAAAGATGATCAAACACATCATGGTTCCATACGACCAATCAGATCCTGCCAAGAGGGCACTAGCGTATGCAATCGACCTTGCAAAAAAATACAGCTCCGAGATTAGCATAGTGGCATGTGTTGTGCCACAAGTCCCAATGAATGCAACATTTGGACAGTCATATGCAGAGGCGTTAGAATTGATACGACAAGATGCTTCTGGTGCGGTATCAGAGATCAAATCCAAGATAGAGACATCAAAGATTCCTGTCAAGGCAGATGTTTTGCTTGGCATGTCAGTAACTGACGAGTTACTATCTTATGCAAGACTACACCAGGTTGATCTCATAGTGATGGGTTCGCGAGGGCTTGGCGGCTTCAAAAAACTCTTGCTTGGAAGCGTGGCAAGCGGTGTATCTCAGCATTCAGAATGTCCTGTTCTGATAGTAAAATAGGCATTAAATAAAAAGACAAGATTGCAGACGGTAATTGCTTTTTTACACATTTGAGTACTATGCAACAAATCTTGCAACCCAACAGGTTAAAGAACGGTTTTGTGTAAATACCATGATACGAAAGAAATCATCATCCCAAATAGAAACATAACCATATTGGTTATTGCAACTTCAATTTCAAGTATAAGCAATATTGCACTCTCATTTCTGCCGGTCTATTTTACGTCGCTTGGAGGAACTGTTCTACAGTATGGAATAATCACCACGTTTGCAACGCTGATTGGCATACCGTCAACTATTGCTGGAGGGGCCTTTGCTGGAAAGCATAGCCTCAAAAAAATCGCAATTCTTACTTCGTGGATAGGTCCTGTAGTTCTTTGCGGCTATTACTTTTCAAACAGCTGGACCATACTGTCAATTCCAATTCTAATTGGCGCGGGTGGAGCTGTGGGCTCTACTGCTTGGCGACAGCTTGTTGCAGATACCACGGTGCAAAAAAGGAGAACTACGCAACTGTCGCTTTATCAGACGCTTACCACTATACCCTCAATCTTTGCCCCCCTAATGGGAGGATATCTTGTTCATACGATGGGAACAGTAGAGGGATTTAGGCTTGGCGCACTGATTGCCATTGCAACAGCACCAGTTTCCACCATGCTTCTTGTCAGGTTCTTGCGTGAAAGGGAATCAAGGGCACATAGCACAGGACAGCCTCTATTGCTTGATGACACCAGACAAAATCCATTCAAATCTGTATCCGGGTATTCAAAGGGATTTTGGTCCAGCCTGATCACACTGCCAAGAGCACTTGTGCCACTGCTTGCAGCCTATGTTCTTGTCATAGTGGCAAACTCTACTACAAGCCCATATCTGATATTTTATGGCACCACCATTGCAAAACTGGATAGATTCCAGTGGGGCATGATACTGAGCTTGCAGCTTCTCTTTGCAAGCCTGATTCGCACTCCACTAGGCGTAATTTCAGACAAGTTTGACAAGAGAAAGGTTCTGTTGGTATCAGTCATTGCTACTGCTCCGCTTTCGATATTTCTCATCTTTGAGCATTCATTTTTTGGCATACTTGCGGTGCTGCTTGCAATGATTGTAACCGGGGTCAATTATGGCCCAACACATGAGGCACTACAAATTGAGATGACGCCAAGAGAGAAGAGGCCTGCCCTGTTTGCAGTATATGACGTGTTAAGAAACATAGCCATATCGGCAGGAACCATCATTGGTGCAGTACTATTTACCATAAACTATGCATTGCCATTTTACAGCTTTACTATAATGGAGGCATGCGCTGGAGCAGTCATTGCCTGCGCATTTTTCCTAAAACTAAAACCAAGATCAGTTGCCATACAATGACTGGGTGGAATGATATAGTTTCTGCAAGTCAGAAAGCGAACTTGGATTGATATCTCCAAACTGCCCCAAGCTCTTTCTTCGTAACAGAATTGTATCCAGTTGTTCTGTATATCTACTTGTGACATCTTCTATCCTGTCAGGTGAGAATGCTAGAACGTAGACATATTGTTTCTTCCAGTTTCTTTCATAATAGTGCGGATTGTCAAATGAGTGCGGGTATTGAAATGTAGGATCTGCATGAAACCACCTGTTGTCAACTAGTACTTCATTCCAGCAATGATCAAGGTAATCGTATGCAATTCTTGATTCTACAGATACTGAATTTAAAATGGCTCCAAAAAGTATTGACCATTCACCGCATCTTCCATATCTGGCCTGAGCAATTTTTAATACGTCACTATATCTTGGAATTATCTTCTCTGACCCACATTTACTGCAAGTGTGAATCTCTGTCTTGCGCACCTGCCAAGAGTTTCCTGTCTGTACTTTGACCTGCATAAAGACAGGGTCTTTGCCAGTACTGCATCTGTCGCATGCAATTTGGTTTGGCGTCCAAGTCATGAAATCTTTGAACCACTTTAACAGCGATGGTACAAGATCTCCCTCTAGCACGTCAGGTGGCACCAATCTTCTGACCGAGTCCAAGACTTTGGAATCCTTATACTGACTTGTTATGGTTTTGTAAAACAGAAAAGAATTTTGAATTGTATTAAAATCAAGGTTAGTACAGCTTGATTGCATTATTTTTGATTATAAGTACGCAAAGATATTCTTTTTCTGCCTTATACAGTCAGTACGTCCTTGCTTGGTTTGTGCAATATTGTGACATACTTGTTCATGAGTTCTTTTGTTGGTATCACAATACTCTCATTCTTCTCGTTTGCCACTATGATATGTAGCAGTTCAACAGCCGTGATTGTTCCTGCAATGTCTCCTACCTTGATTCTTTGGCCTACTTTAAAGACTGTTCTCTGTGTTGATGCACCTGCAATTGCGGCAGGCAATACATCCTTGAGAGTAAATCCAAGGCCCACTGCAATAGCTGCTCCTATAGCAATTGCAATGCTCCATGAGAATGCAGAGACTAGTGTTGGTATGATTGACTGACCCACTCCAATTTGTGTGAGTCCTACTGCAAAGACTATGCTGTAGACTACGGCCTTGACTCCTATTCCAACATATCTTGTTCCGCCATAGTGTCGTGTCACTAGCTCATGGTTTACCCACTTTATCACATAGTTTGCAATGATTGAGCCTATCAGAACAATAAGTACAAAGGCAAGTAGATTTGGAATCCAAAGCCATAACGAGGTCATTGCAGTTGTCAGTTGTTGTAACTGTAATGCGTTTATTGCTGCTACAATGAAGAATAGATAAACAAACCACTTGATTGTTGCTGTAATAAGGTGAACAGAGTCAAACTTGCCAACTGTCTCTTCTACAACATGAACATCTGAGATGTTCTCTACATTTGCTTTTTGCATTATTCTCCTTGCAGCCTTGTCTACTATTCTACCAACTACTTTTCCTACTGCAAATCCTATAGCTAAAAGTACACCAGCTGCTATTATTTTGGGGGCAGCCAGTGCAACAGAGCTTGCAAAGGTAGTCAGTGCTGCAGTCTCTGGTGCATAAAACTTGTTAGCAGTATCGGTTTGAGCGTAAGCAAGGTTTGCACTTGAGGCAATTACAGAAAATAGTATTATACCGTAAATAGCTAAGCTAAACTTTCCTTTTAGATCAGATACCAATGTGCTGTCTCATGTGTTTGTAACTATTTCTGTGTGAACGTGAAGACTCTTCTCACAATGTGCCAAAATTTCCTCACCTCAGTATTTTGAGCGTAATTTTTTTCAGATTTGGCCAAATTTATAAAGATTAAATTCTTTCAAACAGATACATAAAGAAAAAATATCGCATGTTAACAAGTGCAGGATTAGAAATAATATGCAGTTTAAGATCTTTTGGTATGTTATTGGAAGAAAATCTTATTAGAAATTGTAGATTTCAAGCCGTTTTGTAATATTTTGGTTATTTTGATATCTTTTTTGGCTTTTTAATTACATTTGATGCCAAAGTTAATGTTAAATTGCTTTATAGATCATCACGTTTGGAATGGACGAGTTTGAAGAGTTTGCTTTTGCCCTTTTGGACCAAATCTCAGTAGAAATAAGCGAAGAGAACACAATAAGAGAATCACGGTCAAAGGCAGCGGAAACTTTTGCCTCAAAGATAGTCTTTGAAGACATCAAGAATATATCTGACAGGTTGCTTGCCGACGGAGCCCAGAAAATATTCCAGTTTACTGGAATTACAGTACCAGAGAACAGAATAGAGTTTCCAGACTTGGAAGAATTCAAGCGCTTAAAAGGTCACAAGGTCTTTCCCACAAAAGACGCTGTCTTATTTGTAGACGAGCTCTTTACCGCAATAGCACAAGAGAATACCGACAAGATAGCGCAGCTTGCAAAGAACAACACACAGTTGTTCCTTGTATATTCCACCTATGCCAAGGGATACATCTCGCAGATATCTACCATCTATGGAGATTTTTATGAGTCGACTATATATCTAAATAAATTTGTTTTATCCAGTTACCCGCAAATAATTTTGCACAAGCAAGGAGCGCCATACGAATCAAATTTTGATCAAGTAAATTCAGGATATCATGGTGCCTTGAAGATGACTATACTGGAAGAACAGGTTCATTCTATACAAAAAAATCTTTACGATATAAACAAGAATGCAGTAATTGAGGTAAACAAGATCAATGAAGAACTTGCAGGTATAATTTTATCTTTGGATAGCGCCAAGATAAAAGGTCTCTATGAGCACCTTCAGCTTCCTCTTGTGCCAGACGAATATCCCATAGCACAAAGGGCAAATCTCTTTTTTACACTAAATCCTGACAATTTCATAGTTCAGGTTCTTGGTCCTGACGTGATGACATACACAAATGTTTCAGTCGATCCAAAAATATCGGAATTCATACCGCAGTTGCTAGACATTTATCAAAGGTGGCTCAAGCCCATACAAACACATCATGCAGCATTTACCGTGATGGAGGGAATGGCAGAATTTGTAATAAGAAGCATCCTAAAAGACGACCGAGATTTTCATAACTATCTTGTAACGTTTGCAAATACTGACATGTCCTCGTATCAGGTAAGAAAGAGTATGGGAATGGATTTTACCGAATACGTATCAAACAAGATAGGCAAAGAGTCATACAAGATACTAATTGCAAAGCCACCCACAACAAGAGAGCTCAAAAATCCTGAGAGTTATCTTAAGAGAATATGAGTGACTTTGATCCATTTGTAGCAGAATGGATTGCCTATGCAAAAAACCCTCGATATTCCCTTGTGGAAAAATGCCTCAAACTTGCTCAGACTCTAGAATTTTCTGATCTTGATATTAGTCAATATATCCAGAGATTAAATTCTATGGGAGAAGAGCTGCAAAATTCCATCTGCGATGTAAAAAATCCAACATATCTCATTTCCATGTTAAACGAGTATATGTTTGACAATCTTGGCTTTAATGGAAACAGTGACGATTACTATAATCCTAGAAACAATTTTCTAAATGTGGTAATTGATAAAAAAAGTGGAATTCCAATCACGTTATCTATAATTTACATTCAGCTGGCAAGCCACATAGGACTGGATCTTAGGCCTGTTGGTTTTCCTAGTCACTTTCTAGTAAAATATTCAGAGGAGATGATACTTGATCCCTTCAACGGTGGCACCCTGTTGGACATAGACGACCTGCAACAGATACTAGACACAGCTTATGGAGGTGGGATACAGTTCAATCCCGAGTATCTAAACGAGATAGAATCAGAAAAGATCTT
>JASHOW010000101.1 GCA_030038445.1 Nitrosopumilaceae archaeon
AACTCTGGGTCATCATCCTCCGGAAATTGTAAACTATGATGGATACTTCAAAATAAACGAGACAAGACACTTTGCTGCTACCTTTGCAAATGGCCAGACCAAATTTCTTACACTTTGCTGGAACGGCATGGCAAGTCCAAAGGTGACGCAGATGATTGATTCCGGCCCTGGAGCAGGTCCAATGTTTTGCCCTTCAAGGACAAGTTGGTTTGATGATAACAAAACTGCCGGTATAATTCAAAATGAATACTGTTCTCCTAATAGCCCATATTATGACAGATACATAGCGGAGACAAGATGATGAAAACTTTACATCTTGGAATAATAACACTTGCAGCAATTGTTTGTCTAGGATTTGAGCTAGAGCCGGTTCAGGCAGACACAAACGGTATATCAATTCAAGATATCCAAGTCCAACCAACTATAATCAGAGCCGGAGACACGTTTGCAATCAACGCGACTCTAGTCAACAACTCGACAAGCCAGATATTTGTTGAACATGGACATTGTGAAGCCCCATTCTCGGCAACTTTTGACAGCCATGTCCTAGTCAGGGTGAATAATATCACCTGTACAACAGACATGGTCTTGCAAAAACTAGACCCAGGTGAAAAAATTACAGCTACCAGTCCATACTCGGATGTTATCTACGTGGCAGCAGAGGCAGGCACTGCAAATGCAACCGTGACATTCTCATATAGTATATGGGATCAAATCAATCAATCAAACATTGAGAAAACAATTTCAGAATCATTCTTGTTTGCAATATCCAACCCGTCCTCACAAACAACCTCTGTGATCCAATCTCCACTAGAACAATTCAAATCAGGAATACAAGTTTCGAACATACAGTGTACACCAGACCTTTCACTTGTCATCAAAGCAGAAGATGGATCTCCTGCCTGTATCGCACAAGATAACATTTCAAAACTCATACTACGCGATTGGATAAGTACGACATCTTCTCTTGGCCAAAATAATACAATTTTTGGCGACTTTTATCAAGGAATAGAAAATGATTCTGGAATTGTATCAATCAAGAACCAGACTTATTACATGATGACTGCATCAAATACCACTTATCCGATAGCACATGGCATGACAGTAAAATTCCATAATGTCACCTTCTCATTTCCATATGGTGCACAAGCCACGCCGGGCGGTGACCTCATTCCTTTTGACATGACATTCCCAGATGGTACCACTGAAGCCTATGGAAATGTTACAAAGAATTCTGATGGCTCTGGTTCTATGTCCGGAATATCACTTGGTCCGGGGCCCTCATCAAACAGGACTGTTACAGTTCAAAGTGATCACAGGCATCCCCAAGCCGGAGTAACCCTGACAGAGAACCAGATAAAGCTACTAGTTAGTACGGATGCAGATACAACAATAACACAGACACCTGAAAACCATACATTGCCTGCCTCGTTTGAGCCATGTCAAGACCCATATCCACAAAAGTACCAAGGAATACCAACCCTCTACATGTCTCTGAATTCTACAGGAAAAATATGCGTAAGGTACCACAACCTAAATGATTTTCCAGTACGAATAGGGGTTGGAATTTCGGAGGCAAACAACCTAACTCAAGATGCTAATGATGTATCAACTTGGAATGATTCTGGCAACAATACAATTTCTGCAGGTGACTCGACTATAGTTTATTGGGTCAAAACAGGAAACCACAAAGGACTTTATGGACTGACAATTTTTTGCGTGCCAATGCCTTTTGCTGTGGACTATGATAATTCTACACTAGGGAAAAATAATTTTCCATGGCTTGGGCATAACACATGGTTCTGTCCAGCAGAACCGTATGATTTTCATATTGACAGTACTACTGGATTCAAAGTAGGATACATTGCGGAGAAATAGATATGAAAACTATCAATTACCAGAAAAGCCATATTTTAGAACCAAAAATGTGTGAACATTGATTCTACCAGTGGTTTCAAAATATATTCAAGAGATCACGCACTGATGAACTTGTATAAAAAAAGAGATTTGTTAATGTAGAGTCAAATAGTGGTAACGGTAATACCATTTTCCTGAGGTATAAACGTGTGTTCTGCTTGGGCAACCCTTTGCTTGTTTGCCTCCACAAGAATAGGGTACGATCTGACAATCTTGTTTTGAATCAACTTGTCCAAGATGTTTCTTGCAGTCTTTTCGTCATATTCAGGCATGAGCCATCTTAGCGCAAAAGGCAACATGTTGAATTTTTTCCAGATAAAATCAATCATCTTGTTGGCATCATCATCCTTTGCACGCTTTCTTGTGGCAAGAGAAAAAATATTTCTGATCCTGCCCTCACGGACAAAACCCAATCCGTCGGTTGTTGTGACAAATGGCTCACAGGCGTATGCCTCTGTAGACTGGAAAGAAAATGATCCGATGGACCATATGTTTGGTACAGACTTGCCTGCATGAATTGTGTATTGCTCAAGAGAATGGCCGCTTAGGTTGGCAATGGGTGTGCCACCCATCTGTTTTACTGTGTTTTCTATGACTTTGCCAACATCGCTTGATTTTGTACCTGCATGTATGATGGAAATTGCCTCTTTTAGTGCAGACTCTGCAGCTTGGACAAGATAGTCATAGCTTGGGTCGTAGCATACAGTCACTGCGGTGTCTGCAATGTAGCCATTTATCTGAACTCCCAAGTCAATCTTCAAAAGATCGGTCTCCTTTACCACGATGCTGTCGTTTGGTTCTGCGGTATAGTGAGCTGCAATCTCATTTAAGCTTGCGTTCACGGGAAAAGCGCACTTGCCACCCTTTTGTTCTATCTCTTTTTCAATTGATTCGCAAATCTCAAACAAGGTTGAACCAACATGATATTTTTTTCTTGCATTTTCTCTTACCTCAGAAGCTATCTTGCCCGCGTTGACATAATCTTGAATCTGCATTGGTTTATCGTTGGACAGGTTTGTTATTTAAAATATCAATATCTTATGAGAAGCTTAAATTGGGGACTTTTTGGTGCATTCAACATCGGGATCGTGGTCTAGCTTGGCATGATTCGGGTTTTGGGTACCTGAGGTCGTCGGTTCAAATCCGGCCGATCCCATCTGTTTTCTGGGATAAAGACGGCGAAGGCTGATTTGACCTTTTTTGGAGCTAAATCGAAAACAATAACACATTTTTTCATCCAATGAAACAATCCATCGTAGAAGAAATCGAGGAAAACGAGATCACCTACATTGTATTTCTAGAATATGTCTTTCGCGGGCTCTGGTTGACATCTGTTGAGGGAAAGAATATCAAAAATTATGATAAGATTTTGTCTAAATTGAATCTAAAATCAATTCTCCCTCAATTTGTGGCTGTAGTTGACTTGGATATTGACTTGTCAGCTTCAAGTTAATTTCAAGTACGTTTGATCAATAATTGTTGCAAAATATTGTAAAGCGATTGCTTTGATAATACGCCTCAAGTACTGAAATAATACCAATATGAATAAGAGATTTATCACAATTGGAATTAATTCAATCTCTTTCTCAGGTATTTTTACATGTTTCACATCTTAAACAGATTGAGGTGATGGTTCAATTATGATGGAAGAATTTTTTGTATTATGAAAATTATGACAAACTATAAATGGTTATACAAGTCATGGTGAGTAATGAAAAGTACCGTACTTTTAGCTACGCTCGCAATAGCATTTATCGTCTTATTCTCAATGATATCTCCATCCATACCTTACGCGCATG
>JASHOW010000102.1 GCA_030038445.1 Nitrosopumilaceae archaeon
AGTATGAAGGTCAATTGATATGGAAAATTTTTTTGCCAGATCCAAGACAAGTTTTTTTGTCTCCTCGGTTTCAGAGACAGTCCCAAGGCTGTATTGTTTTGATAGTATGTTACATTCGTTTTCGTTGATGCACAAGGAATCTAGGTTGGAGCCAAGTTTGCCCAAGGCTTCCTTGAATTCTTGGGACCTTGTCTGAATATCGGCAGGGTCCAGAAGATGAAGTGCGTTCTTTGATTTTTCAAATGCAAATTTTGCAAGCTCTGTCCCCTTTTTGTTGCTTGCCCAGTTTGCAACAATTACTGCGCTAGAGTTTTTCAATGCTTCTTGTTCCTGCGTTCCAAGTTTTTCTGGTCCAAAGTTCTCATTGTCGCCAAGATCAGAGAGCATGATATTTACAATGTTGTTGTCATTTTGAAACTCAAGTGCTGTAGTTCTGCCAGGCTTGCCGTCAATTACAAAGAGTTTTGCCGTCTTAAACTCCGAGAAGATCTCTTTTAGTAGCACGGAGCTTGCCTTGTCGCATATTGTAATAAGAGACACGGGGCAGCCAAGCTTTGCAAGTGCGTATGCAACATTTGTGGCGTTTCCCCCCTTGATGTCCTTTTGTGGAATTCCCCTGATACTTCCTCCAAAATTGATTTTTTCTATTATCTGGCTGTAAAAATTTCCAATATCTGAAACAGAGATTATCCTGTCAAGGAAAAAATCGTTTAGAACAACAACCGGGCCTAGATTCTTAATGTTTTGCAGTTTTTCTAGCATGAAATGATTTAGCCCATTGGAGGCATTGGAGGTCCGCCTTTTCCTCCGCCCTTGCCAGATGACGCTATAACATCATCTATTCTTAGAATCATGCATGCCGCCTCTGTTGCAGACTTGATTATCTGTTCTTTTACTGCAACTGGCTCTAGGATATCAAGAGTATACATGTCTGCAACCCTAGTGTTTCGTGCATCAATGCCGGTCCATTTCTTGCCTTGGCTTTGTTTGGCACGCAAGGTTATCATTGTGTTGATTGGATCCATGCCGGCGTTCTCTGCAATTGTAAGTGGAATTATCTCCAGAGCTTCTGCATATTTTTTGATTGCAAGTTGTTCTCTTCCCTCAAACCTGTCTGCCCACTCTTTGAGGCTAGATGCAAGAAATTCTTCAGGGGCACCGCCTCCTGCTACAACTGCTGGTTTTTCAATAACATCTTTTACTACCATCAACGAGTCATGAAGAGATCTGTCTACTTCATCTACTACTCTTTGTGAACCGCCTCTAATCAATACAGTAATTGCACGCGGGTTTTTGCAGCCCTCTATGAAGACCCATTTTTCTGTCTCTACCTTTCGTTGTTCTACTGTTTCTGCACTTCCAAGATCTTTTGATATCATGTCATCAATGTTGCTGCTGATTCTTCCCCCTGTGGCTTTTGCAAGTTTTGTCATATCGCTTTCCTTTACTCTTCTTACCGAAAGAATTCCATGCTTTGCAAGATAATGCTGCGCAATGTCGTCTATTCCTTTTTGGCAGATGAGAACATTGGCACCTATTTCATGAATCTTGTCTACCATGGATTTTAGCATCCTGTTTTCTTCTTCTAAGAACATCTGCATCTGAGTTGGGTCTGTGATCCTGATTTCTGCGCTCATCTCTGTCTTTTCAATCTCAAGTGCAGAGTTTAGCAGTGCAATCTTTGCCTTTTCTATCTTAGTTGGCATGCCGCTGTGCACAACTTCCTTGTCAAGTACAATTCCCTTGATTAGGTGTGTATTTCTAATTGAACCGCCGGCTTTCTTTTCTACCTTGATATTATCAAGGTCTACCTTGTTGCCATTCTCCTCTTTATCAATTACCTGTAAAATTGCATCTACAACAAGTTTTGAGAGCATGTCACTGTCTTCTGAGATAAGCTTTGATTCCATGCTAGTCTTTGCAACCTTTAGGAGTACTTCTTTTTCATTTGGGCTTACAGACTTGGCAAGCTCTTGTAGCAAGGCCAAGGCTTTTTCTGATGCAGCCTGAAATCCTTCAATAATTACAGTAGCATGAACGTCTTTTTCTAGCAGCTCTTCTGCCTTAGCCAAAAGTGAGCCTGCAAAGACAACAGATGATGTCGTACCATCCCCTACCTCTGTATCAACCGTCTTTGAGATCTCTACCATCATCTTTGCTGCAGGATGTTGTACATCAATCTCCTTTAGAATAGTAGCGCCATCGTTTGTAATTGTGACATCGCCTAGAGAATCCACCAGCATCTTGTCCATTCCTCTTGGACCAAGGCTTGTTCGTACAAGTTCGGTAACCAGTTTAGCTGCAGCAATATTGTTTTTCTGAGCGTCTCGTCCCTTTTGCTGCAGGGCGCTCTCTTTGAGCACAAGAACTGGACCCTGTGGTGTTTGTTGAATTGAAGCCAAAATTATTACCTGTTGTTTGTGTTTAATTTTCCCCTTTTAATATCTTTACGTGCCCAAGATCTTCAGAAAAGTTCTGTTTTTGACATCAACTACTCCGCTGTGTAAAATTCTAACCTCTGGCAATGCAAGAAATGGAAGAAAGAGTGGGATCAGGTGAGGCTGCCTAAACTTGCAGCCTGATTCAACTATCTTTTCGTCAATCTCATTGTATTTAGTTACTGCCTCTTCAATGGATAGATTAGAAACAAGTCCGGCAATGGGCATCTCAAACTTGCATATTATTTTTCCATCTTTTGCGGCAACCATTCCGCCCTGCATTTTTACTAGCTCGTTTGCCACAAAGGCCATATCTCTTTCATTTGAACCAATAACAATCAGATCATTTTCGTGAAAGCTTTGTGTAGACCCAAATGCTCCAATATTGGCACCAAAGTTCTTCAAGAATCCTACACATTGTTTTCCTGTACCATGCGTCCTATCTATGGCTGCCACCTTCCAGACATCTTTTTCTATCGAGGTAGTTACATTTTCATTCTTTATGTCTAGTTCTTCCTGATCTTTTTTTGTTATGATTTCGGTATCAAGCCTTATTACGGTGGCTTGTGTGGATTTGCCTTTTTGGCGTACCATGAAATCCTTTTCTGTAAACTTGTGCCTAATCTTTACTGTTTTTGTAATCCACGTGGCAACTGTTGGTTTTGGATTTGTAAACACAAGATTTCCATGGGCTACCAGCAATCTACCTCCTACGAATACCTTGTCTGGTTTTAGATTATTTAGATCATTAAAAACTAGAATGTCGGCAAGTTTGCCCGGAGATATTCCTCCCAAATCGTTTCCTAGTTTATAATATTCAAAACAATTTCTTGATGCAATCGTTATTGCGTCTATTAGTTCCATGCCCATTGATACAGATTTTTTAACGCAATGATCAATTAGACCAAATTCTAAAAGATCCTTTGGGGTTACTCCGTCAGTGCAGAACATCAGCCTGTCAAGGTATGTTTTATGTGAGAGTATGCTTGGTATCATCTTGTCAAGGTCTCTTCGTATAGAGCCTTCCCTCATCATGACCCACATTCCAAGCCGTAGTCTTTCTATTACCTGATCATAGTCAATTGGCTCATGGCACGAGAATATTCCAGATGCAAT
>JASHOW010000008.1 GCA_030038445.1 Nitrosopumilaceae archaeon
TATAAAAAACAACTAAGGGTATAGTGCCAATCAATAAAACTGGTATTGCAAATGAAAACTCAGGAATTGCAACAGTGTTCTGTTCTGCAAAGATCCAATTATTTCCATCAAACTGCCAAGTTCTAGTATCGTTTTCAGTATCAGACAAAGATGGAGTTGATATATCATAACCCTCACTGTTATAGTCATATGAAATACTAATTGTCATATTCTTCAAATACATAGTTAATGGCGCGTCAATAGGATCAAAGCCGAAAGTGCATTTCTCATAAGGTTTCAATATTACAATGCCGGGATATGGCCCAATTTTTCCATATGGTTCCTGATTCCATTTTTCTGTTACAGTGAAATTTTTTAAATCAACCGTATCATTTAACGTATTATATACATCAAACCATTGAGGTGCACTTGAGCCACCTTCATCATTAAAACAACTTTGATAAGTGCCACTAGTAAATTGATGAATGGGTTCACAAGTACTACTTCCAATAAAAAATGCACATTGCACCTTGTGGCCAGGAACCAAATCGGTAGAACATGTATAGGCATTAACAAAACCCGGCTTGTCATAACATGTTTGATTGTCAGGAAAGAATGCAAAAGCACTATCAAGTTCTACCTGAGTTATTATTACGGGATTATTTTCATTTTCAGCATAAGAAATTTGTTTTGTGTTTATGTTCAATAATAACATCAATGACAACACAATTATTGACATACATAGGGTTTTCATTTCAACATACTTGAGTCAGGAGGTTCTTATCTGTTATTCGCAATAATCTGTTACTATTTTTTTATTAAAATATTACGTAGTATATTGACTCATTTTATACTGTTACAATATGACAAGAAGACAAGACTAACTATTATCAACCCATAGGCACAAAGATTTGAATACCGTAAGATGAAATTTTAATCCAAGGTTAACGAAATTTCATCTTTGAATAAACGTCATATTTTAAGAATCGCAAGCCAAATGTGAAAAACCCAATAGACAAGGACATTCACAAACGATCAACCAAAGTAATGGAAAAGATATTTGAGAATGAATCTGATGAAGTATTTGTAGAATGAATTTTGAGTCCGGAGAGATTGTAGCATACATTATCAAAATCATGGCTCAAGACTTGCAAATGGTAAATTAAAGAAACCATCACAGGCAATCTGCCATGGTAAAGCGTTGGTAAAGTTAAAGTGTTTTTAACGTATTTTTAGAAGTAAATCCTAACTTTTTTATCGGCTACGGTTATTGTAAATTAAAGTGAAACAAGCAAAACGATCAGGCAGTAAGGGAACAGCCAAAGATCCTACAGCAGATGCCCTCAAGAAGATGGCCTCAATTTCTGAGGCAACCAAAGTCTTGGCTTCTGAGGTAAAAACAATGTCAAAGATTTTTGTTGAGAATCAGAAGATCCTAATCTCGCTAAAAAGCATGATAGATGGGGTCAACTCTTCGTTAGACCAGATTCAAAAAAGTTCGAGACAGATGACCATTCTAGAAGAGGATACGCAGAGACTCTTCCATGGCATGAATCAAGTAAAAGCTCATTCAAGCATCATAGAGAAGATCAATGATCAGATAAACCGCCTCCAGAATCAGGTTAACAAAATCAATCAAAATCAAGAGAATATTCCAGATACTAGCAAGCTGATGCAGACTCTGGCAGATAATCTGGATTCTACTAAAAACAATACCAAGATGATAATGCACATATCAGAAAAGACTGAAAAAATACGAGAAGAAATAAAGAATGTATCAAATAAGACAGAATCATTATCAAATATTAATTCTGAAATTGAAGAAGTAAAGAAAAGTACAGACGAACTTTCCAGTAGGACAGAGTCACTTTCAAACCTAAGAAGTGAGATCGAGGAAGTAAAGAAAAGTACAAAAGAGATCTCTGAAAGGGCAGGAAAAATGTCGCATCTTGAAGAAGGTATGTCTAGCCTCAAAACTGAAATTGAGAGAATTGTTACAAAGACAGAACCTATACTGGGCCTTGATTCCCAGATCAGAAACGTAGGCATTGAAATTGATTCATTGATAAAGAAAACAGATTCTCTTGGCGAATTAGGTAATGACATTAGGAATGTAAATGTAGAATTTAACAATTTCAAAAATAGTGTATTAGGTAAAACAGTAGAGATCGAGGAAAAAATGTCAGACTTTGCCGAATTACTTAACAGAAACTCTGCATCCATATCTGAATTTAATAAAACGACCTACGAAATTTCTCAGCAATTAAACGAGATTAGAAGTATAACTCACAAGACTTCACAGAATACCTCAAGAGAAGTCATGGGGTTACTTCGCCTTTCCGAATTCCAGTCTAACATACGCATGAGATCAGAATCAAAGTATGGAACACTAGGAGACATACAAAAAATGGTATCTCAAACAGTTGACATAGTGAATCTATTTGATAGACTTTCTGTGGAGGCCGAAACGAAGATGCCTCTTCCTCTGGAAGTAAAACAATGGAGCGTGTCGAAGATCTTTGATTGTTCTGACAGATGGGAAATCAGATTTACGGACATATTTAGAATGTTGATAAGCGAGCTTGGGTCTGACCTAGTAAAGGAATCGCTTAGAATGGAACAAATCCGTGATCTATTTGGAATCAGAGCGGTAGATGAAGTAAGGCACGAGCTAAATATTTCCTAGTTATTCTTCTAGGTCATAGGCTCGTAGACGTTCTCGTTTTCTCTTTAACACTGCAAATATTCCAATTATTACGCCAACCCATATGCAACCAAACAGTATGTTTGATATGCTTACATACATGTACGGAGTGGCATCAAGAAGATTAAATGTAATAGTAGTAGCTTCTGCGTGGACATTTAGCATGCCTACATGAAATGCCGCACTGTCTGGAGACGTACTTGCTACCTTATCTACAGTTCCCAGCATAGTTTGTAGGTCACCTTGCATCAATCCAAAGTCTGTGTCGTCGGTGGGAAATATCCACACAGGATTTCCATGTGTTGGAAGAAGCATCATTACATCTTTTAGATCATTATGAATGGTTTGAGGATCTGATGTGGCCTGTATTCTTGATAAGAGTCCTCTTGCTTGGTCAAGTGGGTATATTGTCGTACTATATTCCTCAAAAGCCATTACTACGCCCAGAGCTATAAGCCCCATAATTCCGCCCATAGCAAACTTGTAATATGCGGTTGCCATTCTTTGATTACCTCTTTTGACAGGTATATTTCTTGATTTGCCTTTTTTAAATGTTGAATGAGATATGCTAAGATATGCAATATAGAAAAATCCTATAACTTGAATTCCTATTATTGGAGCAAAAATGGGGTTATTTGAGAAAATAGCAATAAAGATCCCTATAATCCCGTACACGCCAAAGAAGATCTCAAGTAATGTTGTTTTAGTGAAAGGTAATGCATAGGCCTTATCTCTCCAGTCATCACTCTTCTTTACAATTCCAAATTTTGGAGTTCGCAGAAATTCATTCTTCTTTCCAAATAGCGCATCAAAGACAGCTACTGTATTATTCACTGCCATACCCGAAGAATAAAAGATTGCGTAGAAGTAGGATAGTACTTTTGATTTCCAACTTGCATGATACAAATTACGAATTATCATAATGTATGCAAGCGGACCAGTAGCAAGATATATCATTATTGTAATAGTTGGCAGCCCACTTACTATGTAGAGATTGATTTTTGCAGCTAGCAATACGGGTAAAATTAAGAATTGCATCAGCATTAACGGAAATGCTATGTGTCTTGTAAGCTGAACAAAAGCTTGAATTTTTGTGTCAATAGGGATTCTCTTTATTGCAACATCACCCAGTAATTTAATAGCGCATTGAATTGATCCTTTTGCCCATCTGAATTGTTGTCTCTTTGCTGCATTCATCTGCACGGGGAGTTCTGCATCTACAACGATGTCAGGTATAAACACACACTTCCATCCTTTCATCTGGGCTCGGTAGCTAAGATCTAGATCCTCTACCAGTGTAGCGGTATGCCATCCTCCAGCATCCTCGATACATTCTCTTCTCCACACGCCAGCAGTACCATTGAAGTTCATAAATAGGTGAGAATTACTTTTTGCTTTTTGTTCTATAAGAAAATGAAAATCCAGACTTAATGCCTGAGCCATGGTCAGAGCAGAATACTTTTCATTAACATGACCCCACCTACATTGCACTAGACCTATCTCTGGTTTGCAAAAGTATGAGAGCGCTTTTTTTAGAAACCATGAAGGTGGAATAAAATCTGCATCAAATATAGCAACAAAATCTCCTTTTGCAAAGTTCATCGCATAGCGTAGTGCACCTGCCTTGTACCCTTTTCGATTTCCCCGTCTGACATGCATTATGTCAAATCCTCTCTTTTTGTAATCATTTACCAAGTCTTCTAGAATGTCAGATGTATCATCATCAGAATCATCCAGTACTTGGATGCATAGCTTTTCTTTTGGATAGTCTTGGGCGCAAACAGCATTTACAAGTCTAGCCGCCACATATTTTTCATTATAAATTGGAAGCTGGATTGTTACGGTAGGAGTTTCTTTTAGTTCTATAGATTTTGTTTTCTTTTTTTGACGCGCCAAAAAGACAAGATAATAGAAATTACAGGTATACAGAGTTATTACAACAGCTATTCCAACAAAGAGATTCCACAGGAATTGTGTGAGAGGCGTTGGCAGAGCGTGTATTAGCATCGGAGTCTTTCAACTCACAAGTCCTTATAGGCCTACCGTTATTTTCCCGCTAACCTCTTTTTGAGATCTTAATTGCTTGCACAGGACAGACATTCTCGCAAGCCAAGCAAAATATACAGTCAGTCTCCCTTGCCATTAGAGGTTTTTTGTCAGATGCCGGGTGCCCCGCGAATTCTGCCCATTCGTAGACTTTGACAGGGCATGCATCTATGCAAGCACCATCACCTACACATATATCATAATCCACTGAGACAAACTCTCCCCATATACCCAATACTTCATTTCCTTTTCGTGGGCCAAAGACCTTGATCTTACCACCGCTGGATGGGGCCGTGAATGTCTCTGTTACCTTTAGCTTCTTCTTAAATTCTACATCTATCGGGCCTGGTTTTGCTCCAGATAGGGTCTCAACTTCTACCTGCTCTTGCGCTGCCTGTCCTGGTGGAGGAGCAGCTGGTTTTGGTTTAGGCTTGGCATTTGGAACTATTTGTGCCAATGGAGTCATCTCTTCTAGTTCTTTAATAGCGGCCTCTTGTTCTACTTGTTTGGCCTTTACAATATGTTCAACCATTCTGTCTGCAAGAACGCTGTTACGCAGTATAGTATCAATTATCATCTTGGCATTTGCGTCTGCTTTTCTTCGGTAATTTTTTACCCACAAGCCATCACCGTATTTCTCAACTGGATAAATTTGGTATATCATGTCAACTACCTCCCCAGTTACAATCTCGACTTGAACCTCAAGCTCAATCTGCTTGTATTCACCATCATCTGGATCAGATGTACTTTCTTCTTTCCAGCGATATGTTGCATAGACTCTATCAGCAAATTGATCCATCGCAAAAATTTTCTTAAAGCCAGTAACAATAGAATCTATTTCGTATTTGTCTTCCAGTTTTATCGGTAGGCGATAAAGGCCCAGCTTGTAGCTATGTAATGGATATATTCCTCGCTTTGAGGTACCAGATTGAACCGTGTAAACCTTGTCCTTTAGAAGAAGTGACATGTAATTATTACAGGAAAAAGTCTTTAAAAACTCTTCTTAGTAGTCTGGGCAGGTTTCTTCACGGATCTTCCTGTACTTTGTCTCCATCTCGGTAGCATGCTCTAAAACCTTCTCAAAAGCATACTTGTTTTTAGGAAAGAACCATCGGATTCCTACTTTATGGCCAATACCATCCATATCATAGATCATCCCTCTTTCTGAGATTACGCCATATTTTTCATCTATCGATTGTTCCTGTACCGTTAAGCCCCTCTTGGTTTTGTCTTCCATGACTAGATCGTCAGGGCCATCTCTTATTGCATAGAATATGCCTTTTTTTAATACAGGAAGTTCCTGATCTATTTCATTATTTTTCGATTGGGTTTCCAATCATATTACCCCATTCAGTCCAAGAGCCATCATAGTTTCTGACTTGTGGATATCCCAGTAAATATTTTAGGACAAACCAAGAATGGGATGATCTTTCCCCTATTCTACAATAACAAATTACATCTTTGTCAGATGTGACTCCTTTGGTTTCATAGTTTTTTTGGAGTTCTTCCACAGCTTTGAATGTACCATCAGTGTCATTTACTGCCGAAGCCCATGGAATATTATGCGCTCCAGGAATGTGTCCTCCTCTCTGGGCGTGTTCCATAGGATATTCCGGGGGCGCGGTAATTTCGCCTGAAAACTCTTTTGGAGATCGTACGTCAACTAGGACAGAGTCTTTTTTGTCAAGAGCCCGTCTTACATCAAACAAGTATGCCCTTATTCCTTCGTTGGGTGGTTTTGAGACATATTTTGTTTTTTGAATCTGCGGTTCTTCCTTTGTATACGGTTTTTTTTCTATTTCCCATTTTTTTCTTCCACCGTTCATGATCTTTATTTTTTCATGTCCGTAATACTTGAATATCCAAAAAACAAAAGCTGCAAACCAGTTGTTAAAATCTCCATAGAGAATTACATCAGAGTCTGGAGTGACTCCATTTCTTGACATTAATTCTTCAAATTGTGATTTGTTAATTATGTCTCTTGTCACTGGATCATTGATATCACGTTTCCACCAGATCAAACTGGCATTTTGGACGTGTCCTTGCCTGTAGGCGTTTTCCGGATCATAGTCAACCTCGATAATCTTAATTGAGTTATTGTTTAGATTTTTTGCAACAGTCTCAGTATCTGTTAAAACTTCAGGATGTGCGTAATTCATACTTCTTTACAACTAAGGTACGGAAGACGGTTCTTAATATTTTATACTCATCATATGCTTTTTAAACTAAATTAGAATAGTAATCTTGCTTGGAACTCAATAATGTGGCAGTTGTAAGTAAGGTAGGTTCAAAGGATGCAGAAGATGCAGCAAAAAAAGTAGCCAAAAAACTACTCAGTAAAAAAATCAGAGTTCACACAGTATCTCCAGTAGATGTAGAAGGAGCCAAGAGAGTTGGGGATCTAGAGGAACTTAAAACAGCAAAGCTTGATCTAACAATTACACTGGGTGGAGACGGTACCACTCTTCGTACATTTAGATATTTAGAAAATGAGACTCCGAATTTAGCTATCAATGTTGGAGGTAACAGAGGAATACTCTCAGAAATAACCATGCTAGAAATTGATACAGCTATAGAACAGATAATTTCAGGAAACATATTTCTTGACAAGAGGGCAAGAGTGATTGCGTCTTGTGCAGGCCAAGAATTTCCACCTGCACTCAATGAGATATACATCAACAGACAAAACCTTACCAAGACATCTCTTTTTGAGATTAGATTCCAAAATGATACAGTTACACAGAGAATGGATGGAGTGATAGTTTCTACCCCTAGTGGCTCTACTGGACATTCGTATTCTTTAGGAGGTCCAATCCTGCATGAAAGTTTGGATGTTCAGATCATAACACCAGTTGCGCCAGTCAACAAACTACCATCCATAGTTGTTCCGGACGAAAAAATCGAGATAATAAGTAGTCATGATTCAAACATAATCATGGATGCCCAAGTGATTAAACCTGCAAGATTTGACGATGTTATTACGATTCGAAAGTACAAAAAACAGGCCGTGTTTGTAAGACTGAAGAAGAGAGGTCTAAGACAGATGAGCAAGCTTGGTTTTTAGAATATTAGATGCTACTTCATTCTATGCAGGAATACCGTTCTCATCACAAGACATTAGCTATACTACGCCACTGATTTTTGAAGAAATTAAGCACATCAAAAAAGAACAAGGTGCAATAGACATACTGATAGAATCAAACAGGCTGAAAATTATCGATCCAGAGGGAACATACATTAAGACAGTTCTTAAAAAATCTCAAGAAACTGGAGATTATCAACGTCTTTCCAAAGAAGACATATCTGTTATTGCACTATGTTTGCAGTTAGGAGGAGAATTGGTAACAGATGATTTTTCTCTTTCAAATGTAGCAAAACACATGAATTTGAAAGTTTTACCAGTAATGACAAAGGGAGCAGATAAGGTAAATTGGACCTATTTTTGCTCTGGCTGCAAAACAAGTTTTTCCAAAATTTCAATTTGCCCAATTTGTGGAAACAAACTGCGACGCAGGTTACATAAGGGAAAATCTTTCTCGGACTCGGACACCTAAAATGCTATGCCGGAGCATTTACACATATAACAAGATGTTCCATTATAGATGTCAAATATCATGCAGTGTTTTCTGATCAGATTTCTTGTCATTTTTGATTTCTGCGTCCAATAGCTTTCGTATCTTCTGTGCACGGGATTCACCCATTCCTTCAATTTTTGAGAGTTCTATTGCAGATGCATTAAGAGAATTGCTTGGAGAACCAAATTTTTCCAGCATTCTAGAAGCCAGTTTTTCTCCAACACCAGGCAAACTGCATAAAACAGATAATTGTTGCCGGTTTACATCACCTGATTTTCTTATCTTTTTGAGAAATGGTCCCTTAGTCTTTCCTTGTCTTGCACACATTGCAACTAATAGTTTGGCAGTATTGGATGCATTTGGAGTAGGCAAGACGGGTATTTTAAAATCCAATGCCACTGCAGAAATTGCACCATAGAAGACTAATGGGTTTTCTGTAATTTGCACAATCTCGTCTATGTCACCTTCTATGATTATTGCAGGATGCTCAAAGTGTTCTCGTAGCCTGTTGCATTGATCAAACAGCCTTCCATCAAAAACTGATGAAATGAAATCATGTATACTTTTTCTTTCTACCACAGTCTCGGATGCTACAATATAATCTCCTATTGGAAGATTCTTCATTTCGACCTTTACTCCAATCTCTTTTAAAAGATCAGGAATACCGCTTTTTTTTTCACGTTCGTCAATTACCATTCTTAGGTCTTCTATCTTCATAGGGCCGCTAAAATTCAGTCAGTATTTTATTTAGAAGTATCTGTCTTTTGTCCTGTCTGGGCAGCAGGTCCATGCAACATCTCTCTGATCTTCGCTTCTGCCTCTTTGAGATTTTCCTTTAGCCGAACTTCTTGTTTGGCCAGAACCGTCAGGCGAGTATTTGCAAGTTCTTTTTTTTCTTCTAGTTCGGAAACTAGAGTTGTTTTTGTAGATTTAACTAGAATCGAGCCTGCAGCCTTGTAGACAGTATCGCTATCGCTTGCCTTTTTTAGTGTCTCAAGAGCCCTTTCTGTCTCAAGTTGTTCTGTTTCAAGATGTTGTTTTTGAACCATAATGGATTGGAGATTCTGTTGTAGTTGCTGCAATCTACCTACTTGTTCTTGTAGCCACGGCGGAATTTGTTCTCCTGCAGACATGCTGTTCCAGCAGTTGTTTTGCTTATATTTTTACCGATTCTATTGCATCGTTACTTGTTTGAACTAGTCTCAACGTGGAATTTAGGTTGGCTCGAAGGTGTGAAAGTTCTTGAGTGTCAATCAGAATGACAATATTCTTGTCAATAGACATATTGGTCTTGGTTGGATTTTCATCATAGAACTTATTGTCAGTTTCTAGTGACTCGAAAATTGCCTTGTTTTTTTTACCAGCAGAAATTTCAATTTTTGCGCTATAGTTTGACGTCATAAGCCATGCCCGCTACCTTGAAACCGCATTTTTTGCATTTCCATATACCTACTGCTTCTCTGCCAAATTGAATTGAACCACAATCGGGACATCTTCGTTTGGTTTTCAGTAGTCTGTGTACTGCAGTAAACTTTTTGCGCGGTTTTAATCCGTATTTTTGACCGAGGCCTTTTAGGGAAGCACCTTTACCTTTTGCCATACTACATCAGCTGTTCCAGTTGCTTCCTTATTTTTGTTCCCACAGAAAGTGCCATTTCAGAGCATTTGAGAAGTTGATCAACTGAGAATCCATCATTTCCCCCTTTCTGCAGTGCGCAGATATTGCCTGTTGAGTTTGTAGTAATAGTAATTCTTGCATCCATGCACATTTCTTCTTCCTTGCTAGGATCCACTATTATATAATCACCAATTCTTGCCATAGTAACTGATACTGGCAATGTCTTTACTGGAGGTTTTGATGTAACACCCTCAACCAAAACCGGCGCTTCGTCTTTGATTTCATATTTTGGAATAGTTGAAGAGAGAACCGCCGCCACTGAAGCATATGAACAGGCATCAAAAAGATTTCCTGCCGAATCAATAACACTACTGTCAATGAATATTCCTACAACGGATTTGTTTTCAATCAATACTAGCTGATGCAGATCAATCATTTCAGTTTCTCTTATGCCTCTATCTACAACTCTAGCAAGCTCGATAACTTCTTCTGTTGGTGGCCCAGGCTCTACATGGGGATCTGCAAGCGGAAGAATTTCTGCAGTACAAATGAGTATTCCTTTGTCTCCCAGATCAGGAAATGGTTTGTCTGGTTGTACTTTAACTCCTGTGATGACCTCTGTATTTCCTAGTTTTACTCTAGCAGATCCGTTTGCTTTTGGGATTACTCCCGTTTCAATTATTAGCGGGCGTTGTTCATCAAGTGCTCTGCCATCCAGTCTTTTTCCTTGCTTTAGCAAATCCAAGATTTTATCTAATCTTAGTTGATCAAGTATTGCAGAGCCCAATTTTACTTCTCTCCACTTTCAAAGTATCTTTCAACAAGAGCCCTTCTTTGAACTTCATATACGGTCTTGCAACCACCTATTGCTGTTTGCAGACATGTTTTGTATTCCTCTGGCGTTAGGATTCCGTCAAGCTGCATAAGGGTAACTTTGCCTACATTTGGCATTATTGCTACTGGCATGTCTGCTTGTCCTTCTTGATCTTCTTCATTGTTAACATCTAATACTATCCTGTCTGCGACTTTACCTGCAGCACATGCTGAAACCAGATCTCTCATAGGGATGCCCGCATCTGCCAGTGCAACCGCTGCAGCATCAAGTGCAGCACACCTAGAACCGCCATCGGCTTGAAGGACTTCTACAAAGACATCGATTACAGTCCTTGGAAAGTCTTTCAGGATTAGGGCTGGCTGGAGCGCTTCCTTTAGTACTTTGGATATCTCAATTTCTCTTCTAGACGGGGCAGGGTTTTTTCTCTCAGTTACGGAAAATGGTGACATGTGATATCTACAACGCAAAATTCCAGTATCTTGGTTGGCCATATGTTTTGGATGTACGTCCCTAGGTCCGAAGACTCCTGCAAGGATCTTATTTTTGCCAAATTCAATGTATGCAGATCCGTCAGCATTCTTCAGAACGCCAGCTTTGATCGAAATATTCCTTAGTTGGTCTACTCGTCTTCCATCGCATCTAATTCCATCTTCAGTCATTAATTGTGTCATTATTTTCACCTTCTGGTACTCCTAGCATGGATTTGACTCTTTCAGTCAAATTAGGTGTATGCGCTAGGGCATCCACCGTTTTTATCGCCTCAATCGCCTTTAATAATCCCTCTGGATCTTCACACGATACAACAACCCAGCCATTTTGGCCTATTGTTATCATTGCTCTTGTTGCCATCTCAATAGTTTGAATCATGGAACCTCTCTTACCTATCAATCTAGGTACTTTGCTTGGTGCAATCTCTATGAGTTCACCAGACTCTATCTTGCCCAAGTCCCTGTCCTGAACTGTCAGAAGAGGATCTCTTGATCTGTCAAAATTTGCTACTCTTGCAGCTACTAAATCTCCTATGTTCAATCTTTGTTTTAGCTCATCCTTCGTTGGGGAATAGTCTCTGCCAAAAACATCTTGAGCTGGTAAGAAGCCTATAAAACAAGAATTAATATCAAATTCCCAAGACAATGGGGACGTACCAATTACTTTACCAATTACCAAATCATTTGTTTTTGGCATGTATACACCTGTTAATGGAATAACTCTAACCGTATTTTCAAAAATTTCTGATATACCCACACAAGTTGAGATTATTCTTTCACCTTCTTGGTAAACATTTTGTTCTGGTCTGAGAGGTCCAGTTGCAATAACATCTCCCGGTATAACATATCTCCTTTTTACGTCCATCATTTTGCAACCTCAACAAAAGCCGTACCTTTTGTTACTGATCCTAATCTATCAATCACATTTGCCCTTGCCGCAGCCGGTATATCTAGTATTACTTTGAGAGATCCATTGGATTGCCATTCTTCTTTCTTCAAAGAGCCAAATGACTTCAATACAGAATAGGACTGGGCCGCAAACTGTGCTGGTACAACAATTTCAAGCAACATATTTTCTGACTTTAATGGTATAATCGAGCGAAGTTGCTCAATTACCTCTTTAATTTGTTCATCAAGATTTCGAAATGGATCTATTGAGACACGAGCATCATCCATTGCTTGTTCGATTCTAAGTGGCGGATGTGGAAGATGGGATCGTGGATCAACATAGCTTTTTGCAATGAAATCAACAACTTGTTTGCGTTTCTCTGATACCATCTTTCTCCTTTGATCCGTTGTGAGATTAAGGTCTCCTTTTTGAAGTATAACCGTAGCAATAGAATTAGCATCTGTAGTTTTGAATGCTTTCATTAACTTTTCCTCAGATGCCCTAGTTCCTTTGTTAGAATCTGAGTATATTTCATCAGAGACCAGAACGCCTGAGATTTCCTTCCTTTTACCAAGTTTAAACTCAAGTGCAGGATCAGGCTTGACAATAATTTCAAATTTTTCGCCTTCCACGGAAAGCCTAACGACTGTGACTTTATCCATGTGGGAGGTACTTATTCTTGGTATTTATCTATACAGAAAAACTCGCTAGATTTTTATTTGGATTTTCAACTTTGACCCGTAAGATTTGACTTCTCTTGAGATAATTGAAGAAAGTGAAAACAGAATTGTTGTTAAACTAAAGGGAATACCTCTTCAATATGCCAACGCACTTAGGAGAATTTGTCTTTCTGGCGTTCCTACTTTTGCAGTTGACGATGTTGTAATGATTGAAAATTCATCTGTTCTAGCAGACGAGGGCGTATCTCACAGACTTGCCATGTTACCTCTAAGAACAGATCTTTCTAGATTTGTTGAGCCCTCTGCATGTGATTGCCACAGTGAATTAGGCTGTAGCCGTTGTAGGGTTTTATTGATGCTAGATTCCGGTAATTCTGACACAACACGTACTATTACATCACAAGATCTAAGCTCAGAAGATGAGACTGTCAAGCCGGTAAACCCCAACATTCCGATAGTAGCTTTGGCGCCGGGCCAAAAGATCAAACTGGAAGCATATGCAAGGCTTGGACGCGGTAGCGAGCATGCAAAGTGGAATTCTGCCACCGTTTCAGTTCTGACTCAAGGCAGTAATGCAGACGAACACATTCTAACTGTAGAGACAGTCGGAAATCTCACACCAAGCGAAGTGGTCAAAAATGCAGTTAGTGAACTGGAAAAAAGACTAGGCGAATTTCAGCAGACCATTGCCGCACTTGGTTGAAGCATATATTATATTTGGGTAAAAATTGGCATAATTACACATATGACTAATCAAGTTGTTATACAAATGGCAAAAGAGCTCAAGGCAGCATCAAAGAAGAACAAGGCTCCCATTTGGTCCAAACTTGCAGAAATGTCGTTAAAACCATCCAGAGCAAGAAGGGTGCTAAATCTGGGTCAGATTGACAAGTTTGTAAATGACAACGATGTAGTAGTGGTACCTGGAAAAGTTCTTGGTACAGGAAATATTTCACACAAGATAACATTATGCTCATTCTCAATTTCAACTACAGGTGCAAAGAAGGTAATGCAATCAGGAGGAAAGATTGTGGACTTTGCACAGCTTATCAAGAACAACCCGACAGGTAAGGGAGTGAAAATAGTTGGCTAAGCAACAGGCGCAAGTAAAAACAGAGTCTAAGAATGCTCAAGATGTAATTGTGGATGGTACAAATCAAATTGCAGGAAGACTATGCACACATGTCGCAAAATTGTTGATAAATGGTACAAGAGTCTCTATTGTGAATTCTGAAAACATCATGCTTAGTGGAGATAGAAAAATGATAATAGAAGAATACAGAAAATTTCTTGAGGTTGCAAGTATTACTAATCCCAAGTTTGGACCATTCCATCCTCGCCGACCAGACACAATGATCGCAAAGATGGTTCGTGGAATGCTTCCAAAGAACAAGCCTTCTGGTCAGGCGTCTCTGAAGAGATTAAGAACATATCTTGGTGTTCCTAACGAATTAAAATCAAAAAAGACTACTCAGTTCGATGATGCAAAGATACGAAAGTCTGCTCCATATTACACTACTCTTGGAGAATTAGGCAAAACAGTAGGATGGCATGAATAATGGTAAAACTTGAGAGTTACTTTGCATCAAGAAAGACTGCACGTGCTCACGCTTTCATTACAAAAGGGGTTGGCAGAGTTAGAATCAACAACGTTCCAGTAGAGATGATCCAGCAGGAAATATCAAGAGAAGTAATTCTCGCTCCACTTGAGATCACAGGAGAGCTAAGAAACAAGGTTGATCTCTCAGTCAAAGTACGCGGGGGAGGATACATGGGACAGTCATATGCCAGTGCGGTTGCAATATCAAGGGCTCTAACTGGATGGACAAAGACAAGAAAGGAACCAAAAGACCATCCCTTTACAAGATCAGTTCGTGAAGATCTGAAAAAGAAATTATCAGAGTACGATAAGCATTTGCTCAGCGGCGACGACAGGCAAAAAGAACCAAAGAAATTTGGCGGTCCTAGCGCTAGAAGAAGAAAACAGAAATCGTACAGGTAACTTTGAAAGCTGTAATTTTGGCCGGTGGACGTGGAACGCGTGGGAGGCCTTTTACAGATTACATTCCAAAAGCTATGATACCAGTTCACGGAAGACCTCTGGTTGGTCACATAGTTAGACACATTTCAGCAATTAAGATCGTTGATGAGATAATCATTCTTGCAGACTTTGATGGCTTGGGTAAACAGATAGAGAGATATTTTGAGAACAACCGAGAAACAAAAAAGCCGCTTAGATTCATCCAGGATTCGCAGAGCGGTACTGGAGGAGATCTTGTACACATAGAAAAAGCATTAGGAAAAAGTTCAGAATTTCTATTATGGTTTGTAGATAACCTTACTCCTTTAGATATCAAAAATATGTATCAATTCCACAAAGAAAAAAACACACTTGCCACCATAGCTACACGAAGATACAGAAAGGAAGAGACAGGATATGCCATAGTAGAAAATGGGATTGTTACCGAGTTTAGAGAAAAACCCACAATAAAACTCGATATGGCAGAATGTTTGGGCATATACATATTGAACTCAAAAATCCTGAATATCATCAAGTCAAAAAAGACTAGAAAAGAACTGAATCTTTCATATGACATTCTTCAACCCCTGTCAAAAAAAGGAAAAATTAGCGCTTATGATATAGGTAAGAACCCATGGATTGATGTAGATTCACCAAGTCGTGTTGAAAGAGAAAAAAGTCTAGTAAACTCTATAATTAAGAAACTCGAATCCTAGAATTTCTTTGTGCATTTTCATACTTTAATATCTCATCATCATGCTTTAGTGTCAGTGCAATATCATCAAGTCCTTCAAGAAGAACTTTTTTCCAGTGCGGCTCAATGTAAAATGACACGTCTATGTTTTCATTCTTTATAGTTTGTTTTCCCAGATTTATCTCAATTTCTGATTCGTTTTCAAATAATTTACACAGTACTTGTTCGTTTACCTTTATTGGTAATATTCCGTTTTTGAAGCAGTTATTGTAAAAGATATCAGCAAAGGAAGTAGAAATTATTGCTCGAAATCCAAAATCTGAGAGTGCCCAAGCCGCGTGTTCTCTGCTTGATCCACATCCAAAATTATCCCTTACCAGCAATATCTTGGAATTTTTGTATCTGAGATCATTTAAGACAAAGTCTTTTCGTGGTACTCCACCTTCATACCTCCAATCATAGAATAAATATTGACCAAACCCAGTCTTTTGAATCAATTTTAAAAATTGTTTTGGGATTATCTGATCCGTATCAACATTAACCTTGTCTAGCGGGGTTACAATACTCTTGATTGTTGTAAAGGGCTCCATTTAGTTCAAATCCAATTCTCGCACATCAACAAAGTGACCATAAATTGCGGCAGCGGCTGCCATAACAGGACTAACAAGATGAGTTCTTCCGCCAGCTCCTTGCCTGCCTTCAAAGTTTCTATTAGAAGTGCTGGCACATCTCTCACCAGCAGACAAGATATCAGGATTCATACCAAGACACATACTGCACCCAGATTCGCGCCATTCAAAACCAGCATCTTTGAAAATTTTGTCAAGGCCCATTTCTTCTGCCTGTTTTTTAACATGTTGTGATCCAGGTACGATCATTGCTCGCATCTTTGGTGAAATTTTCTTTCCATTTACCACTTTTGATGCCTCGATGAGGTCTTCCAGTCTAGAATTAGTGCAAGATCCTATGAAAATTCTGTCTAGTTCTATATCCGTAATCGGCGTTCCTGATTTTAATCCCATGTATTGTAATGCCTTTACTGCAGCCTTTTGTTCTTCGGCATTTCCTTTTGCATATTCTTCAGGAAATGGAACCTTGCCTGTTACATCTACAGTCATAGCTGGATTTGTCCCCCAACTTACTTGTGGTGCAATTTCATCTGCACGCAGTGTGAAACTTTTATCAAATCTTGCATTGCTATCAGTTTTCAAATTTTCTTTCCAGTACTCGACTAATTCGTCATAGTTTTTTGGAACATATCTTCTTCCTCTTAGATAATCAAACGTCTTTTCGTCTGGCGCTATAATTCCTGCTCTTGCGCCTCCCTCAATTGACATGTTGCATATTGTCATTCTTTGTTCCATGCTAAGGTCAGAAATTGTTTCCCCCCTGTACTCAAATGCGGTTCCTGTTCCCCCGGCGGTGCCAATTTGTCGTATTATTGAGAGTATGATGTCCTTGGCAGTTATTGTATGAGGATTCTTTCTTTTCCCAACTACATTGATTTCAAATGTTTTTGGTTTTTCCATCAATATGCATTGGGTTGCCAGTACATGCTCTACATCGCTTGTTCCTATCCCAAAGGCAAGTGCGCCAAATGCACCGTGGGTTGAGGTATGGCTATCACCACAGACTATGGTAGTACCAGGCAAAGTGATTCCAAGCTCGGGTCCTATGACATGAACTATACCCTGATTTGGACTGTTAATATCAAAAAGCTCAATTCCAAATTCTTTACAATTTCTCTCAAGTGTCTTTATCTGCACTGCCGAAGTTTGATCTACTATAGGCAATGATCTGTTGCTTGTGGGCACGTTATGATCCATGGTTGCAAAAGTTAGATCCGTTCTCCTAACCTTTCTTTTATTCATGCGCAAACCATCAAAAGCTTGAGGTGACGTGACCTCATGTACAAGATGCCTGTCAACATACAGTAAAGAACGGCCATTTCTCTCATCAACTACAACATGAGAGTCCCAAATTTTTTCAAATAAAGTCTTTGCCATCTACTAGATACTCCTTTTTCAGATCGGAGATATAATGGTATAACAGAGTCTGTCGTGCAGCAATATCTTTCTAGGGTTTGTAATTGAACAGCCCGCCTGCTGCAATTATTTTGCCTATCAATTCTGGAAATGGCTTCATTTGATAGATTTTATTTTTAGTTAGATTTTTTATTTCATTTTTTGAGGTATCAATATCAAGATCATCTTTCTCAGATATATCCCTGTAAGCGCTCTCTTCTATCTCAATGGGCAGCAAGAATGCCCCGTCAACTGCATTTCTATAAAATATTCTGGCAAAAGATATTGCTAAAACAGCCTTAATTCCTGAATATGAAAGAGCAATAGGTGCGTGTTCCCTTGAAGAACCACAGCCAAAATTTTTGCCTGCAACTATGAAATCGCCTGGTTTTACTTTTTTATGAAAATCTTTGTCAATTCCTTCCATTGCGTGTTTTGCTAGTTCGTTGTAATCATGAATTTTAAGATATGGTCCTGGTAATATTACGTCAGTATCAATGTTATCTCTCTCATATTTTATTACAGAGCCTTTCATTTGAGGTCCCTCGGATCGGTAATCTTTCCGGTTATTGCAGACGCTGCTGCAACAAGTGGTGAAGCAAGGTATGTCTTTGATTCAACATGACCCATCCTGCCTGGAAAGTTTCTATTTGTAGTACTAATACAGACCTCATCTTTGGCTAAAACTCCCATATGTGCACCACAACAAGCACCGCATGTAGGTGGTCCCACCATTGCTCCTGCATCCATGAAAATTTTTACTATGCCTTCATCCATTGCCTTTCTAAAGATGGATATTGCAGCAGGGAGCACCTCAGTTCTAATCTTCACGGTTCTTCCTTTGAGAATTTTTGCTGCCGCCCTCAGGTCTTCTAGTTTTGCTCCCGTGCATGAGCCAATGTATGCTTTGTCAAGCGGAGTAGACGATAGCTCGCGCGCAACAGTTACATTCTCTGGTGAAAATGGCTTGGCAACAATTGGTTCAAGTTCAGATGCATCATATTCGTAAACTTTTGAATATTGAGCATCAGGATCTCCATGAACTTCATTATAGTTTGTAGCTCCTCTCTGTGCTAAGTAATCACGTATTTTTTGATCTGGCTCAATTATTCCACTCTTTGCTCCAGCTTCTGTTGTCATATTTGTTAGGGTCAATCGCTCTTCGACAGACATTTCTGATATTCCATTTCCACCAAACTGCATTGTCTTGTATGCTGCACCATCAGTACCAATATCCCCGATTATCTTCAATATCAAATCTTTTGCCATTACGTAATCAGGTAATTTTCCATTTAGTTTAAAGAACATGGTCTCTGGCACTTTAAACCAGATCTTTCCATTTAATAGAACATATGCCATATCCGTATGTCCAAGTCCTGCTGCAAAAGCCCCTAATGCCCCAGTTGTGTTCGTGTGCGAGTCTCCACCAACATAGACTTCTCCTGGTAAAACCATAGCCTCCTCATGAGATAATGTATGACATATCCCGTACTGCCCCATTCCGTATTTGAAATGTTTTCTTATACCATAGTCTTTTGCAAATTGTGTCAATAGTATAACATTTTGAGCTGATATCTTGTCTGCTGCAGGTACAAAATGGTCTTCTGTTACCCATACTTTTTCTGGATCCCATAATTTTTCAATTTTCATTCCGGTTTTCTTCAATTTTTCAAATACAGCTATTACGCCTGGTCCTGATACATCATGAACCATTGCTTTATCTACATTAGCAAATATGACGTCATCAGGTGTAACATTATTTTTTCCTGATGCCTTCGCTAGAATTTTTTCAGTAATGTTCAATAAAGAAAATACTCTTGTTAGAAATTAAAATGTTTGCAGAAATGAATCTTCTCCCAAACCTTTACATTCCATTGAAAAGCAGCTAGAAAAAGAATTGATTTCTAGGCTTTTGAGATTATCAGCCTTCTTGATATTTGCCTCAGTGTTACAACATATGGCGTATGCTCAGGATGAGTCAGTTCCACAAACTAGATTATCAAGTAAGGGGCTAGCATATGTCAATCTTTCAACCTCACCAGCAAATCCTGTCACGGGTGAACCCACCATCATTTTACTTCAGTTCTTAGATCCACAGACCAAGGCACCGCGCGGAGACATTTATTACAGATTTGTCATAAGAAATGAGACAAGTCAGATATTTGTGTTGCCTGGAGGATCTACAATAGCTGGCAAAGTGGGAATACCATATCAGTTTGACAGCCCCGGAAAATACCAAGTTGAGGTGGATCTAAACGATACTGCTATCTCAACCACAGCTATTCCAGTTGATGAAGTCACATTTCCAGTTTATGTGGAACAAGGAGAACCGCAAGAACAGAATCAAACCATTCTGAATGCAACTAATCAGACCAATCCTGTAGTCAATACTGACATCCCTACTGCAGATAACAACCATTTTGAAATTTACGGTATGCTGGGCATAGCCATTGTAGCAGGTCTAGCTGTACTTGTAATCAGGAGAAAGAGTGTCTCAAGACAAAAAGGATCAAAGTCACTAGAATAAACAACAATTGCAGAACGCTAAATAATAAATCCAACAAATGGATATCATGCCACTATCAGTATTTCCGATAAAATCATCTCTTAAAACTGGCACATTTGATCTGTTTGAAAGTCTAAAATCAGATCTTGATAACAATGGAATAAAGCCTCAAAATGAAGATGTGATCATAATATCAAGCAAATATGTTGCAAACTCACAAGGGAGAATTATAGAATATGATAAAGTATCACCGTCTTTGGAAGCGAAGGCTATTGCATCGAGATTTGGCATCAAGCCAAAGATAGCCGAGATCGTTTTAAGGGAATCAGATATAATATTGGGCGGCATCCCTGGGTTTGTTATAACGTCATCTGACTATATCATGGCCCCTAATGCAGGTATTGATAAATCCAATGCCAAGAAAGGCTCTGTAATTTTATACCCACATGACCCGTATGTCATATCAGAGCAGCTCAGGCGTAAGTTCCTGCTTACATATCAGATTCATGTTGGAATAATACTGGTAGACAGCCGGCTTATGCCTGCAAGATCTGGAACTGTGGGTGTTGCAATTGCATGCGCCGGAATAGAACCGTTATCAGATCTCAGAGGCAAAAAAGACTTGTATGGAAATCCTCTCAGAGTCACATTACAAGCCGTTGCTGACAACTTGGCATCCATTGCAAACCTCAAGATGGGGGAAGGAACAGAAGCAATTCCAAGTGCACTCATCAGAGATTCTGATATTAGACTTACAGATAGACAAATTCAAGAAAATGAGATGGCCATCTCATATGATCAGTGTGTATATGTACGTGGACTAGGAACAAGAATCTAACACAACTATAGTTTTAATAGAGCTAAATTTGACGGCAGATTATGGAGTTTCTTACACGATACCCAAAGACAGTATCTTTCTTGGACGGAATGAAGGGTATGGTAAAAGTCGATACAAACGGGGTAGAACAACTCAGCATAGTAGTAAAGAAAAGTGTGGATGAATTGCTAAAGATCTTTGCTCATGAAGGCTTTACCCATGTCAAGTTCGAACACAAACAGACAACACAGATCGGCCACGGGCTTTCATTAAAACTAAAAAAACCATGGGAGATGCATGTCAGATTACTAGAAATGAAAAAAGACTTGGTTGCAATACAGGCAGAAGTCGAAGTTTCACGAGACTATTTACAGCATCTTTTTTGTCAACGCACGCCAGTTTTATATGAAATCGAGATGCTGCTCAAGAAGCACCAGATAGAATACAATATCTGGAGTGAGAGAATAAGAAAATATGTCAAGGCGGTAGTAGATAATTACAAGGTTCAGCTCAAGACCCCAAGTTTTCCGGTTTTGGCTTGGAAGCCCATGGTATTCTTCATAGGAGCAACTGGAATCCTGTATCTCTTCAAATACCTATTAACAATTTAGGACTAGATAACAAAACCGGCATATTGAATTCTTAAATCAATCCTCTGCATATACAGTATATGGCAGTGTCTTGGTACGACAAAAGCCATCACTATACACCAAATACACATGAATTAGAGTATCTCAATAAGATAAATTGGTTATGGAATCAGCTTTCTGCACTACAAAGATCCGAGATAGAATCGTCGGTAGCTAACGATACGCTTAGGCAGGAAAACAGCAAGCATTGCTTTATTGGAGAAGCAATTGGAGCAAATAAGACAAACACGGTACCAAATGGAAACCTAATTGTAGATGTAATACAAGGGTTAATCAAATCGGTATTTTATGATGGTCCTAGTTACGACAAGTTGCTAGAAAGAGACATAACAGAAAAAGAAAAAAAGATGTTAAATGATATATACTATGCAAAGATAGGAGACAGCCAATATCAATATAGAAGAGCAAATGAGTTGGTTAGATCCTACATTGTTAGCCAATTGACCAACAGATAATTCAAACTAAAACAGGCACAAGCCAGTCCTTCGTGATGTGGAATTGAAGACTTAATTAGAATTTTTTACAAGTACATATTGATGAGTACCAAACTTCCTGTTTCACTAAAATTTCACGGCGTTTCACCATGGGAATTGGAGGTCTTGTACAGTATTCTTAACAAACTCTTCCAAGTAGAAGAGGATGTACAAGAACAGGCAGATGGGGATTTTACTACAATGATTGATATTGTTTTTCCTCTTGCATTCAATGATGCCTTTTTCAAGTGGTTTGGAAGTGCAAGATGGGATAAGACCAAGGCAGTTCTAAAAGAATTCAAAAGACGGCGCGGTGGAGGAAGAACTCTGCTAGTCTACCTTAAATTCATTGGTAAGCCAAACATAAACTTCATGCTAGATCTGGATGACAGAAGTTTGTTTGATGCTGCCGTTGAAAAAATAGATTTTGTTTTAGAACTACTTCCATATCATCTTGATCCCAAGAAGATGCCCAAAAGTATTACTGATATAGCGTATTATTTTGATGACAGGACTGGTAGATGGAATGTAAACTCGGCCACCACATCAGAGAATGAGACATACCGGTTTTCACAAAATGAATGGACGATTACTTGATTTCTTTTTCTAAAGGTTCAAGTAAAGAATTTAATTCGCGATATTTTTTTTCAATAAAATCCAAAGATTCTTCAAGTTTCTTTGATTTACCATATTTGTATCTGATAAGTTCTCTGTGTCTCCAAAAATTCTTACCATCACCAACAGACATGGTACTAAAGTAGTCTGGGCCTTTCAGGCTGTCAGGAAGTTTGATGTTATGAGGAAATAGAAATTCTGCCATGAACCATTCATCCCCGTCAGGATAATCAGATCCTGTTTCAATATCGAAGAAGAGATGAAGTAGATTTGTTTGCATCAGGCCATCATCTCGTATGGTTGTATGTTTTATGTTTGATTTTTTAAAATCCAAATTCAAAAGGCTAGGCTCAAAGTATCCCTTGATAATTGATTTACGGAATATCTTGTTAACTTCCTCTAAATTCAATGTAGAATTCTTCTTCTGTGCATCATGCTAATAACTTATATCATTGTCGTTAATGGAATTTAACAAATTAGTCTCCCACTAAGACTTGATTGTTCGTTATTCAGCCCTAAACCTGAAGTGAATCTAGAATTTTTGAAATATCCGTCAAAGGTCTTCTGTCAGATGCAATTTCTTGAAGAGCTGGAGGATTTTCGAGATAGTTTGGAATTCTATCAGCTATTCTTTCATCATATGGTGCTATAATCTCATTTTTGTAGAATATTCCAATTGGAATTTTGTTGTCCCATTCATTTGATTTTATGAGTGCTTGTGTCAGCTTTTCGTTTTCTTCGTCCGGCGAGTCAATATGCACAACTGGATCATATCCCGTATCTTCCAGCTTGTAAATTCTCGGATGTGGCTTCTTTGTTATCTCATCTATGTTGTCCATGCCTGCAAACCAGTCCCTTGTGTTAATGTCATTATAAGTTGGACAAGGCTGCAAGACATCAAGAAAGGAGAGCCCCCTGTGTTTTACTGCGGCGATAATCAAGTCTTTTAGTTGTCTTACATCATATGCATATCCCCTAGCTACAAATGTAAACCCACTGGCTATGGCCAACGCAATTGGATTTACGGACTGGTTTACATTTGGTTCCGGAAGTGATTTTGTTTGCAGGCCAAGCTTGAGGGTTGGAGAGGCTTGCCCTTTTGTAAGGCCATAGACTCCATTATTAAATATCAGATAAGTCATGTCTACATTTCTTCTTCCTGCGGCCACAAAGTGTCCAGCGCCAATACCCAACCCATCTCCATCGCCTCCTACTGCGACTACAGTCATCTCAGGATTTGCAAGCTTTGCGCCTTGTGCAAAGGTCAGCACCCTTCCGTGCAAGGTATGCACGCCATAGACATTGACATAGTGAGAGGTCTTGCCAGAGCATCCCACTCCTGAAAACAGTGCGGCCTTGTGACGTGGTATGGACATTTCTGCTAATGCCATCTGAATTGCGTTTACGATTCCGAAATCACCACAGCCCGGACACCAGTCATTGTGTACTTCGGTCTTGTAATCTGCTAAGTTAGACGCCATATGTTAACACCTGTCTTTTTTCGGCTTTACCGTCAATGATTTTTTTAATTGATCCGTACAATTCTGAGCAAGTCATTGCTCTTCCTGTGTACTTGACAATATAATAATCAACTTTATGATCCAAATTTTCGTTTAATAGTTTTCCAAGCTGTGCAGAATAGTTAGCTTCTACATCTATGACGGTTTTAACACCTTGGAATAAAGACTTGATATGACTGGTAGGGAATGGGTGCAACATCTTTACCTGCACAAACCCAACGTTATAGTTGTCTTTTCTTAACATTTCAATTGCATCCAATATTGGTCCTTTAGTAGATCCCCAGCTTACAATACAAAAGTCAGAGATTCCGTAATTTGTCACTTGATCTTCCTTTGAAATGGTATCCAGAGCAACCTCAATCTTTCTTGCTCGTTTGTCCATCTTGTATATCCTGTTTTGCGGATCTTCTGAGATATGTCCTTCCACGTCACTTTCATCACCCGTATTCCAGAATATGCCATTTTCAAGCCCTAATCTTGACCGCGGAGATATACCATCTTGAGATGGCGTAAAACGCTTGTAATTGC
>JASHOW010000103.1 GCA_030038445.1 Nitrosopumilaceae archaeon
GAATCAATAACGAATTCATTTCGAGATATCCATTCATGATCCCATTTTTTGAGGAAGTTCTAGTGGATGAAAGCGCGTATAAAGCAGAGGAAAATGCCAAAAAAATCTGTGGCTGGGCCTCAAGCAAATTGATAGTAATGGCTAAGAAGGCAGGTATGATAAAAACAACCGATTTTAGAAAAATTGTACCTAGATTAAAAAAGAAAACCGATGATATAAATCAGATTTTACAGAGTTCAAAAGATCCTGAGCTAGTTTTAGACTCCTTAAGGATATTTGATAACCAACTTACAGTCAAAATTGCTGAAGACCTGAAAGCTAACCATGTCGCCATGCCTAATTTTTATCAACAACTAGACACACGGTCATACCAAACATTTCTAAACAAAGGAAGATGGTGGATTGAGTTCTATGTAGATGATAAATTTCAGATAATACCAGAATTACCAAGAAAAAAAGAATTTATCTCAACTGTTGCGCGAATAAGAGAATTACAAAAAACGCCTCTCAATGATTTAGTGCTAGGAAATGTATCACAGAAACAGTACCTCAAAATTATACATGAAAAACACGGTGATCTTGATGCAATATTGGATGAATATAACTGCCAAACAATAGGAGGCAGAAGTTTTGAAGATAGGCTTGGTGATGTGATAGAGGCTTGGAAGAGACATAAGGAAGTATCTGAATCACTTACAGCAAAATACAGGGAATTATTTGATAACAAGGTCTCATTTCAAAATTTTGTAAAAAAGATGAGACATGACATCTCAAAAGAATATGGTGAATATGCTAGTATTAAAAAAACAGAGAAAAAAACATCTGCAACAATTTTTGCATTTGCCACTATGGTAACAGGATCCATTGCATTTGATATGGCAAGCAGACCGGATCTTGACTTCATAATTGAAAATAGTGAGGAAATTAAAGAAATTCTAATGAGCATACACGGTATAATGAAAATCAAAAAAAATATGAAAAATGAATTTCCACTAACATATGTAAAATCAAAAATAGAAAAACGGCTGAAGGTGTCAAAATAAAAAAATCAAGGAAAGGAGTTTTATAGCTACTCCAATTAGCTTACTGCATATTTCTTATCAAAATTTTTTCACAAAAATTTCGGGTTTCCGTATTATCTGTCGCCTTGAACACCCCGGGCCAGCTTACATCATGGCTCTTGAATCTTCAGAGACCGGCAAAAAGACCTCAAAAATGACTGCAAGATATGTTTTGTATTGGGAAGACGACAAATTGTAAGTCCTACAGCATCACACCTTCTAGTAATCAAAATAATCTATTCCTTCTACCAACTGCTCCCCTTCATTTGTTTGTGATGTTTGCTGCATAAAACAATGAAAACAGCGGTGGGAATACCTGTCTTCTGATAGATGTGAGGATCTCCTTTGTAGTAAACCCTCTTTACAGCAACATTTTCGCAATATTTACCATCAACAACTGCATTGCAACGTAACTTTCCGAAATGCTTTCGTCTGTTATAATCCTGAAGTTGTTTTTCTAATCGATCAATGTACTCCATACAATATTGAAATAGGTTGCCTGTATTGTCCAAACCTAGTAAATATTTTTGAAAATTTGCTTCATGGATTTTAATTAATTCTCTTAACCTTTCACTAGTTAATTCTTCCATGCGTTGTATTATACAATCAAATATTTTTAATTTCCATTTATTTACAAAAATGGATTTTTATATCTCAAAATATGATGTTATTAATCATGTCAAATATCAAACTATCTTGAAATTACTAAAATTAAGGATTTGTAAATATTTTATAAAATTAAAAATGAAATTGACATTTCTATGCGAGTCCGGGAATTGCGCCAAGATATGCCTGTTCCCAGAGATCTGCTTTATCTCTGCAAGCATATGTTATGAATCAATATGAAAAAATATTGTCTCTATGGTTACCTATGAAATGATAAACATAGAGCAGCGATGATTTTGTTTAGCCGATAAAGTTGGGCTAGGGTCTGCAAATCGCCTGGAAGTAAGCTCTGACACTTGGTTTTCTGAAATGACTCCAATCAACTTTAAAGGTTCAATCCAAATTATTACAGCAACAGATCAGCTAAAGTTTTTCCGTTTGCCTCCATTTGGAGGCAAAACAAAGATTTCCTTGACCAATCACAAAACAAGAGAGACCTGTCTTCTGTGATCGCTTATTGTTCCAACTATCTTCTTTGCCAAGCTTATGGGGCTGACATTTTTGTTGGCCGTCACAAGAATGACATTGTCGTCCAAAGGAAAGCTAAGCAACGTGAGGTTGGCCCTCTCAGATATGTGATAATTGATAGGACCATATTCTTCATCAAAGTCCCTTCCCATGGATATCTGAAGGACGCACTGCATCAGAAGGTGCTCGCTTGTGCGTTCTACCACCTTATGCGCAAACTTTGGCCTTGTCGTATCAACAACCAGCCTGCCCATCTTGTTTATCGCACTAACAGATTGTATGTTCTTGTTAAGGCCAAGAACGGATTGGCACAGTGTATCAAGGGATGAATAAAATGACATCTCACATGCTCGGTATAATTATGTGCTTGCTTGCTAAAAAGTCTGGCGATCATTCTCCAGTACTGTACATTTCCAAAACATAGATCAAGCCAATATGCAAAAAGATATCTTGATTCTATTTTGTGGCCACGTGTATCAATTCAAGGACTAGATCTTGTGACTTGCAAGATCAAAAGACAAATGTCAAAGTATTGAAATCTCACATCTGTAAAATACCAAAAAACTGAAGAACTGTGGGAACTGTCTGGCAACCCAACATGTGTCCAGTCTGGTTGTCAGGCATCTAATGGCTACCAACAGGCTCTACTGCCTTTGGCGTCTGGGGCATCTCGCCAGGACCGCACAGGTGGTTTCCACATACCAAATCAGGATTGGTCAGGCGAGTGGAAATTGCATGTGAATAGTCGCCACCCTGGTAGGCAAAGGCTGGATTTGCAAGAACCACGATTGCTGCCGTTGCAAATATTGCCATGGACAGCATCAGCGGCTTGTAGTCAGTCTTGAGATGCCTTCCCACAGATATCGGATTTTGATGGGAGGAAACGGCCCATCTGTATTCGCGCTGTGTTGATTGCATCATGGTTAAAGTTATCACAATCAAAAATATAACAAGGACGTATTCACTGTAACACAAAGTGTTACTGGGCTAGCAAATGTTACATGTAACTCTCTTGTTACATTAGTAACATGTAAAATCAACAAATGTCTAACTGAGCAAATAAACTGGCATCCTTTAAGAGCGTCTCTTTACAAATGGTATTGTGAGGTAATGCTTGGCAAAAATAACCGTCATCGCATCGCTACTCTTTGCCTCTCTCTCTTGGGTTGTCCCCAAGTCTTTGCACAAGAAATCCAGATAACAGACATGCACACAACTCCCTCACAGATTCACTCCGGAGATTCTTTTAAAATAAACGCCACAATAACAAACAACTCTCCCAATGCAATCTCCTTTGATGGCGGCTGCCAGTCGCCACTTTCTGCAACATTTGACAAGAACGTACTTGTCAGCCAGGCCATGGGATGTTTTGCAATATTTGACGTTACTCTCCAGCCTGGACAGAATGCAATTGTGGTTGCACCAGGCTCGGCAAATTCGTACACTGCAACCTCCTCTGGTCCCACAGATGCAAACCTGACATTTGTATATCATCTTGCTAACAACACAAAAGATTCACTCTCAAAAAGTCTTACCTTTGATATATC
>JASHOW010000104.1 GCA_030038445.1 Nitrosopumilaceae archaeon
GATTACGTAAAAAATAAAAAAAGCCAATTGATGAATAACAACCAATCTGGTAACATAGTATTTCTATCGGAACAAAATGATACCATAGGAGACTTTGCTGCAAAAACATCACTACTAGAAGAAAACTTTACTTCCCAAAATGACAATAGCATAATAGAATTCAAACAAGCAATCGTACTTGCAAATGATAAATTTTATACAATAACTTATGCAAATGACAAGAATAACTTTGATACGTATCTATCAGACTATGATCAGCTGCTAGATTCCATTAAATTTACAAGCAGCGATACATCCTTCCTGTTTGACTATGTTTCTATTGGTATAGTGGTGGGTACACTAGCAGTAGGTGCTACAATTACAATTAGGCGAAAAAAGAAACTCAAAACATAGTACTACATAAAACAAGACTCAAGACTTGTATCCGACAATTATGGATGTAGGGTATGAAAAGTATATCTTATCATCTTTCTTGTAGCTTTTAAGGTCCATCCTGTCAAAACTTAGATCAGCCGTGATCAATCTTCGTATCTTGTCGCCATCTCCAAAATTTGGAAACGATGATGCAATTTGTTCCTCAAGCTCAGACTCGAGCCTGTAAAATGCAGCACGGATATCTGTAAGTCCAATCCTCTTCATCATGTCAAGTAGCTGGTCAAATGGTATTGCCCGTACATGTGATGGGTCACGCAATTTTTCCATATGGTCATATGCCTGTGCCTTCTCTGGTAGTGGAGTGACATCTACTATGGCAATTCTCCCGCCACGTTGGCATACTCTTTTCATCTCCGATAATACCTTCTCTGGCTCTAGCAAATGATGAAAGCTGTAGCGAGTAATGACAAGAGAAAAGGAGTTATCCTTAAAGGAAAGCGGTAAAATATTTTCAACGTACCATTGTAAGTTGTACAATGATTCTTCTTTCTGAAGGGCTTTGGCCATCTCAATCATTGCAGGAGTTATATCTACTCCTGTTACATGTTTTGCAATCTTGGCAAATGCACATGACACAAGGCCAGGACCACAAGCAAGATCAAGTACAATATCATCATAGTTAACATCCGTTAATTCGTACATGACCTTAAATGCCCTTTCATCAGAATGCCCACGTTTTTTGGCAAAAGGCCTTGCCTGCTTTGTAAATTGGTCTATTATGGTTTTTTCATGAAAAGTTGGCATTGAGACATCAAATTTGATAAAAACTATTATAAATATTTCTAGATACTCGATCTTTTTTGTAGGAATGGAGAGAAAGATAAAATACGGTGGCCTGTAGAGTTAGGATATGAAGAAAGAGTACATTGTAGTAAGAATTGAAGGCTCTCCAGATGGTGCACCATACGTAGTAGTATCATTATCGTCATCAAAGGATTTCAAAGAACAAAATAGTACTCCAATGTCTCCTTTTGGGTCTGGCGTCATGGGGTTTACCAATATGGATGACATGATAAAAGGCCTCAATAAAATGATGGCAGGAGGCATGGGCGGTATGGGCAGCGGAATTACCTCTATTAAGCTAGATATGCACGAGTACAAGGAACTAAACCTCTCGGTAGGCGACAAAGTATATCTTGAGCTGACAAGAGCAGAATCTCTCGGAATTTAAAAGATACAGATTTAACTTATCGGGAAATTTCTCCACGCAGGATCTCGTATGCTTTAGCAGCATCTTTTTCATGCAAAACCAAAACAATGCTGTCTTGTCCAAAAAACGCATTGACAAGCTCAATTCCATTGTTATGTAAAATTTCTGATACATACGATACTATGTCTGGATTATCACTAGATTGTGGTATGCTGATGCTTATCTTTGCAAGGCCAGTCTGGAAAAAATTCTTATGCGAGGAAAAAGATTCTAGTAGTTTTCTGACATCGCTAATATCTTCAGCTAAGAACCTAAATGAATCTGTGAGTCTGATAAATTCATAATCTGGATCTATGCGAGTAAAGCTATCCATCAAAGATACTACATCTTCCATCTCAAAATCCTGTGAAGAGAACTTGATATCTAAAATTCCATCAGTAAGCGATAGTCTGGCATTCTTTAACACAGGTTCAGTCTGTACATCATCCTTTTTTTCAAAAGAGTCCGCATATCTTTTAATCGCAACTACAATTGTGTTAAGGTTAACCGGACTTCCAACCTGTGCTTCCACCTCTTTTTGGATCTTAACTGCAACTGCTGTATAGTTTAGCAGATCCATCTTGATACAGTCGTAAATTGATCTATTTCTTGTGATGATATCTCGAACAGCATCAGGAACAGAAACACTGGCAGACCGCATACAAAGGGATTTACCGTTGTCAGCTATATTAGTTTATGTAATAATATATGGTATACTCTCTTAAACTTTATATAATGTCAATACTATTACATTATATGGATAAATATGACATAACAGAATGGGATGAGTTTGATGGCCTCTTCCAAAGAATGATGCGACCTTTCAAAGAACTAGATGATGTATGGAACGAGATGAAAGGCTCAACCAACGTGCAAACATTTGGTCCATACTATTACGGATATTCTGTAACGGTAGGAGCAGATGGCAAGCCAGCAGTAAAAGAATATGGAAACATTAGGCCAGCCCTTCTTCCAACTGCGGAAACAAGAGAGCCCTTTGTAGATGTCATAGCAGACGACAAAGAAAAGGTTCTCAAAGTTGTGGCCGAGATGCCGGGTGTCGATAAAAACGACATCAAGATAGAAGTGGTTGGGCACACCATCCTACTGGATGCAGAACATGGAGAAAGGAAGTATCATGCCAAGATACCCATCAAGCAAAAGGTCGACGAAAATTCTGTCAAGGCAACATATGCCAACGGAATTCTCGAAGTAAAATTCCAACTAAAGGAAGAGGAGAGACCTAAAGGAAAAAAAGTGGAGGTTGAATAAACCCCCTCTATTTTTATGGTGATAAAATTATGAGCGAAATTATATTAAAAATTGCAGAGGCGTCACAGCGACATATTGGCAAAGGAATAGCCGTAGTTGATCCCAAAGTTGTAGAAGATAACGATTGGGAAACTGGTGATGTTTTGGAGTTAACGGGAAATAGAAAAAGCCACATAAAGTTGTGGCCTGGATCTGTTGAGGAGTACGGAACAGGGATAGTAATGATAGACGGAATTACAAGGCAAAATATCGGGGCCGGAATAGGAGAAAAAATTTCTGTAAAAAAAGTTGATGCAAAAGAAGCCAAACAAGTAGTTGTTTCTCCTATTGAAAAACTAAGCGCAGAGGGCTTGCAGGAGTATATGCAGGTAAATTACATAGGACACGTACTAACTGCAGGCGATACACTCATAGTAACTACCCATCTGGGTGGAAAGACACAGCTTGTGGTAACAAGTGTAATGCCATCCGGAAGTCCTGTCATTATTACGGCACAAACTAAATTCAAACTTGGCTCACTGACCAAGGCCACTGACAATTCTGTTCCCAGAGTTACCTATGACGATCTGGGGGGACTCAAAAATGAAGTACAAAAGATACGAGAGATGGTAGAGCTTCCAATGAGACATCCTGAGCTATTTGAAAAACTTGGAATAGAAGCACCAAAAGGAGTACTGTTGTATGGTCCGCCAGGCACTGGTAAGACATTGCTTGCAAAGGCAGTAGCTGGAGAGACCAATTCTCATTTTGTCTCAATTAGCGGACCCGAAATAATAGGTAAATTCTACGGAGAAAGCGAGGAACGATTACGTGAATTATTCAAGCAGGCAGAAGAGAATGCCCCAAGCATAGTCTTCATAGACGAGATCGACTCTATTGCCCCAAAAAGAGAGGAAGTAACAGGCGAGGTTGAAAAGAGAATCGTATCTCAATTATTGACATTAATGGATGGAATACAATCAAGGGGCAAGGTTGTAGTAATTGCCGCTACCAACAGGCCAGACTCGCTTGATCCAGCCCTGAGAAGACCAGGAAGATTTGACAGGGAGATTGAGATAGGGATACCAGACGACGCTGGAAGAAAAGACATACTTGACATTCACACTCGAGGAATGCCGCTTGACGATAAAGTAAACCTTGGCCAGATTGCCAAGGTAACCCATGGCTTTGTAGGTGCAGACCTTGAGATACTTGCAAAGGAAGCTGCAATGAGATCGTTGCGAAGAATATTGCCCAAGATTGATCTGGAAGAAGAAAAGATTCCTGCCGAAGTCTTGCAAAAAATTGTAATCACTGAAAATGACTTTAGAGATGCGCTAAAAGAGGTGCGACCTTCTGCATTAAGGGAAGTTCTAGTCCAGATTCCTAATGCCACATGGGAAGATGTTGGTGGATTGGAATCTCTAAAGGAAGAGCTTTATGAGGCAATAGAATGGCCATTAAAACACAAAGAGGCATTTGAACATGCAGACGTCAAGTCTCCAAAAGGAGTACTGTTGTATGGTCCGCCAGGCACTGGTAAGACCCTGATTGCAAAGGCAGTTGCGCATACAACAGAATCTAATTTCATTAGCATCAAGGGACCAGAGCTACTCTCCAAGTGGGTGGGAGAATCTGAGAAAGGAGTACGTGAGATATTCAGGAAGGCACGCCAAGCTGCTCCATGCATAATATTTCTTGATGAGGTGGATGCCCTTGCTCCAAGCAGAAGCTCTGGCAGTTCAGATTCGCATGTTACGGAAAGGATAGTCTCTCAGCTTTTGACAGAGATCGATGGCCTTGAAGAACTGCATAACGTGTTAGTGATAGGAGCCACCAACAGGGTAGACTTGATAGACAATGCATTGCTCAGGCCAGGTAGATTTGACAGAGTACTTGAAGTACCATTGCCAGACTCGAAGGGGCGTAAACATATCTTTGAGATACATACCAAGAAGAAGCCGCTTGCAAGCAACGTAGAGTTGGCAAGGCTTGTAGAAATGACCGACGGATTTAGCGGGGCAGAGATAGAGGGCCTGTGTAACAGGGCTGCAATAAATGCAATAAGAAGATATGTTGACAGCAAGAAAAAGTCAGTCAAGTCTATAAAGATAACACAGGAAGACTTTGAAAGTGCAATAAAAAAACTACGACCGGAAAAGACCAAA
>JASHOW010000105.1 GCA_030038445.1 Nitrosopumilaceae archaeon
CTATCTTGTCTCATTTCTCTTTGGTGCGGTATTGTCTAATCTCTGGTACATTTACGCAACGATGATTGGAATCACATTTTCAATGACAACAAACTTTATCCTAAACAAGATATGGACGTTTGAAGACAGAAATATGGAACCCAAGAGAACATTGCTGCAGTATGGCTCATTTCTTATATTTAGTAGTGTAGGAGCAGCATTCCAGCTTGCGATGGTCTACCTGTTTGTAGAGGCGGAGCACATGAACTATGCATTGTCCTTGTTTGTGTCTGTTGCAATAGCTTCAATTGGTAACTTTATGCTAAATAAGCGATGGACTTTCAAGGAAAAGATCTGGAGCTAGAATAACACAATTTACAAACTAGAAATAGTAGCCAATTGACAATAAATTTTATTTCTCCCTAACTTCAATTGGATTTTCTTCATAGTTTACTCCAAGATTAGTATATGGGTACAATGAAGTATCGTATCCTTTGTTAGCAAACGTAGCAATCGTCTTTGAATCATTGTATAACAGTTCAAGTTGTTTTTCTCCATTCATTTCTACCATTACATAGTGTTGGTCCGCAATCAGCATAAATTTTGGAGTTGTGATTGGTTGAAATAAAGCCTGGCCATAGTCTGCAAATACATTTTGTTTGTGAAATACATCACTAAGTATCCACGAATAATTCGGGCTTGCAAGGATGGTAGTATCATTGTCTTGTACATGTTGTAATACAAATGAAACCGCTTGAAACTGATCTGATGTCATATCTGTATTTATGATTAACATCGTACTTGCCAAACCAAATACTCCTATACCTAAGACCATAGCAATTGGCAGATTCTTACGTAGAGTTTCTTTTTTGATTCTCTGAAGAGATCTTATTATTAAAATTGATGCAGACATGCAAAACACAGGTAATACTGGAATCCAGTAAAAATATTGGTTATAGCCAATGGCAAGAAGGAATATCATAAAAGGTATGAACCAAGTCAAAATGAAATAATCCTTTCTGCGGATACAAAAAACTATTCCCACAATTCCTAAAATAAACAAGACGGGATCCATCTTAAGAAATAGATACGATATGTATGGTAAGCCATAACTGTGTCTTTCCGCTTGCTCAAGTACATCTTTAATCCAGAGGCCAAACTGTCCTGCCTCCACACTTTGAAGTGGCCAGAGCAGCGGTATCATGATCACTGGAATCAACCAAAGCGCTACAGGTTTGATCTTTTTTTCGTTGTTGAAGTATATCATGCCTGCAACAAGCGGCAACATTGCAGCTGCTGGGATTTTGGTAAATATGGCCAAGCCCAGACAAATGCCTGAGAGTAGCACCATGAGATTTTTGTGACTAGAGTTTTTTGAACTTGTAGCTAGAAATATCGACATCAAGAGAAATGGTAGAAGAATGGAATCAAGTAGGATCTCTCGTACAAGCCAAGTAATTGGCATGACTGCAAACAACATGGAAGAAGTTAGTGCAATCTTTCTGTCATAGAGGCTTTTAGCAATCTTGTAAATTAAAAGTGTGTCAGCTACTGCAAGTATTCCCATGACAACTCTTGGCTCCACATACAATGCAGATATGAAATCTGGATTTGTTGAGTGATGAAAGAGATTTGGAAAACCAACAAGGCCCAAGATTGATGCCAGAAAGATTTGGCCAAAGAATGGATGATCATGATAAAAAGATTCTTGCGGACCAAGACCTGCAAGTACATGTACAGCTCTTCTCATGTATATGCCCTCATCAAAAAAGATCGCTGGGAATTCTGCAGCGTTCCAGATATGCGTAAATCCTGACAGTGCTAACAATCCTAAAAGGAGATAATTAGATCTTACAGAATGAATTGGTAAGCCACCACTTGGATTTTGACACAATTACTAAAATTGCTTTTTGTTTATAACAACACAAGATTAGAAGATTCAGACATGGAAACTTCACTTGAGAACTGTGTAAACCTCCATAGATTCATGCGTTCAAGATACTGATCCCCACATTCTAGTCCAGAGACGAATTGACATGAGTATTACAGTAGGATTTGAGAATGACATTAAAACTACAAGAACCCGCATTTTGTCTTGTAATTGCATCCTTTTTTCCGTAAATAGGTAACTTAGAGAAAACATTTCCAAAAGATATCTACCAATGATTTATCAACGTACGGTACAATCAATATCTATGCCAAGGAAAGAATACAAGAGCATAACTGTGAAAAACAGGTCTTATAAACAATTCATAAGAGTAGTCAAGAAGGCAAAAAAGAAAGACAAGTCCCTTGACAATAGCGCGTTTTTAGATTTGCTCATAAGCCAACGTCAGAGGTTCAAAAAGTCATGACAACAAGCAGAAGAATGCCAACATCTGAAGAGATGTGGAGGTTCATAGGAGATATCCTCATTCCCCTGGAAGTCATGCCAGACAAGGCAAGCATGGATTACAAACAGGTGCATAAGCTATACACACATCTTGTCAGAGCTGACATGACATTCAGAGATCTTATTCAGATTGCAATACTCAAAAAAGAAACAGCTGCGATACAAAACACAAACTAGAGTTAATCTTATTCCATCTTATTTTCAGCCACAAAATTTTTCATCAGCGATACTATATACGAAGATGTTCTGATATTTTCATGTGCGTAACTAGTGTGTATAAATCTCATCTGCTCATGCATTGAGAGTGCCTTGTTCCAAATCTGTCTCATAGTGGAACGATCTATGGTCCACAGGGAATCATCTGATGCAGATATGATTATTCTTCCGCCTGAATGTTTTGCAGAAAACGATTTGGTCTGAGTTGAAAATTGTTTTGGTGTTCTCAGTTCATTTGCCAACAGAGTCCAAAATTCGTCAAACTTCAACTAACATTACAGATGGCATAGTTATTGAAATGCATAGCGGTGTATTCTAAATTTTAGTGTAATACTTGCAGAATTCTACTCTCGATTGCAGATAACCATTGTTGGATTGATGTTCCTTCAACATATTGATTCAATGAATAAAGATCTCCTGCAAAGACAAGGTATCCAAGTATGACAAACAGGATTCCCGATAACAATGCACTTGTGTGCAAGACAAACTTTTTGTTGTTTAAAACTAGCCCAAGTTCCCGTCCACGAATTGTTTTCCATACTATACTGTCTTGGTTTATTCTACCAATGTATGCTGATACAAGCATTAGTGGTATTGCAAGACCTGCAGCATACGAAAACAACAATAGGCCTCCTGTTGAGATCGAAGCAGTGGTTGTAGCAAGAACCAGTATGCCGACAAGTATAGGTCCTACGCATGGTGTCCATGACATACCAATGGCACAGCCAAATACAAACGCGCCAAAGTATGTGGCTGGACTCTTGGGCTGGATGTGCAGACCCGGCATACCCCTTCCAGATATCGTGTACAGCCCAAAGAATATCATTACAATTCCTGCAATCTCTGAAAACGTGCCAAGATTTGATTTGATGTAGGTTCCTGCAAAAGTTGCAGACATTCCCATCAGTACAAAGATTATACTCAGGCCAAAAAAGAAACAAGATGACATTCCTATGACATTCATTTTGGATGCCCGAAATGTATAGGCTACATATGCAGGCAAGATGGGAAGCGTACATGGCGACGCAAATGAGATGAATCCTGAAAAGATTGCAATTGGCACAAGCAAAAACAATGGCCCTTGCAGACTGTCAAGCCCTTCCTGTAACGTGGTAAAATTTCCAGTCGTTCCGTTTACCAAATTATTCAACCAAAAGTTTTCTTGGTTGTAATCTTCAATTTCATTGATTCTTGCTTGATTGTTTTCAAAATCAGACATTAGATTGTTATCATGCACAAACTGTGCAGCTTTGACGTAATAGTATCCCTCGTCAAGAGGCGCTATATGATCTGCCTGATTTCCTATGGTCTTGATTGCACAGTCAAGATACGCAACATTGTTTGTATCCTTGTAGAGCCTCAGCAAAGCATACGAGATTATCCCATTTTCTTCTGATGGTTTTGCAAGGCTTACCTGTTGGCCGTTGGGATAGAGATTTGCATCAGGACTGTTTCTCTCAAAAAAACCCCCACCGTACCAGTCGTACAGATTATCAAGTGTATAATTTGCAATGTTTTGTGCTGTTTGCAGATATCCCAGATTGCCAAGTGTGTCATATCCATCGACAAAAGCAAGAAGCATGTAAGAATTATCTAAAAGACTTCCCCTTACCGCCCTTGTGCCGTTTATGTCTTGATAGTGATAAACTCCTTTGTCTGATATCATATTGTCTTCAAAGAAGAGAAGTGAATTGTCTGCTATTTCCTTGTACTTGACATTTTTTGTTACATTGTACATGTATAGATACGCAATGATTGCTTCCGAGTTCCAGTCTGAAAACTTGGTCTTGTCAATTCCTGGTTTTTCAGATGGTCTAGGATTTTTCATATAGTATGCCTCTCCTGGATTTGAGTCAGTATCTCCATAAAATCCCCCATTTTGCGTGTCATACCAGTTTTTCTCAATATAATTTTCAGTCTTGTTTACCACATCTGATACCATTGGATCGTTAGGAGTTATCAACAGCAAATGCTCGTATGTCTTGAGAAGTTTTGCATTGTCATACAACATCTTTTCATAATGTGGTGGGCTCCATGTCCGGGTTGTGCCATACCTATGAAATCCCCCATCTATTGGATCAAACAGTTTGTAGTCTGTGAGATTTTCTATGTTCGTATATTCATTTCTTAATGTGTTCTGTACAAGGCTCAGATATGTTTTGTTTTGGGTATCTTGGTACAGGTCAAGGAAAAAATCAAGTGTTCGCGCCTCTGGAAACTTTTGTCCCATTCCAAACCCCCCATAAATTGGATCATACAAATTTAGATTGTAATTGGCATATGCTTCAGGTAAGGCTTCAAGTTGCTTTTCTGGGACAACAACCTGTTGTTGCCTTGTATAATTGAGGGAAATTTTTGATGAAAACTTGTTAGACTCTACATATGCTACCGCCTGCTGAAAATTTACTAGCATGTTTTGCACCGGTCTTGGTCCAGAATATCCAAAAAGCCTCTGTCCATCGGGTGCAAGCACCGTAGTTGATGGCCATCCACCTTCCAGATACTGCCTTGTCAGATCCTGTCGCTCGTCAGAATCAACGTATATTGGAACAAAATCTTGGTTTACCAGCTTGACAACATCTGGGTTGTACAGATAATCCTCGCTTTCGTAGACCTGACAATAGTAACACCAAGATGGAGCAGTCAACAGTAGCAAAATTGGTTTGTTTTCTTGCTGTGCCTGCGTGAAGGCCTGCTGGCCATAATCTTGCCAGTTTATCAGATGCTTTAGGTCTTCTGCGTGTTGAAATGAATATAGAGTAGCATAAGCGTCATGTTGACCTAAGATTAGAATAGATATAGAAAAAAACAACATGATGATAACAAGTTTAGAGATGTTACTTGACAATTTTTCGTCAGTTGCCATCAGTTATTTTGTTGGATAGATATAGATGTTGCAGATGTTTTTACTGGATTTGAAAACTTGACAAATGTCATCAATATATTACAACAGTAACAATTTAGCTACTTTGGCGCCCACGTGTCGCGTCGTTTATCATTTTTGCAGCAGCGTTCTTATCATCCACTTCAAAAATTATCTTCTTGTAAAATTCATGATTCAGAGACACTGTTATGCATCTGTCTGGATGGTGCATCTCAAAGAATGCAAGCCCGTCTTTTGTTAGAAATGTTCCATCCTTGACAATCATGGGTATTGCAGCGCCTGTAATTTTTAACTGGTTAAATACCTCCCATGGTACTTTTTCAGTCGATACAGATTCGACATGATCTAGTGGTATGGTTATTGTCTTTTTTATGGACAATATCATATCGACACCATGAATTTCAAAGACGAGTTTGTTGTCCTCAATTTTTATTTTTCCAGACATTTGCTGCACGGTTTGTATGTGATTGTTTTATCATTGAATTTTAATCTTTGAAATTTGGGTCGTATGTGTATGCAACTGCAATAATTTGCAAGATATATGAAAAATTATGTGATGGGAGCATGTGGCATGACAAACTAGA
>JASHOW010000106.1 GCA_030038445.1 Nitrosopumilaceae archaeon
ATCCTATTTGCAATACCAGTTGGGTTTTTGCTAGGATTTCAAATTCTTCCTGCAGGATTGTTAAGTGGTGCAATATGGACTGCTGGTAACATACTTGCCCTTTATTCTATCAGGTTGATAGGACTTTCCAGAACATCTCCGTTCCTTGCTGGTTTTAGCATACTAGTATCATTTTTGTGGGGAGTTTTGTATTTCAACGAGAAATTCAATGACATGGCTCTTGCCGTCATAGCAATAGGATTGTTGCTTGGTGGGCTGGTTTTTATCTCAAATACATCAAAGAACCTGCCCATACGAAAGAGGGGATACATTATTGCTACTGCATCAGGGCTAGTTGGAGGCTCCTACGTGATTCCCCTTCAGGCTACACATGCACTTCAGACAGGATTTTTTTCCTCCAGCCTTTCTATTTTTGCAATTGGAATACCTCTGTTACTGTTGTCAAGAAAGTTTGCAAAAAAAGAAATGTTAGCAGGAGCCCTTTCTGGAGGCCTGTTCAACATAGGAAGTCTAGCCATCCTGATGGCTGTCGGATTGATTGGGATCACTGTTGCCTATCCCATATCACAAACAGCAACGCTATTTGCCATCTCATGGGGGATTTTGTATTTCAAGGAAATTGTTCATAGACAAGGCATATTCAGAGTCATAACTGGCGCCGGCTTGATCTTGTGCGGCGCTGCACTTGTCACAATAGCCTAGTCAAGCATTTTATTTGGTTAAAAATGACTGCCAACAAATTGAAAGCTATCATAGTGTTTAGCGGAGGAATGGATTCAGTATGTACTGCAGCCTATTTGCAGAAGCGTTATGACATTTATGGAATTACTTTTTTGTATGGTCAAAAGGCAGATCAAGAACTAAATGTGGCGCGATATTTTTCTAAAATTCTAAGATTTCGTGAACACAAGGTAGTTGATATAGGATTTATGAAAACATTGTATGAAAAGACAAATGCTTTGACATACTCAAAAATGAACATACCGTCCAAGTTTGATTATTCCATAGTAGTCCCAATACGAAATGCCGTTTTTCTTTCTATAGCTTCTGCATGGGCATTTTCAAAAAGTGCCCAACTCGTAGCATACGGAGCTCACAGAGATGATCAACTATACCCAGATTGCAGACCTAAATTTTCAAAACTATTAACAAATGCTCTTAACGAAGGAGAGGCAGATGGCATAAGAAAAGGTTTGAGAAAGAGGATTAAGATATGGAGTCCATTTATCGGAAATCTTTCTAAAAGCAGTCTTCTTAAGATTGGTTATGATTTGCTTGGAGATGAGATATTCAAAACTTGGAGTTGCTATTCTCAATCAAAAATACATTGTGGTAAATGTGAATCTTGCAATAACAGAAAGATGGCCTTTGATCAAGCTGGCATGACAGATAAGACCAGATACAAATTTAGCTAGTCTAGATTTTTAATGCTGGTTTTTTCAAGATAAGCGGTCTTATGATAATATAGTATACAAGATATGGTACGCCAACAATTCCCCAGAAGATCCAATCAGTCATGGATTGATCAAATCCTAGTTTTTTAAAGTAATCCATCGAGTTTGCTGCAATTAGCATGCCTACTCCCATTACAATAAAGAACTCGATCGCATACCATGCAAAAGCTGGCCATGAATCCTTTGGAACATGGACATTGTTATGTACACCCACAATCATTCTGAATCAGGTGTTATTATTTAATTTTTCAGATCAGACAATATTTGGCTGAGATCTACCGCTATAGATCAAGCTTAGAACATCAGTTCTAGCTTCCTTTTTATCATAAATCCCTCTTGAAGCAATAGTTGATACCAACGCATCGTTTCTTACGCCACGCATCTTCATGCAAAGATGTTCTCCTTCTGCTATGACCAAGACTCCCTTTACTCCTTCAGAATGTAACTCATCTGCAATATTTTTCGTAATCCTCTCCTGAATTTGCAGCCTGGCTGAATATTTTTCTACAAGACGAACTAGTTTTGATATTCCAAATACCTTACCGTCTGGAGCATATGCTATTGTAATTTTTCCAAAGAATGGCAGCATATGATGCTCGCACATGGAATAAAACTGAATATCTTTTGCTATAACTACATCAGAGTCCTCAGAGAATTTTACTGAAAGTTCAGATTCTGCATCATAACCCTTGAAGATCTCTTCGTACATATCTGCAATTCTGCTTGGCGTGTCCATCAGACCCTCTCTTGTTGGGTCCTCGCCTATCTCAGCAATTAATTCACGAATTAGTTTTTTTACTCTCTCTTTATTCATCATGGTGCTCCAATGAATTTATGTAACTGAGGTATAATGCGTACTCCTTCATAATAAGTATAAACCGCATCATAAAAAGCAAGAAGTTGTTTCAAATCGGGTTCTTCTATACCATATGTTGGCTGTATTATAAATCCTGCAACCTTGTATCTTGCCATATCGAAAATACTTGTAAGAATCTGTTTGAATTGCTCTAGTGTAGTTCTAGAGCTCACAACTATTTTGATGTAAGTAGTTTTACCAGAATTTGCGGCAAGTTTTAAACACTGTAATTCATTTTCCAAAAGTGTAGAATAGTGTTTTTTGTTAACAAATTCAGAATCAAGAGTTTTGAATTCAATTTTGATATAATCAAAATATGGCAAAACTTGTTCAAATTTTACAGAATCAAAACAAGATGATTCCAGATAAGTTGGGATTTTCTTTTGTTGGACAAATTTTGCCAATTCAGATACAGCTTCAGATTGCACAAGTGGATCTCCTCCAGTAAAATTTACTTTATAGGTATTTTTTACTAAATTATTTTCAATTAGCTTCTTTGCCTCTTCTATTGTATATTCTCTACCAGATGTCATGGACAGCGCTTCTTTTGTATCGCAATAGAAACATTTGAAGGGACATCCTGCTAGCCTAACAAAGAGTGTTTTAGTACCGTAAAGAATTCCTTCTCCTTCTATTGATGTAAATATTTCATATAATCGTACTTTCAAACATTTACTCTCTGTTAACTCAATATTTATTTAATTGGATTTTCTGATGAACAATTTTAACTAAAATGATTTATCTTGTTAGAGAGAAGAACCACATGATGAAAAAAATAATTTTTCTGTTTATCTTTGCAGTTTCAATAATTTTTATCAGTCATCAGCAAGCATATGCCGTAACTATTACAGCTACCCCACAGTCTCCCGTCTTTGGACCAAATGATTGGATAGTTGTAAATCTCAAAATTCAGGGATATAATGGAGGGCCTGTCTTTTGGGTAGCCCACAGGCCTGACAATTCTACAATATCAGGCAACCTTACTCAGGTAAAAGCAACCGGAATTATTACACATCAGATAGTAAGAAATGCATTTGACAATTATTTTGGTAATTGGTCAATTAATTACGTATATGACGGTGTAAATCAAACAGTTAATTTCAAAGTAAATTCACTTGGGTTGACTGTTCTTACCGACAAAGATCTCTATTATGAGCCAGACATGATGCAGATTAACATTACCACGGCATATTACATACCTGTTGCAAATCAGGCAGAGTTTTTTTATCTGACTTTTTATGATCAAAATGGAAATGTCGTAAAAGACATACCAGAGATTGATATAAGGGCGTCCCAGCGTAGCACAGTCTACAATTTCCATATGACAGGGCTTGCAGACTATGATCCACCTGGGCTATACAAACTAAGAATTCAATATTATAATACGGTAATCGAGGTACCATTTCTTCTAGGAAAATATGGTAATCTTATGCAGGTGTCTGCCCACACGGACAAGGGTGCTTATCAAGTGGGAGAGGCGGTAAACATGGAGTTGTTGTTCACAAGAGTAACACACTCAACGGGTACACTGAAGATAACAGAGCCTTCTGGGAACATCACTGTTCATAAATTTCAAGTATATTCTGTGCACACTTTTCTAGTTTTAGATAATGTAACTACAAATGTTGGAACATACAATTATGTGATTCAATATGGAGGGGTAAGTCAGTCAGGTTCATTTAGTGTTGTTGCAGATAAGACAGCGCTACCAAACATAGAAGTTGGTATATTTCTTGACAGATTAAACTACCGACCGGGAGATGTTATTTACATAAAGATTCAGACATCTCAAGTAATAACAGACTCAACAAGTATCTGGGTGGTTGATCCAAATTCTGTAGAATATCCAAGATTGTCTTTGCCAATTAGTGGAGTTGATACAATATTGACACACAAGATAAGTAAGAATGCCATTTCAGGTCAGTGGAAACTTTACATTGATTATGATGGAATAGTCAGAAATGTTCCTTATTTTGTTACTGGGCCTCCGGTGAATAACACAGAAACGTTCAATACAAATCAGCTTAGTGAGCCCCTTTTTGTATCTGACTTTGGAGCAAACTTTATCGCTCCATCTGGGATAGCTATTGATTCTAGCGATGACATTTATGTTGTAGATTCTGGAAGCTCTCAAATAAGAAAGTATGATTCCACTGGAAAATTGCTGTTATCATGGGGAAATCTAGGATCAGGGAATGGTCAGCTACTACATCCTAGTGGAATCTTTGTTGGAGAAAAATATGTCTTTGTTACAGATACAGGAAATGCAAGAATAGACGTATTTAACAAAGATAATGGCACTTTCATTTATTCGTGGGGCAGCTATGGAGATGGCAGAGGAATGTTTAACACCCCAGTTGGAATTGATGCAGATGATCAGGGAAATCTTCTCGTTTCAGATTCTGGCAGAAACACGATTCAAGAATTTAATACAAATTTTACTTTCATGGATGAATTCAAGTCTTTAGCTACAAACTATGGTAACTTTACAGCAACTAATGGAATAGCGCTTGATTCCAAAGATAATATCTATGTATCTACTCCAGAAGATAGGATTCTAGAGTTCTCAGGTATTGGTAATTTTGTGAACTTTTTTGGCTCTCAAGGTGCAGAAGAAGGGAGATTCAATAATCCGACGGCAATAGCAATAGATTCAGATGATAATGTTTACATTGCAGACACTGGAAATAATCGCATTCAAAAATTTGATCCCTATGGAAATTTTGTTTTGAGTTGGGGATCTACAGGAACCTCACATGGTCAATTCGAGGATCCTGTTGGTCTTGCAATAGACAAATCAAATAATATCTATGTGGTAGACAAAAAAAATGGTAACATTCAGAAATTTGCATTACGTGGAATGGTTTTTCAGACTACGCCAACTCCTCCATCTCAGCCTGTAAATGCTACATCTACGCCAACTCCTCCATCTCAGCCTGTAAATGCTACATCTGCATTTACGCTACAATCAATCCCTCAGACATCAACAAAAACCAAGGGTTCAAACGAGTATGTTGATCCACAAGAAATGAGTTTGGTGCTCAGCATGATCAATCAGTGGGAGAAGAGCAATCCACACGAAAAGTAAAATTTGATGGTCAGTATTAATTATAGGTTAATTTCCTGAATTGCAGCCCGGAATCTTATTAAATATCATCTTTATACGATTGTGTAGGTAATGAGTAGCTCAAATTTTGAGGAGACCGAAAGTGGATTATTATCGTCAAAAGAACTTAGAAAAATTTCAGATGATATGAAAAACGAACTGGAAGTTATAATCAAATCCATGGGAGATGCAATAAAATACTCGATGGAAGAAAAAACAAAGGCAGCTGCACTCAGATCCATGGTAATTGAAAAGGAAGAAGAAGTAAGAAACACATCAGAAGAAATTACTTCTGGGGAAAAGAGAATAACCAATAATGAAAATACCATTTCCATGCTTGAAAAAGAATTGAATAACCTAAAAACGGCCATAGAAGGAATAAAAGACATAACATCAGAACTTGATCCGCTAGACGCTGAAAAGGCCGTGGGCTCATTGAAGGGGACCCTCATAAAGAAGCAAACAGATCTAGAAAAGGGCAGAGGTGAGCTTAATTCCTCCAGAAAACTCAAAGAACTTGCAATTAAGAGGCTCGCGGAGGCGGAGATATCACTGCAGGAAATAAAAAAACATTATTCAGAAAAAATGGCCAGTGCAGATCTGCTTGCAGAAAATATTGAAAAATCTATTTCCCACATAGTACAAGCATATAGCGATGTGATGACTGTAGCAAAGGAGTTATTGATGGAAAATTTGGGATCGCGATATTCAAGCCAAACTCCAAATATAAAACAACAAACCGTTAGTGGAACATCAAGTAGCGGATTCCAAACTAAGGACCCTGGAAAGGACAGAGAACCTTTTGCCATATAAAAAGAGTTCAACTTTTGGACATCGACAGAACATGCCGCGTATAAAAGATAAGTAACTATGTCACATGATGACGATCCCCATCAGCTGAAAATCAAAAAACTGCAGGAAAGGCTTTCTACCATTTCAAGTGATTTCAGAAAGGGTTCAACAGGTGAATTCAGAAAGGATCTAGGAAGAGATTTCAGGAAAGACATAACGTCCGAGACCAGAAAGGATTCAACGAATGAGATTCAAGATCAAAAACAGGTTGATGCCAGAAATGTTCATGCTCCTACTACTGCATCCCCTCCAGTTCAAGTACAACAAAAACAAACTCATGGAAAGACAGAAAAAGAATTATCTGTTGAAGAAATATTACAACAGCTTAAACAGATAATAGATAACAAACAACCTGAAATAAGAACCATAGAAACTCAACAAAAACAGACAGACTATGAGCAACAACAAGATTTAGGTGTAAAAATTCAAGATGCTGGTTTGAAAATAGAGTCGAGTCAATCCCCCCCCAAACAAAAAATTGAACGGGAAGAAAAACAATGGCAACCTTGGAGATTTATCCCGAGAGAAAAATTAGGCCATCTCGAGAAAAAAACACTGAACAAATTCTTAAAAAAACAATGATAATTTGATTTATTTCAAAATTTGTTGCCACGGTGGGATAATATAAAATTCTATGCTTGAAATGTAACAATTCAAGATGTTAATCTTCTAAACATATGTTTAACTTGTCTTGAATAGGCCATAAAATTCTTTAAGAGTTAACTTGAGAGAGGAGGTAAGGAAAATGACGAAGCTATTTTTGATTGTGATTATTGCAGTAATATCGGCAGTTTTCATAGGGTTTCCACATTCCTTTTCTGATTCCTCCCCCAAAACAACCGTACTAGTTAGAACAGATAAAACATCATACAACATTGGAGATACCGTGTTGATAAGCGGATCTGTGACAAATCCTATATCCGATAAAATAGTTTTAAAAATGTTTAACAGTAAGGCAGAATTGGTCTGGCTGTTTCAGGTAAATTTAGATACAAACAATACCTTTCAAACTACCTTGCAGCTGTCAGACCCAACCTGGAACGGGTCAGCGTTTTATGTTTTGACTGCAAAAACAAACGATACAGTAGGTGCAACATCATTTGAAATAAATCAGACTTCCAGTATTCAAAGAGTGATAACCACAACTACATTAGGTACAGTTGAAGAATTTTTACAAAAGAATTATTCTATTCCAATTGCAGGTATCTTGATAATAGGAGCAGCAATATACCTTCGTAGTTCAAGAAGCAGAAAAAGTACAACAGGCCAAAAACCTGAGTCCTTGTCATTGATCACACTTGATGCCCCTTCACCTGCTAAAGTGCAACTGAGCCATGGTAAAACAATGAGTTATGAAGGATGGAAAAGCATTCCTGAAGACCAGAGGCCAGAAATTAATTCTGTTGAGTTCTGGATTGGAATTAAAAATATAGGAGGAAATGATGCAAAAAATATTGCAGCCTTGTTTCTTCAAAAAGATGAAATTCTTTCAAGGCAAGACATGGAGAAAAATGAGAGTGGACAAGTATCACTTCCAGACTTAATTCAAGGTGAATTTTATTACTGGAACTTTGAAATTTCATTGGACAGGTTTGTTAGATTGAACCAGCGTAATCTTTTTGTCGGTTTGTTAATATCCTATGATAATTACAAGACGAGGGGTCATTCTGGCATGATTTTTGAGATTGGAGATGGCGGTGGTTATATTCTGGATGAATGGTTTGTTCACTAGTTTTCAAATATACTCCATCATTACCGTATTCTATAGAATTGCATGATGACCCCATTTTTCTGTAGCATTTGGAGAGTTCTTGGCCTTTTACAATTCTCCCTTGTTGGTACAGAAATATTAAAAATTTAAGGGGTGATTTGTGGCGTCTTCTTGGCAAATAATCCTGCAATGAATATCAAAACACCAAGTATTCCTATGAGACTTCCAACAAACTGTATTGTATCGTTTAGATCTTGCTGCGTGGGCGCAAGAAATACGGCAAGTATTGCTCCTATTACAATCATTGGTATACCAATACCTATTGAAATTTGCTTTGAGACCATCTGCTAAGCTCTCTTCCCAAAAAAGTATATGAATTTTATTAAAATCCACCAAGATATCAGATCTTTCATCGTATGACCGTAAACGTTCATACTTCAGATATGGTCAAAATAAACCTCTAAGAAAGGAGTCTATTGGCGGTCATTTGAACAGATTTTATAGAGGACGTTTATAGGTCTAGTAACAAAAGGAGGTGTAACGGTGAGCTTTAACGACTCTGGTTTTGGTGAAAGTCCAAGACAAGGATACAGCGGAAATAGAGGCTATGGTGGAGGTCGAAGATTCGGCGGACGACGATTCGGTGGCGGACGACGATTTGATGATGATAGGCCAAAGCCAGTAGAGACTGGTAAGGAGTACGATGTGTCCATAACAGAAATCAGTAGAAAGGGAGACGGTATTGCAAGAGTAGAAGGTTTTGTCATATTCGTCAAAGGAGGACAAGTAGGCCAGAACGCAAAAGTAAAGATTACGCAAGTTGGCGGGCGCTTTGCTACTGCTGATGTAGTAGGCGAAGGAACCCCACAACCAGCAACAGAATAGTTGCCTCAAAGGCGTTCTCTGATTTCTTATAAATCACAAGTTTTCTTTTTTATTTTCTCTATAATTTCCAGCTTCCTTGTAATATTCATCTCTGGTTCCATGGTAACATATACAGTCTTGCGTTTTGGATAGATAACTATCTGTGTAACCTTTTGGCGTTCTATGTGTACATAATTGACAGGGCCTAGGCTTTTGTCAAATTGTTTTCGGATCTTTCTTCTCATGGCTACCTGTTTACAGAAATGTTCTTCCTCTTTTTGTGACTTTAGTGATGTTTTACCTTCTTTCATTATGGCCTCAGATATGTTCCCCTTGAGATCTATAATTGCGGCAAACCGCATCATTGGATCTAATTCCAATATATCCTCTACAATGGGGAGAAGACTTGTCTTGTGATTGCTTTTTTCCAATTAACGAAATGCAATCATTTGATTCTAAATATATCTTGTTTAAAGCAGCCTGATCGCTAAATCATGCCTAAAAGGGTCTATTTATCTGAAATGACGGCGATTGAATAACGGTTTCATCTATTAACTTTTTATATATTACACATTACAGTAGTCATAAGCAGTATGTTTGAAAAATTCCGGAAGAAGAAAGACGAGTTTGGGTCAAATTCTACTAAAAAAGAAGAAGAGGACTCTCCGGCCGAAAATACACAATATCAACCACTAGAAATGGATCTGGAGAAGACCTCATCGGAGGTCATGGAACAGCCTAGGCAGGAACCCCCTAAAGTGATAGAACAACCTATCCCCAAGCCTCTTGAACAAGTAAAAATACCGGAACCCATGCAGCAAAGAACAATGAGCACATCTGGAGAAGACATTGGAATTAGAGCCCTTATGGATAAGCGAACAAAGCTAGAAGAGGCAATTGACTATGTGGGCTTGATGATTAAGAATTTAAAAGACAAGAGGACAAATCTGGAAAAAAGTATAGAGGACGAGTCTGTTGACATTAAGAATCTCAAGGAGAAACTGACTAAGGTTGGTCAATATATCGAAGAAGAAAAACAGGGGATAAGGAATCTACAGCAAAAAAGAAGCGAGGTAGAAAGGGAGGCTGATGATGTTGCCTCAATTATCAATGCCCTACGTGAAAAGCTATTGAATATAGATAAGGTAATAAATGAAGAAGGTAGCAGGATAGAGAAATTCAGAGATTCTAGACCTAGATCAGAATCTTCCTTTAGCTAGAAGGTAAAACCCTCTTTTAGAATACTGTTTAGGTTTTCCTTTATCTCTTCTTCAGATGACAGTGAATTAAGATCTCTGATTAATACCTCTGTTGCAAGACACTGATTCTTTGAGAACTGATAGTAACAATCTAGCTTTTCCTGGTAGGTTGTTGCGTTATAATAGATAGTCCAAAAGTTTTCTGTTGAATGTTGCGCATAGAGTAAAAATTTTCGAATAGCTATCTCAATTTTGGGTGATGGATTGTCTCTCATTAATCCAATTAGAATCTGTTCCAGTTTGCTGTCCAGATTAGACTCGTAAATCAGCTGGTAAATGTCTGTGGCTCGTGTCACAGTTGCTTTATGTGTCTGTATCATAAAAGCTTTCATCAACAATTTTCAAAAAAATCGCCATTTGTATGTAACAACTTTAGATATCTCGAAAAAACTAAAATTTCAACTCGGAATTATTCATAATGCTTAAATAATTTGCATGTGTATTAATTGTCCCTGTTAAAGGAATATCCTCCCAAGACAGGCAATCATGCAGCAAACATGTGATACGGAAAAAGGCCAAAAATCCTCCTTTCCGTAAAAGTGCCAACGGAGAAATCCCGAGGAAGTGATGACAAAGGTCGTCATGCCTTTGAATGCTTGCGCATTCTCACATAGCGTGTGAATCACACACGTCTGCATGATAAAATTTTTCTCAGTTTCAATAAAGTAGACCAAACCATGTAATTTATTCAAATAGATTATACAATAATACGCCTATATGATTGTCTGAAAGAATGCACTCACAACAACCATCAAAGAAATGGATGTGGTACATTCTTCCAGGCCAAGTTACCAACCAAGGGCTTAGCATTGTAATTCCTTTGTATGTGCTCTTTCTTGGTGGAGGTATAGAAGAAGTTGCAATAATCTCTGCTCTTCAGAATGCCGCAGTTGCTATAGGTTCCATCTTTTGGGGTAAGATAATTGATAGGTTTCATACCAGACGATTTATACTTCTAGTATCATTTTTTGTTGTTCTTCTCTGTAGCCTTGAGATATATTTTACAACATCGATTAGCGTGCTTTATGGAATTTCACTCATACTCGGATTTTTTATTGTTGGTAGAAATCCTGTAACCCAACTTCTTGTAATGGAATCAGTACAAAAGAATCTTTGGAGCTGGCTTTTTGCAAGAACATCAGTAATTAGTACTCTTGGAATGTTTATTGCAATGGCCATAGGAGCTGTAGATAGCCTATATTTTGATCTAAGGCCTTATTTCTTGATTTGCGCGGCTTCAAGCGGAATAACTATGGTGCTTAGTATGCTGGTTAAAGAAGGAGGATTTCACATAGAACGGAGCAGTGTGGCGTATTCTATACATGGTTTACGTTATACAATCAGCCATTATCACTTTGTATTTCCCAAAATTCTTGAGCTTCATGATTTCAAACACATAATTACAATATTTAAGGGGAAGATAAGTAACGAGATTGGGATTTTTTCCATTGCAATCTTTTGCTTCAATTTTGGAAGCAACATGTATTCTACAGCTTGGAGCCCCTTTCTCATAAGTAGGCATTTTTCAAACGCTGGCGTATTCCTAAACTATATGATTCAGATGGCGGCTATGCTGCTTATCTTCTTTTTAGTTCCAAAAATAATTTCTAGAATAGGAGAAGAGAGATCTACCTTGATAGCGTTTGCGCCCAGAATCTTGGCAGTCATAATTCCTGCAGTTACAGTTTCTATGATGATTGGAGGTCTGGGGGCAGTATTGGCAATTATTTCGTCCTGCCTCCTAGTTATTGGGTTTTCTATCTTTAGTACATCAACCTCAGTTATCTTTTTCAAGAGTATACCTCAGGGTTTTGAAGGGAAATACCTTGGAGTCAACAGCGCTGTAACTGGATTTGGCGTTTTTGCAGGTTCTCTTGTAACTGGTGAATTTACAAGGCTATTTGGATACTCTATGTTATTCTTTTGTTCCGTGGTAGTGCTAGCTATTTCCTTGCTTCTATTCAAGGCATACTTTCACTATAGGATATCGAATACCAAGACGAGCTAAACATAACGAGCAGGAGATGAGGATTGATCGCCTGCAGGCATTGAGGGCAGTTTGTCGTTGACTGCTGACTCTGCAACTGCCGCAGCCTCCTGAATGATCTTCTCGGATTCCTCGTCTGCTACTCCGGAATCGACTCCAAATTCGCCGTTGTGGAATGTATCGGTCATTAGTCCGCCAAGTAAATCAGTCATTCCAGCTAGCTCGCGATCTGCTTCTGGCATAAACTGTACCATCGAGGATCGTAGGTTTTTCATCAAGCCAATTGTTGGCATGATTGTGACTACTGTATCGCCTAGATCGCTAAAGGTACTAAGTCTAAGCTCAATTTGTTCAAGTGCGATTCTAGCATTTCCAAGAAGCTTGGTAACTTTTCTGACCTCAGCTAGCTCTTTTGACAAAACTTTGCTGGCAGTAAGATCATGCTGTTGAGTGGCAACTACAATTCTTTTAAATAATTTTTCGTCTTTTTGCTTTAATTTTGTAATCATTCCATCAAGTTTTCCAATTTGGACCTGAAGTCTTTTTACTGCTTGTTCCATTCTTGGCTTCAGGGGACCTTTTGGTTTTATTGTATCATTAATTCTTTCACCAATGCCTGGTGCCTGTGGTCTTTGCCAATTCTTAGCAAATGTTGTCATGGATACGACTGATAGAATTAATTATTAATATCAGGTGTAAAATGTGGTTCACAGCATGTGCTAAATTTAGCTAACAAAACCTTTTGACTAGAGATTGACGCCGCATCTCTTTTGAAGCGAAAAAATCAAAATTTTTTGGATAATCTATTTTGGATATATCCTCGTTCAAGCCCCGCTGCAGAGACCTATTGCATTACTTGAATTGCAATACTTCTCTGCGGATGGATTTTCTTTATGTGAATTGCCAGTGCATTACTTGATGGCTGTAATTCACAGCAAAGTGGACATTTTTCCATTTTATTTATTGCCTGTCATCCAGAACTAATGTATTTAAGGTTTTGCTTAGACCTCTTTGACAACAGAGAATGTCATTTTAGAAAAAACTTGTAGCTAAAAAAATATGCTAAAAAAATTTTGAAAAAAATTCTGCACTTGAGAATAGAAAACTGATCAAGAAAAAAATTATTTCCCAAAATAATATTACACAAAATTCTAAACATAAATGAAAGTTGAGACAAATTTTACTTTACGATATTAGAAGAGGTTGATCCAAATTTTTACAACTAATTTAATATAAAAATATAAAATATCTAATTTACAGCAAAAATTCTTTAAATTCTGCTAATTTCACTTATAGTTAAACCTTTTTATTTATGTGAACCGAAATTCTTATAAGATATAATATGACACGCGAATCCTTTGGTTCTGGTGGACGTTGTCCTCGTTGTGGAAAAGGTCCAATGGTTACAGATAGCACTACAGGCGAGATGTTTTGTGGTGGATGCGGATTTGTTATGACAGAACGTGTCGAGGAATCTGGCCCAGAATGGAGATCATTTTCTAAAGAGGAACACGAGGATCGAAGTAGAACAGGAACTCCCACATCACTTGCAATGCATGATATGGGCCTGGCAACAATAATTGGTCCTGCTGACAAGGATGCTTCAGGAAAGCCACTTTCTGCTTCAATGAAGAGCACCATTGAACGACTTAGAACTTGGGACAGTAGAAGCCAAGTTCATGAACCAGTAGATAGAAACTTCAGACAAGCTTTCAGTGAGCTTGATAGATTGAAAGATAAACTTGCATTGTCTGATGCAGTAATAGAAAAAACTGCTTATATCTATAGAAAAGCTCTTGACAAAGGCCTTGTCAGAGGAAGATCAATTCCTGGACTTGTGGCTGCGGCACTTTATGCAGCATGTAGAGACACGGAGACACCAAGAACTTTAACCGATGTAGCAAGTGGAATCAACATTAAAAGAAAAGACGTCGCTAGATGCTACAGACTCTTACTTAGAGAATTGGATCTTAAGATGCCCGTAGTAGATCCAATAAAATGTGTAGCAAGAATTGCAAGCAAAGCTGGATTAAGTGAAAAGACAAAACGAAAGGCTCTGCAAATTCTAAAAGATGCAGCAGAGATTGAAATTTCTGCTGGTAAAGATCCAATGGGACTTGCAGCTGCGGCATTGTATCTCTCTTGTGTTATGAACGGAGAGAACAAAACCCAGAAAGATGTTGCACAAGCTGCAGGAGTAACTGAAGTAACAATTAGAAATAGATACAAGGGATTAAAGGAATCTCTAAAGCTCTAATTTTTTTGAAAATAGGTTTTACTGTTTCTCAAGTACGATCTCATCTTGAAAATAATTTTGATATATCGTGTGTATACAATAATGTTGAAAATTTTCAAAGAAATAATCACCAGCTTACCTAAAATCGAGATTTGCCCGTATTGATGTTAGTAAAACAATCGGGCGTGGCCCCGATCGCAGGCATACAGAGATTACCTCTTCAATCCACACAGTGGATTCATTTAACAGCCTGCGAAGCCACGCTCATCTGGCAGTAGATTTTACATCTTTCTGCATCAGTCATAGTAGACATTCAAAGTATTTATAATTTTATATATATTTTATATATCTAAAGCCATTATTATGAAATTCCTAGAGAAATTGACTCAATTAGATACCCGATATTTACAAGATTAATCCCAGATCATCTATTCTTTGAAGATACAAAATAAACAGGCAACTAGTGTATAGCAATTCTTGCTGATGAATTTTTTATTGGAATAATCTAAGAATTCAAGGTGATGGATATAGAAGGATGTTATCTATGCTTATAGCAATAACAATTGTGCTGGACATGAATCTTAATTCTAAATAGATTATAATATTTGTAACAAGATTTCAAAAGAAATGAAACTTGCTGGAAGAGTAGCAATTGTTACTGGTGGTAGTAGGGGAATAGGAAAAACTACGGCTTCTATCTTTGCAAAGGAAGGCGCAAATGTTGTGATCACGGCAAAAGACGACGCCAGACTTCAATCAACAGCCAAAGAATTAGGAGTGGTTGGTTTTGCTGGAGACATAAGAAAAGAGTTGGATGTCAAGATGATTGTAGAAAAAACATTTGAAAAATTCGGTAAAATCGATATACTGGTAAATAATGCAGGAATGTTTCCAGAGGTAAGGCCATTGCACGAAACCTCTGAAGAGAAATGGAATGAGGTAATTGACATAAACTTGACAGGACAGTTTCGTTTTACAAAGTCAGTTATTCCATACATGATGAAAAGTGGGGGATGTATTGTAAATATTGCATCAAATGCTGGACTTAGGTCATTTGAAAATTTCGAAGCAGATTCGTATTCAGCCACAAAGGCTGCCCTGATACACCTAACAAAGACATGGGCAGTAGAATATGCAAAGTACAAGATTCGCATAAATTGCGTATGTCCAGGAATAGTTAGCACGGACATGACTGAGCCATATCTCAGAACAGATGTTGATAGAGCCATGGCTGTGGCTGAACATCCAATAGGAAGAATTGGCAGTACGGAAGATATCGCAAAAGCCATACTATATTTTGTATCAGACGATTCATCGTGGGTTACAGGTGCGATCTTAGCAATAGATGGCGGAGCGGTAACAAAGTAATCAGCCATATCAAATTAATAGAACCACCACCCACACCTAAAACATGGATGCCAAGAAGAAAGGTAAGCTCAAGATAATCATCATGCTATCCATAATTTGGTTTGCAGCAGCCTTGCCAGTACCATTTCTCTGGTCAAATCCCGATCCTCAACATCCAGATCAGTACAAGGTATACATGGAAATTGCAGGATTAGTTTCTATTCCTTTCATTGCTATGGGAGTTGTCTGGACCTTAAAGCCAGAACTTGCAACAAGGGGCTCTAGTTAAGAAATTCTACTGCCCCGTTCCCTTCTGGTGTAATCTTAATCCAGCGTGTTCTGCCTATTCTTTCGATCTCAACAAACCTCCATTCGTTCAAGAGCGGTTGGATTATATTTTTATCAAGACTTGCAAATCTGGCTTGCTGAAAATTTTCTTCTTTTGCATTGATCACAATTAGTTTTTTCTCTTCTGCAAGTTTTGCCATTTCTTTTTTTGTTATTTTACCACCATGTTGTTTTATTATTTTCAGTGCTTGAACCAAGACTGGCTTGGGAGTATGAATTTCATATGCAGGAAGTTTCACTACTGCCCTTAACCCCGAGGAAAGTTGTGCTCCCTTTACACTAGCATAGCGTTCTGGCTCTGCATAGTATGGAATAATCTTTGTTTTCCCTTGAAACATCATACAGGCCATCATGCAAGCAATAGCTTGAATTTTTGAGCCAGAGGAGCAATTTACAAATATATCGTTATCCTCCTCTTTTTCTACAATTTCTCTAACTGATTTTAGTATCTTGAAGAGATCAAATCTGTCAGAGTATATTACGTGAACGTCAATCTTTTCTTTTCTTAGTTGTGTCCTAATCTTTTCCATATAGCCTTGTGCCCTATCCTTTGTTGGTTCACCGTGCATCAAAAGCCAGACCCTGTCTGCCTTCATCTGTTTTACCGGAATTGCAATTCTGTCAATCTCAAAGCCTACTGGAGCAATATGCACGCGGAGATTTGCAATACTCATGATATTATGTATAGTTTGGATACTAAAGTGATGATATATAATAATTACGCATTTGTACCTAAACCATGCAACAAAAATACAAGATAGAACAAAACGAGGTATTGTTTTATCCCAAGGTAAAGTCAGTCTTTGAGGATTACTAGATTTTCATCCAGTCTGTCTGCTCCAGATAATCAATTATCCTGATCATCTCATCAAGCTTTGTTACAACGGCATTAACTGCGCGAAATTCTTCATACATCATTTTTTCTTCTTCTGCAGACAAGACTTGTTTTTCTGCAATCTCAAAAAATCTATCTTCTTTTGTCATATGATCATTTAGATAAACTGCGTAAGCCTTAAGAAATCTTGCAACTGGCTCTCTTTCATCTATTCCTTCTTTCCACTTTTGCAGGTGTTTAGAAATATTGTTTGCTATACGGCGACTGAATTCATGTTCTATCATAAATGCCCTTATCTCTTCTTTTAGAAAACCATAACTTCCAACACAGGCAAAGTATGCATCTTCTTCTCTTGAATAATGAATCGCATCTAGAAACTCAGACATGATAAGGATCATTTTTTCAAGATCTGAAAATGAAATATCTTGTCCTGAATTAAGTTTTGTATAACATTGTACAACTATCTTTTCAAAACGGCGCATCTGTTTGTGGTCATTTCGCAGTATTTCTGTGGCACTCATGACTTTCTCAACTAATATTAGGTATACACGGTAAACAAGATTACCTTTTTTGGGTCATATTGGACAATTGCAAAATGGGGAACTTCGGAATCTTTTACATAGTGACCCTCGGGCCCACCAATGCCTAATCTAATAAGATAGTTACTGCTAGGATCAATTTCAATTTCCCTGCTCTCAAGAATATATCCCGCAATCTTTTCCTTTGCTGGTTTTAGAGTTGGGTAGAGCCTGTGAATGTTACCATCCTGTATTATTGCTTCTTCTTGGTGCTGATGACCGCACAAGATTATATGATTACCCATATGTTTTCTGGCTTCATCAAAAGCAGAAGATGCCTTGTAATGATATCCAGCATAAGTAAAGAACTCAAAGTCCTCCTCTGTTAGTCTTTGCCAACACCTTTTATATAGCCAAGCCTCGTCCCCAGCAGTTTCTGGTGTTATTTTTTGAGGATCAAGCGGGCCTCCGTGGACGCAAAAAAGGCCATGTTTTTTATCGATGAATTCCTGACTGCCAAAGGTTCCATCAGAATTTTCTTTAAAAAATGACATATCCTCTGAATTTAGTTTTGCGTGTGCGTTCATGCTCTCAACCGAGCCCGCACCTATTAGCTTGTTATTTAGAAATGCTTCGTCGTGGTTTCCCATGACTGAGAAGAGCGAATAGTTCTTTTCAAGCGACTTTAATCTAGAGAGCACCTCTCTTGGATGAGTCCCTCTTTCAAGAATATCTCCCAGATTTATTATTCTAGATAAGGTGGTATACTTTTTTTTAAATTCAGTACTAGATGTTATACCCAGTATGACATCCAAGGCATTAATGTCTGCATGTATGTCAGAAAATACCAAGTCCAATGATCTGCTAAATGTATAATCCTAATTTGTAATTTCTTATGTCAGTTTTAATACATGCCCATTATGTATATCATAAAAAAGCATCAACTAGAATAGATATTCTCAAATCTTAGAATAAGAAGGTAAAAGGTTGGTTCAAGATAAATAAAAGATGCAAGGAGAATACACTACCAAGCATTTGGAGTCACTTACATCCTCACATCTACCCATTGAGGATGTTGGGACATTTTTATGATTCAAACTCTATTTTCTGGACAGAATTCCTTGGAACATGTAAATCTCGAAATGTATCAGGATTGATTATCTTTGCCAAGATCTCAAGTCCTGTGATGGTTCTTGGTCCTGGCTTGCTAAAATACTCATTTGCATTTACTGCATAAACTTGGCCTTGCTTTACTGCCCTCAATGATCTCCAGTCTTCCTTGTCTATGATTTTTTCATATTCTTGCAGTGTTCGCTTTACATCAAAGCCGCATGGCATCAGTATGATTATGTCAGGATCAAACTTTGCCACCTCGTCAAGTCCCATTCTTCTGGACTGATCCCTTGTTGCACTTATTCCGTTTATTCCTCCGGCAAGTTCTACCATTTGAGGAACCCAGTGACCTGCGGTAAACAAAGGATCAAGCCACTCTATGCAAAGAACTTTTGGTCTTGCTCCTTTTGGGACATGCTGAATAGACTTGATTTTAGACCTTAGTTTATGAACAAAGGTTTGTGCCTGACTAGTCTTTCCAACCTTTTTTCCAACCTCGATTACATTATCAAGTATGTCATCTAGGTTTCTTGGATCCAAGATTAGAACGTCAGGCTTGCCTCCAAGTATTGTTACTGCCCTATTAATCTCCTTAGTAAAGGGAGAGCAGACCTCGCATATACCTTGAGCCACTATGAGATTTGGGTTTATGTCTTTGAGCACTTGTTCATCAAGTACATAGATGTCCTTTCCTGATCTCATCAGTTCCACTACTTTTCTGTCAATTTCTTGGCTTGTCATTTTTTCAGGATCAAAGACAGAATGGATCACTCGTGGTTTGGTCTTTGCCTCAGATGGATAATTACACTCGTGTGTTACTGCAAGTACTTGATCTCCCATTCCAAGATCATATAATATCTCAGTAGCACTAGGAAGAAAGGAAACTATGCGATTTTCCATACCATATTATTTTGTAAACGGCTTCTTTAAACATCTTGATTGACCATCCAAAATTCCTCAAAACTTAAGAATAGCCCATGGCTCGATGAGTCTGTTGGCTAGATTTACAGTCATTGGTGGATTGTCATCTGAACAGCTAGCAAGAAAGATAGCGACAAGATTAAGATCAAAGTATGTAGGATGTGAGCTAAGAGTTTTTCCAGATGGCGAAAGCAAGATTACACTCAAGACAAAGCCAACCGGCAAGATAATTGTAGTGCATTCTGTCTATCCCCCTGTAGACTCTAATCTGGTCCGTGCTCTGGCCTTGGTATCACAGGCAAGAAAATACTCATCCCAGGTCTATGCAGTAATACCATACATGGGCTATGCAAGGCAAGACAGAGAATTTCTACCAAGAGAAGTTGTAACCATGTCTCTTATTGCAAAGATGCTCAAGGCTGTAGGTGCAACAAAGATCATAGTAGTTGACATCCATAGCATGATGGCATTGAAACATTTTCAGATATCAACTAAAAATGTCAGTGCAATAGAAGAGATTGTAAAATATTTTAAAAAATTGTGTCTTAAGGACCCGCTTGTTGTATCCCCAGATATGGGAGGGGTTGGGAGGGCACAAAACTTTGCACATTTGATGAAAGTAGAATACATTGCGTTAGAAAAACATAGGGACAGAAAGACTGGAGAAGTTATGATAAAATCAAGTAATCATCAAAAAGTAAGAAACAGGGACATAATTCTTGTTGACGACATGATAAGCACTGGCGGCAGCATAGTCAAGGCAGCAGAGCATTTGAGAAAGCAAAAGTGTAGGAGGATATATGCTGCCTGTACTCATGCTCTCCTGATAGGAGATGCAGAAAAAAGGATTAGAAGAGCTGGTGTTGCAAGGATAATCAGCACAAATACAATACCTGGCAAGACAAGTATTGTTGATGTTTCCGCCGTAATAGCAAGGGCAATCATCTGAATGGTACAAAGTTTTTTTGTCTTATCCGGAGAACATCAACAACTTGCAAGGGATGAATTGGTCTGCATATCAAAAAGCTATGATGCCAATACTAGACACTTGGTAGAATCAAGGCTTGTAATTATCAAGTCTAAAATTACATGGAAGAAGATTGCCAAGAGGGCTACATTTGTCAGAGTAGCTGGAAATCTTGTGGGAACCTTTGATGACATTTCAAAGATAGAATTGCCTGTATCAAGGCCTGATACTTTTGCCTGCAGGGTAGTAAACCTCTCCTCCAAAAAAATCAATACATCGCTTATGGAAAGAGATGTAGGTGCAATTCTCAAGAAAAGGATAGATTCTAAGGTATCACTCTCAAATCCTGCACTTACCATTTATCTTGTCATTACTGATAACAATAGATACATAGGTTATGCAGATGCGCTAGAATACCAAAGGCCTAAAAAGGCAATCAAATATCCAACTGAACTGGACTGGAAACTTGGCAGATGTATGGTAAACCTGTCACAGCTAAAAGAGGGCAAGACCATATGCGACCCATTCTGTGGAACCGGCACGATACTGCTTGAGGCCGAATCCATGGGGATACGCTCCATTGGGATTGATTTTGATTCTAAAATGTGTGAGATTACAAGTAAAAATCTTGCAGCTAACGGATACAAGTCTAGAGTTGTCAATTCAACATATCACCATATCTTGAAGATTAAGGACAAGACAGACGCAATAGTTACTGATGTTCCGTATGGTATTGCTTCAAGATCGTCCATGCCACCAAAGAAAATAATCGAGGATCTTCTTTCAGTTGTGCCAAAGAAGATGAGGACAGTACTAGTGTACAAGAAGGGAATGTATATCAAGGAATTTGACAAGGCAAAGAAATACGAAATCTTTAGGCATAAGAGTCTCACAAGAGTGATTGTTGTAAAATGAAGCTAGTATTCTTGGGAACATCGGCCGCCCAGCCAACGGCAGAACGAGGAATGACATGTATCTGTCTGGTTCTGGACAAGGAGGTATTGATGTTTGACGCAGGTGAGGGTGCCCAAATTGCATTCCAAAAAGCAAAGATTGGATGGAACAAAAAGATGAAGATCTTTGTTACCCATTTACACGGAGACCATTGCGTGGGAATTCTTGGCTTGCTACAGACAATGTCGCTTCAAAACAGGACTGAGCCTATCGATATTTTTGGACCGTCTGGAATCGAGGAGTTTCTTGCCAGCAATCTGAAGATATTAAATTTTGGGCTTACGTTTCCTGTTAGGATTACGAGAATAAAGGAAGGGTTGATCTTTGACGACCCTCTTTATGCGATTCATGCTTGCAAGGCAGAACACTCTATACCGGCATATTCGTACCTCTTTTCTGAAAAGGATAGGCCAGGCAAATTCTATCCCGAGAAGGCAAAGAAATTTGAAATTCCGCAAGGAAAGATGTGGCACGAACTTCAGAGTGGAAGTGAGATAAAGATTGGAGACAAGACTGTAAGGCCATCTGACGTGATGGGAGAGAAGAGGAAGGGAAGAAAGATAGGTATTTCAGGTGACACTAGGCCTACAAAAAACCTTGAAGAATTCTTCAAAGGATGTGATTATATCACTTTTGATTCTACATATTCTGATAAATTGCGCGACAAGGCAATAGAAAACTATCATTCTACGGCAAAAGAAGCTGCCGAACTTGCAAAAAAGGCAGGAATAGTAAATCTTATTTTGACGCATTTTTCAGCACGATATGAAAATGCAGATGAGCTAATATCAGAGGCAAAAACAGTCCACGATTCTGTGATTGCCGCAAGGGATCTTTTAGAGATAAATGTCAAGTGACATGTTCAAATCAATTGTTGATAGGTTGCACCAAGCAGAAAAAATTGTCTTTGTTACTGGAGCCGGAATTTCTCAAGAAAGCGGAATTCCTACCTTTCGAGGAAAAGATGGGTTGTGGAGAAAATATGATGCAATGAAGCTTGCCACAATAGATGCATTTTATGAAGATCCAAAGCTTGTGTGGGAATGGTATGAGGAAAGAAGAAGAAACGTCTTGGAAGCAAAACCAAATGCAGGCCATCTTGCAATTGCAGAGCTTGAAAAATTCAAGTCTGTGTATGTATTGACACAAAATGTTGATGGCCTTCACCAGAGAGCGGGAAGCACAAAGGTCTATGAGCTTCATGGAAGCATCATTACAATCAGGTGTACTAGATGCAATTTCAAAGATAGCATAACATCAAGTTTTTCGCACCTTCCACCAGCCTGCAAGTGTGGCAGTATACTAAGGCCTGATGTGGTATGGTTTGGCGAATCTCTTCCACAAGATGTATGGCACACCTCAATGCAGCAAGCCATCTCTTGTGATGTAATGATAGTGGTTGGTACTTCACTTGCAGTATCCCCTGCAAATCTTTTGCCAGCCTATGCAAAACAAAATGGAGCAATTGTTATCGAAATAAATCCAGAAGAGACTTTGACGTCTACAAACATGGACCTCTCAATTCGCTCTTCTGCTGCAAGAGCCATTCCCGAACTTGTAGCGGCATTTCAGAGATAAGCGCTTAAAATTATTCAAAAAAAGAGATGGTCTTTTTGTTAAATCGCCGTTATAGATCAAAGAATCATTAAAAAAATCTTACTTTATTATGAGAATTATGACTAATTGTTAAATATTATGAAAACGTATAATGATCAATGAGAAAAGACGCAAATTCTGGCGATTGAATTTGCGTGGCTCTGCGAAAAAGAGTACATAGTAGAGTGCACAAAGGTGCGCAAGTGGCAAGAGAATGCTTTTGCCTATACAGGGCCACGCCATTACACATTTTCTAATCTATTATGCGAAAATTTGGTAATTTTTGAAAGCGCAATTTTTGTAGGTTAATTTGTCCTAATCTATAACAAGTTTGGAAGTGTAGGAGAGTGGTACAGATTTGAAGAAAAATTCCTACAAATTCTCGGGGGCAAGCCAGTCAGCTATCTTTTCCAAGTTATTTGAGTGTAGGATTACCTTGATTGGCCCCATCGGGGATTCTTCTGCCTCGTCGCATACAGCAATTATGTCTACATATGCAGCCTGCTTGTTGAGATAAAACCATGTAGTGTCTCCCTTTGTATTGTATCGCATCTGTCTTCTGTAAACCCTGTTTACTTTGCGTTTTCGTATGGTTTCCTGAATCTTTGACAGAGAATGTAGATCCCTTGAGACTGCCTTTATGCTTCCATCACGATATTGGTAATCAGCATTTATGATTATATTAGATAAGGCAGTCTTGACCCGTTCTGGATCTTCAGATGGATTTACTGCAGCATATGCTTCTATTTTGCATGAGATACTAGGCATATTCATTTTATCCAGTTTTTGATAATATGATAGGCCGCATCTACCAACTGTTCTATTGTTAGATTATTGTTGGAGATTGTTTCATCAGCTAGTGCAATTGATTCACTCATTCCAACTCCAATTTCCCTCGAGTCCCTTTTTGAAAAATCTTCTCTGTCAGATGGGGCATCAGACCTACCGCGATTGGTTAGAAACTTGAATCTGATATCTCCCGATGCGTGAATTGCAAGAACTTTGACCGTGCCAATTTTTTTTAATACATCAATTTCTGCAAGTGATCGTACACCATCTACGAGTATTACGTTGGATTTGGAATTTAATATGTCATTTTTGATCAACTCAGCTACTGCACCAGAACCATTCTTTTCTCGAAGCTCAAGCATTAGCTTGCCTAAATTTGTACCAGTAGGATCTATTTTTCTTCTTGTAGCTTCGGCTCTTACTGCATCACCCATAGTTATCTTGTCAAATCCCTTGGATTTGAGGGCCTCAGCTATTGTAGTCTTGCCTGCACCCGGCATGCCGGTTAGGCAAACAATAAGCTTTGTCACATTCACAAACTTGGTCTTCCAGCCTATGAAGCTACCGGAAAATCATTATAGACTATGGAATCTGAATTCTTCTGATGCGTACATTTGTGGCAGTTGAAGTTTCCAACAAGGATGTACTGGATTCAATAACAAAGCTGCAGTTTGATCTCGGCATAAGGGCACGTCCAGTGCGTAAGCAAAACATGCATTTTACATTACTCTTTCTGGGAGAGATATCTGAGGATGACGTGGATAACGTAAAAAAATTGCTTTCTAGTATTGTCTTCAAACCAATAGACATGGATTTTACCCATCTTGGAGCATTTCCCAATCCCAAGTTTCCACGAGTCATTTGGATAGGTGTTGATGATATCGCAGCAGCACAGTTAGTAGATCTTGCTGCTCAAGTTGAACAAAGGCTGGCACCATTGGGATTCAAGTCTGACAAGTCGTTCAAGCCTCACCTTACCATATTTAGAATAAAAAATAAGCAAGATGACGTTTCAGACAAGATAGCAAAATATGGTAAGGTCAGCCTTGGAAAGGACATCATTTCTGAGCTCAAATTCAAGCAAAGCGTCTTAACTTCAAATGGGCCGATATATTCTGATTTACTGGTGGTAAAGGCGCAATGAACCAAATTTTAGAGCAGGCAAGAAAGATCGCCATTCCCACAATACAGGAAGAAAAAGAGACTAGAGAGCTTGCAGACATGCTGCTCAAGCAGGTAAGAGGCGAGGCTGCCAAGTATGCTCAAGTGGTAACTGTAGAACTTGGTGGATCTTACGCAAAGGGAACTTGGCTTCGAAAGCAGATGGATTTGGACATATTTGTCAAGATGAAGACAGATACTGACGACAAGACTTTTGAGAAGATAGGTACGGAGATTGGTCGTAGCTCCTTAAAAAAGTTCAAGCCATATCTTAGATACTCTGAGCATCCGTATGTAGAGGCAAAAGTAAATGAGACTCGCGTAAATGTTGTGCCCTGCTATGATGTTACTGCAGGGCAATGGAAGAGTGCAGCCGATAGGTCCTCATTTCATACTAGATTCATCTTAGAAAATATGGATCAGGACAAGAAAAATGAAGTAAGACTACTGAAAAAGTTTCTCAAGGGTGTTGGAATCTATGGTGCAGAGATTGCAAGAGAGGGCTTTGGCGGATATGTTGCAGAAGTATTGGTTTACAATTATGGAAGTTTTATAGGGGTACTTGAGGCTGCATCAAACTTTATGCAAGGACATGTCATAGGAAATCCAGCTAAAAAATTTGAAACTTTTCTAGTGTTAATTGATCCAATAGACAACAATAGGAATCTTGGTACTGCCATTTCTGCACAAAATGTTGCACGATTTATTCTTGCCTCAAGAGTGTTTCTAAAAAAACCGTCAATTGCATTCTTTAATGGCAAAGAAAGATCGCCCAATGCCAAGAATCTCAAAAATACAATAATTGTAAGATTTAGTTACAAGTGGAGAAGTCCTGACATAATTTGGGGACAGGTAAAGCGCGGCACTACTTCCCTAGCAGGGCAGCTTACACTGGGAGGATTTGAAGTTATACGTAAGACTGCAGTAACTGACGAAAAATCAGAAGCCGCCATGATCTTCCTTTTGCGTCTGCCAGTAATTGAAAAGTTCCTAGTCAAAAATGGTCCAGACATTTACAGAAAAGCAGACTCGGAAAACTTTATTTCGAAAAATTCAAAGAACATTATGACATGGGTTGATGAAAACGGTCGCATACTGTCAATGCAGAAAAGAGAGCTTGAAGATGCCAAAAAGTTCTTGGATCATCTCTTGAAGAAAAACTTGGCAAAATCAGGCGTTCCAGAAGGCATAATTCCAGACATTAGGCGTGGCTTTAGGATACTATACGGAAACCAACCAATAAGCAAATCCATTAAAAAGGCACTGGCCGATGTTACCTCTACTGATGGACTTATCTTTGGTACCAACAAGTAGGTTAGGCCAAGAACCATACTCTCATGTCTTGGCATACCCCAAGGCCACAAAAAGAGAGATTACAAAGCGGGTCTTGGAGCTTAAAAAGCTGGGAATCGGGAGTGTTGCATTTGAGGGCCCTACTGTTCTAAACAATGTTGCTGTTTTGGGCAAGGGCTACGTTGGTGTTGTGGTGCTAGCCAGACAAGGTAAAAGATACGTAGCCTTGAAGATACGCAGAATAGATTCAAGCAGAGAGGAGCTGCAAAGCGAAGCAAGACTTCTAAGGCTTGCAAACGAAGTAGATGTTGGTCCAAGAGTAATAGATAGTAGCAAAAATTTCATGGTAATGGAGTACGTGAAAGGAAAAAAAATAATTGATTGGGTAAGGGAGCTAAATGGCAGAGGGAGTGCTGCAAAGCTCAGATCTACAATAAGAAAGGTATTGGAAGATTGCCATAGTTTAGATAAGATTCGTCTTGATCACGGAGAGCTCAGCTACATACACAAGCATATCATTGTGGGAAGATTACCTTGCATAATAGATTTTGAAAGCGCGAGTGTAAACAGAAAAACATCTAATGTTACCTCAGCAACACAAGGCATTTTTATTGGATCTGGCCTTTCAAGTGTTGTTAAAAAGATCATAAAAGTTCCAAGTACAAAACAGATGATCAAGTCTTTGAAAAAATACAAACATGACCAATCGCGTGAAAACTTTGACGAGTTATTGCAGGTGTTAGGGTTGAATAAGGTTTGAGCTTGCAAAGCATCAAAACGAATGCACTGAAAATCTCTTTGGGCATAATACTGTCTGCCTTTGTAGTAGAACTCTTCATTGGACTTTACTCAAATAGTCTTGCATTGATTACCGACAGTGTTCATGCCGTACTTGATTCCGTTGTTACTGCAATATTGCTTGTCACAGCAAGATGGGCAGCAAAACCACCCGACAGGGAACACACGTATGGTCATGGCAAGATAGAAACCATGGGTAGTTTTGTTGGAGGCATCATCATACTTATAATAGCCTGCTTTTTCATCTTCGAATCAATCTCAAGGCTGCAGGAACCGCGTCCTGCCGTTCTCCCAGGCATGATGGCAATAGGTGCTGCAGTCTATACCTTGTGCTCAGATGTTGCTAGAATTACGATCTTGGGCAAGGCCCTAAAGAAAACAGAAGGCTCTTCGCTGCGAGTTGACTTTTACCATGCCTTTATGGACATGGGCTCCACCTCTGTGGCTCTTGTTGGCATAGTACTTGTCATGGTAGGATTTTACCGAGGAGATTTTGTTGCGGCATTGATACTGGGAGCCTTTCTTGCCATACTGAGCCTGAAACTCATCTACAAAAATGCAATGGAGCTTACAGATGCCGTGCCTGAAAGCATGGTCAAAACAGTACAAGACATTGTCAATAGTACTGAGGGGGTTATGAAGACAGAATCGGTGCAGATGCGAAGATCTGGAAGCGATATCTTTGCCGAAGTTACAATATCTTTGAAAGGCACGTCAAGTTTTGAGGAGGCACACATGATAAGTGCCAATGTTGAAAAGAATATCAGAAATTCAATATCAAATAGTAAGGTCACAGTACACTTTGAGCCCACTTGGAAAGATGTGCCAGTTGATTATATTGTAAATAATGTTGCCTCCACAGTCAAGGGGGTGGCAGGCATTCATAATACAAGCTATTCAACCACAAAGGATGGAATTTTTATCAGCCTACATGTGATGGTTGACCGAAATATGTCTTTAGATGACGCACATATTGTATCAGATGAGATTGAAGGCCAGATAAGAAAATCGATTGATAACGTAAATCACATTACAATCCATCTTGAACCATATCTATCCATTCCAAAAAGCATACCTGTGGAGGATCTAACAATTGAGGAACAGGTAACTAGTATAATCAGAGAATATCCTAGCGTCAAAAAAATTGGGCGTGTGATTACATTTCAGCTACAGGATGTTTTCAAGGTAGACATTGACTGCTCTTTTGATGGTAAGCTCACAATAGAACAAGTTCATGATATTGTATCAGAGATAGAGTCCAAGATAAAAAACCAAATTAAAAATGCCATAGTAACCATACATCCCGAACCAAGATAATATGACAGTGCACAAAGGAGTAAGGTTTCTCAAAAGAGATCCAACAATGAAAAAAATAATTGATTCTGTGGGGGAGTACTCATTAAAGAGAAGGAACCATCATTTTGCAGTACTGGTAGAATCCATAATATCTCAGCAGCTTGCAACAAGTGCTGCCGAGGCAATCTTTCGTAGATTCACAAGCCTTTATCCCAAGTTTCCTACCGCATTAGAGATTCTTGCTACAAGAAGATCAAAGCTGCGCTCAGTAGGACTTTCAGGCATGAAGATAGAATACCTTAGAGACTTGGCAAGAAAGGTAGAACAAGGTAAGATCAGGATGAGTACATTGGCAAGGATGAGCGACGAGGAAATAATTGCCCATCTAACGCAGGTAAAAGGCATTGGCAGATGGACTGCCGAGATGTTTCTAATCTTCTCGCTTGGAAGGCCAGACATTTTACCTGTTCATGACCTCGGGTTACGAAAGGGTGTTCAGATGGCATTCTCGCTACCCGAACTTCCAAAACCAGAAGATGTAGAAAGACTAGGCAAGAGATGGCGGCCATATAGAAGTATGGCTACTTGGTATCTTTGGAAAAGCCTGCAAAAGTTTGACAAGATATGATCTTATTAGGAAGGATGAACAATAGTATGCCACGACATCGATCAATCTTGATACGGAGGAAGCCATACAACTCAGAGCCAAGTTCTACACTAGCGACGCTGTAGATAATTTCATAAAAAAACATGGAGTTCCAAAGACTAGGCTTGTAATGAAAAACTTGGTGGCGTTGACAAGTGGTAAACCTGATGTGGACAATGTAATGGTAGAACTTATGAACCATGTCTATTTTCAAGCTCATTCACAACAGGTAAACATAAGAGACAAGGCAAATGGCAAGCTGATTGTATCTATTAGAAAATAACTCAAGACACATACAATGAATTAAGTAACGCCAATTTAGCAAAAATCTCATCTGATAAAAAATGAGTACCATTTTAGAATATTTTCCAGAGGAGTTTGAACCAAGACAGATACAGATGGATATATTGCGTGCGGTGGAAGAACAGCTCAAGTCTGGCTATAAGACTATTGTACTTTCTGCACCAACAGGTGTTGGGAAATCCCTTATCGCTGCAACACTTGCAAGGTATTATAAAAAATCATTTGTAATTACGGCTTCAAAACAACTACAAGACCAGTATTCAAGGGATCTCAAGTTCTTCAATCCTGTAAAGGGAAAATCCAATTTTGCATGTCTTAAGCTCATGGAACATCAAGGAATACCAAGGATGGAGACCAAAAAGGCCATCCAAAAGGGATTAACATGTGAGAAGGGTCTATGCGAAGAGACCGTAAAAATCAAGGGAAAGGAGGTCAAGGAGTTTTGCAAGTTCAAGCCAAGAATTGGTGAGCTTGAACCAAATTCGAAAAATCCATACTGCTTTTACTATGAGCAAAAGTACAGGGCATTGGTCTCTGACCATTCCATATGGAATTATGCTGCATACTTTCAGCTGATGAGATTTGGCAAAAAGGCATATGCCGATTACATCAACAAGCCGATTGCAATATTTGATGAGGCGCACAAAATAGAAGATCAGATAATCCAGTTCATAGGCGTAGACATTTACAATATACACATCTCGGAATGTAAAGTTGATATCAAGAGTTATTCTCTTGATGATACAAAACTTGTAAGCAGACTAATCGATGATCTTGCAAAATCATATTCAGGTCAGATCAAGGAATTGCAAGAGAGTAAAAAATTTCAGCAAAATCCAGACTATATGCACCTTGCAAGACTCGAATCGCGATACGAAAAGATGGCAAACTCCCATGCCGAGCTGGAAGAAAACAAGGATAATTTTGTTATAAACAAACCCTACTTTGATGAGAAAGGAAACTTTAGATCGCTTTCAATAAAGCCACTTGACATCTCAAAATATGTCAAGGCATTCTTTGATATTGATGTCCAAGTCTTCATGTCAGCTACAATAGACAAGGCAAGTTTTTGTGAAAATGCTGGGCTTGATCCCTCAAATGTTGCATTTGTAGACACGCCAAAATCGCCATTTTCTCCAGACAGGAGGAGGATTCACTTTCTAAATGTCAGAAAGCTCAGCTATTCATCAAGTTGGGACGATGAACGTGCGGTGATATCAAAGATAGATGAGATACTTTCTCAGCATGAAAATGAACGAGGCCTCGTGCTTACCTCATCTGAGAAAAGATGCGTAGACATACGAAACAATCTCTCAGAGAAGAACAGGAACAGAATTAGAATTTGTCATAGTAGAAATGAGAATGGCATGACCCAAGATGAGATAATTCAAGAGCATTCAATGGATGAAGATGGAGTGTTGTTGTCATCATCGTTATGGGAAGGTGTTGATTTAAAAGATGACTTGTCCAGATTTCAAATAATTGCAAAAGCTCCATATCCCAACTTGAGTGAAAAAAGGACAAAGCTCAAGATGCAAAAGTTTCCTTTATGGTATAAATCTCAGACACTTGTAAAACTGTTGCAAGGGTTTGGCCGGTCGATTAGAAACGAAGATGACTGGGCAGCGACATATGTACTTGATGAAGTTGCAAATGATTTATTGTATCAATGTAAGCCTATGATTCCCAAGGCATACTATGATGTCTTGGGATTTCCAAGTTATCCACAATCTTCATGATATTAATACATTGAATTGCAACTAATTGCAAAAAACGTGTAGAGATTTAATAATAATCAGAACGATTGAAAATGTTGAGTATTCCAACCTCTAGTCATGCTTATGGAATAGGATTGGTTGCGGTAATAATTGGGGCTGCAATAGGAATTGGTTATTATCAGCTATATTATATTCCTGAATACAACGCAAAACCAATTTTGCCAGATAAGGTGATACATCCTGGACAGACTACACAGATTACAATTATAACAGGCTCGGTAAACCAAGACCAGCAACAAAACTTTGTTCCAAAAAAACAGGAAGTACAGCTTGGGGTAGATAATTTGGTAGTCTGGACAAACCAAGACACTGCAGCCCATTATGTAACACCTGACAGTTCATTCAAGGATGCGTATAGTGGAGATTTTGGGTCTGATGCCATAATGCCCGGAAAGACATACACTTTCTTATTTACACAGGAAACCAAGATTCCATATTACTGCCAAGTTCATCCCTGGATGAAAGGTGAGATAGACATAGTGCCAGGCGCATTGACATCCTAGGTATAGGTTGAGAAAATCTAGTGAACTATCTCTATTGGGTTAAGTTCTGCCAGTGTGAATACAAATCTGGACCCTTCAAATTCTGTCGTGCCTTCCCGTTCCCAGTTTATCTTGTAGGTCTTTGTTGCATGACCTCCTACTATTGAGATGGTCTTTGGTACTGAAGAATACAGTTTTTCCACCTTGTCTTTGTCTCGTGTCATAAGTAGAGATCTGCGCCTTTTCATGAGATATTTGATGGCTACATTTTTGTGCTGATGGCCCTCAACTTCGATCTTCTCGTTACCAAGGTCTATGGTGAACTTTCTTTTTCCCATATCTAACTAAATGAAAATTTTCTACAAAAGATGGATTAGCAAAATGGCGTTAGCTTTTGCATTAAAAATAATGACAAAATGTAATGAGATAAAATGGTGGGACCGGCCGGACTTGAACCGGCGACCTCTAGCACCCCAGGCTAGCATCATGACCAAGCTAGACTACGGTCCCTTATGTTGCTGGCTATTGTTGAAATTATTAAATGGTAGGATTAATTTTGAATAAAAAATTTGACTATGCTACAACCACTTTTCCAGTCGTTCTTTCTCAAACTTTTCTTTTTCTGAGAAATAATCAGGTGAAGGAGATTTTAGTTCAGTTACAGGAGATGGATCTGCATACATGTCTACTCTAATGTATCCAGCAGCCCTCTTTCCAGTTTCTAGATAACATCCGCCTTTTCCATCAAAGGTGGAAGATTCTTGTTCTTTTTTGATCTGTGATGCTATGTTTCTTGCAACTGTTATTCCCTCTCCCTCTGCAAATATTCCTGCTTTTGGAACTGCCAACTTGTCCGTTACCATTATCTGGTTTACATCTCCTATGGCATAGACGCGGTCATGTTTTGTCTTGCAGCTCCTGTCAACCTCGATGAACTTTCCTGGCTGGGCAAGTCCACAATCAACTACAACAAAGGGTGCCTTATGAGGCGGAACTGTGATTAAAACATCAAAATCGGCCTCTCCAGATTCAAACTTGATCTTGTTTTGCTCCACAGATACGGTTTTGTGATTTCCGTGAAATTCAATGTTCTTTGATTTTAGGATTTGTAGTATGTCTTCGCTTATCTGAGGTCCTCCAGCAGGAAGTGTGATTGGAGTTGGGCTGTAAAAATCCATTTGAATGGAACTGCTAGTTCCAGCCTCCTCAAGGACTGATCTTATTAGAAGAGCTGCTTCATATGGCGCTGGAGGACACTTGTAGGGAAGCCCGGTTATGGCCATGGCTATCTTGCCTGACTTCAGTTGTCGTATAGTATCACGTATCTTGGGTACATCATTGAGGTCATACAGCACAAGGCTGTTTTCTTTTAGGCCCGGAATCTGTTCTGGTGCAAGCTCCACTCCCAGTGCAATTATCAGGTAATCATAGTGCAGCCTTCGATAGCTTGTTCTGACAATTTTGTTCTGCAGGTCTATCTTGGTTACATTTTCGTTGATAAACTCAATTCCTTTTTTTGTGACATTTTCAAGCGATCTCTTTGAGGTTTCAAACTCTCTTGAGCCTGTAATTATCCAGAGTTTGACTAGGTCCATCATAAACCAGTCTTTCTTGTCTACAATTGTAATCCTAGTATCTTGAGTAAGATTCTCTCGTAGTTCATTTGCGGCCGAAAGACCTCCAAATCCTCCACCTAAAATTACGATGTTTGCTGGCCTGATATCAGGACACCTACTACCTTTCTTGAGCTGTTGGCCTTATAGTTATCTCATTTACGTTCATGTGAGAGGGCGACTCCAATGCAAATAATATAGAATTTGCAATGTCTTCTGACTTGAGAGCCTGCATGGTCTTGGCAGATTTTACAAAGGCTTCTAGGGATTTGTCAGTAATTGTATTTGTAAGCTCAGTGTCAACTACACCTGGCTCGATTGTTGTGACCCTGATGTTGTTTCTTGTAGAAAGTTCCTGTCTTAGCCCTTCACTAAATGCCCTTACCGCATACTTTGTTGCACAATATACACTTCCTGCTGGAAAGACCACCCTGCCTGCAATTGATGAGATATTTACTATATGACCAGAATTTTGCTTAAGTAGATGAGGAATTGCGGCAGCTGTGCAGTATAGCACGCCCTTTATGTTTACATCGACCATTTGTTCCCATTCACTAATCTTAAGATTTTTCACAAAACTCAACGGCATAAGGCCTGCATTATTAACTAGGATATCAAGCCTATTCCATTTTTTTATTGCAGCATCAATCAGATCTTCGCAGTCATTTCGCTTTGTTACATCACATGCAACTGTAATACATTCTCCCCCGTTTTTCTCAATTTCTTTTTGCAGTTGTTCCAATCTGTCTTTTCTTCTAGCACCTGCGACAACCTTAGCACCTGCTTTTGCAATTGATAGAGCCGTGGCATGGCCTATTCCACTACTTGCGCCAGTTACTACAGCAACGTGTCCCTTTATCATATTCAAAATCATGTTCACCAGCCCTTATTGCGTAATTAAGTCTTGTCAATTAATTCCGATCATTTTAAAAAGTAACTTTGTTTCTTAACACTAATTTAGGATCAGAGCAGATCAAGAGTATGGAGCAGTTTGACTGTGCATATTGTGGAGAAAAACAAAATCTTCCGTTTCAGTGCAATTACTGTAATGACAAGTTTTGTGCAGAACACAGACTGCCAGAGGATCACAGGTGTGTCAAGCTACACCAGATTAGAGCCAAAAGATTTGGAGAGAATAAAGTTCAGAGAAGAAAGGGTGTTGGAAGACAAGGTTTCATAAAACGAGTCTTTGGTAAGTTCAGTCAATAGAGTGTTTTTTGTGGATTAAGTTTTGATACTTTGGCCTGATAAAGCAATGCAATTGCCAATGCCAACAACACAAAAGCAGTTAGCACTTGACCTACATGCATAACAATATAGGCTATTCCAAATCCTATGCACGCTATTGCCTGAGTTAAGAGTTTTATCCAGTTTGGTATCTTAGTTGCCCTGCTTATCAATTCTATACTAAAAATGGCCACAACAGGATAGATTATGATCTCAAAGTAAACTCCAAGATCTACTTCGTTAGGCATGCCATATTACTTCTATTTGCCCAATTTTTAGTCTTCCCAGCTTATCTTTACTGCTACTTTTTTGGTAATCAAGGCACGTGCATTCTCAAATGGTAATGTTGCAACATCTTCTGCCTCAAATGGACCATATGTCTGAAGGTCTGTTCCTACAATCTGATCTATGGGTTTGAGAAACCTTACAACAATAGCTCTAGACCTGTGATTTTTTGCTACTGTCTCAAGAAGCTTTAGCCTTCCATTTAGTGTTGCAGAAAGGATGGTTTCTTTTCTCTGTCTTAGCTCGTCTTCAGAATCAAGAATGAATCTTTCTTCATCAAGAAGATTTGAATAGTCAATCTCTTCTGAACCTACTGCCTTTTCAATTCTGATTTTCAAAAGAAGCGATGTCATATCAGTTATCATTTTTACAAGTGAATCTTTGATCTTTGATTCGACTCCATCATAATCCTGATTTTTCAAGTTTCCAAGAAATTCTGCTATGTTGTTATACAGCTTGGAATCTAGCTCCTGTACCGAATCATTTTCTACTTCTCGAAGAAGTAAAGCATACAATGAATTTGCGTCAATTTTTTTTGTTTCTGACATTTAGACACCCAACAATACTTAAATCATAGACCCCTTTGTTTTATGATCAAGGTGCAAAGTTGCCATATAAAGTGATTGGTGGGGAGCCAGTGCCAACTTCATATTCTGCTGATGAAGTTTTTGCAAAGATAAAACACGACCAGATAAAATTCATTGATTTACAGTTTACAGGTCTTAGAGGAAGGTTCCATCATACAACAATTTCAGCTAACCTATTTACTCCACAACAAATGCAAGATGGTCTGCCAAAACTAGATGGCTCTTCAATTGTAGGATTTGCATCCATCCAAGATTCTGACATGGTGCTAAAACCAGATCCCAACACATATGCAGTAATACCTTGGATGACAAATTCGAAAACGGCCAGATTGATATGCGATGTATATTGGGGCTGGGGAAAGGGTAGACTGGAGGCAGATCCAAGAGGTATAACTCAAAAAGCGGAAAAACATCTTACCACACAGGGTTTTGATACAAGCTATTGGGGTCCAGAGGTAGAGTTTTTTGTTTTTGACAAGATCCAATGGGATGTACTGACGCCATACAAGGGCCAATCATATTCAATCGAATCAAAGGAAGCTCCGTGGAATCAAGAAGGCAAGGGATATCCAATGGCACTGAGGAAGGGGTATTATCCAAGTACTCCCGCTGATACGCTTACAGAGTACAGAAATGATTGTGTAGAATGTTTAAACGAGTATTTTGGAATTTTGTGTGATAATCATCATCATGAGGTAGCAACTGCAGGACAGTGTGAGATCGATATCAGATATGACACCATGACTAATGCCGCAGATGGTGCACAGACATACAAGTATGTAGTAAGAAACATTGCAACGAAATATGATAAGGTTGCTACAATGATGCCAAAGCCAATTTCTATGGATGCTGGTTCTGGGATGCACACCAATGTTAGCTTATGGAAGGACGGCAAGAACGTGTTCTTTGACAAGGACGACAAGGAAGAGATTAGTCAAATTGCGAGATATTACTGCGGAGGAATCATGAATCATGCAAGAGCACTGTCTGCGATTGTTGCACCAACAACAAATTCCTATCACAGGCTAGTGCCAGGATATGAAGCTCCTGTGTATATAGCATGGAGTGCAAGCAACAGATCTGCAATAATTAGGATTCCGGCTCATTTTAAAGGCGAAAAATATTCAAAGATAAAGAGACTAGAGTTTAGAGCTCCTGATCCATCTTCAAATCCATATTTTGTATTTGCCGCCGTTCTTGCTGCAGGGCTAGATGGAATCAAAAAGAAGACAGATCCGGGAGATCCAATCAATGAAGACATTTACAAGATGACCAAGGCTCAACGAGACGAAAGGGGAATCAAGGACTTGCCAGCTACACTAGGAGAGGCACTTGATGAGCTTGAAAGTGATAGAAAGTTTCTCAATCCAATATTCTCAAATGATACGATAGACAAGATAATTGAGGTAGAAAGGGCAGATGATCACGAGATCTCAATAAGACCTCATCCTCATGAATTCTATCTCTATTTTGATATCTAGGCTCTGCCTATTGCAGCATATACCAAGAACAGTGCTGCTGCCATGATTGCCAAACCAATAATGAGATATGCTCGTCTGTGTTTGTCACCAGTTCCACTTTTGTAAAGAGATACGGCCCCTGCCAAACCTACAAAAAGAATTAGCGTTCCTATTATGACTGGATCCCAAGGACTATGAGTAATAACAGGATAAAATACTCCAGAGAGAAGAGCAAAGAAGACTACTAGATAGACGTATCTTGCGCCTGCTATGATCTTGCTATTACCCAGTTGCATAGGATGCCTATCTGCACTAGTCAAATAAACTTTGAGCGTGAGAGGTTATTTCGCTATTCCATGCCCATAGGTGGCATGCCCATACCACCCATGCCGCCCATTCCTTCCATCCCGCCGCCCACGCCTCCCATGCCAGGTGGGGGTCCGCCTGCGCCTTTGGCCACTGCAATTACATCATCAATTCTTAGGATCATCGATGCCGCCTCTGTAGCAGATGAAATTATCTGATTTTTGACAGATAACGGTTCAAAAACATCAGTAGTATGCATACTAGCTACCTGACCTTTCATAACGTCAATACCAGTCCACTTGTTTCCTTTGAGTTGCTTTGATCGTAATGAAGCCAAGGTATCAATTGGATCCATTCCAGCATTCTCAGCAAGTGTAATTGGAATTACTTCTAGAGAGTCAGAAAATTTCTCCACCGCTAACTGTTCTCGTCCTTCAAGTGATTTTGCCCATTCTCGTAGCTTTGTTGCGGCATAAGTTTCTGGGGCACCGCCACCTGCCACAATCATTGGGTTTTCCATTACGTCTTTGACAACCATTAATGCATCATGAACAGATCTATCAACCTCATCAACAACTCTTTGTGAGCCTCCTCTTACAAGAAGAGTTACTGCTTTGGGATGCTTGCATCCTTCCACAAAGACCCATCTGTCAGTCTCTACCTTTCGTTCTTCAACTATTTCAGCAGCGCCAAGGTCTTTTTCAAACAGATCATCTAGATTCGTAATTATTCTTGCGCCAGTTGCCTTTGCAAGCTTTGCCATATCGCTTTCTTTTACTCTTCTAACTGTAAGAATTCCTGCTTTTGCAAGATAGTGTTGCGCCATGTCATCGATGCCTTTTTGGCAAAATAGAACATTAGCACCAGATGCGATTACCTTGTCAACCATGTTTTTGATCATCCTGTTTTCCTCATCAAGAAATGATTTCATTTGTTGTGGGTTCTGAATGTTTATCTTGGCATCAAACTCTGTTTTGTCAATCTCAAGTGCGGTATTGATTATGGCAATCTTTGCCTTGTCAATCTTCTTTGGCATTCCACTGTGCACCACTTCCTTGTCAAGTACAATGCCTTTGGTAAAGATAGAGTCCTTAATTGAGCCGCCCGCCTTTTTCTCTACCTTGATATCGTCAATATCTACTTGGTATCCATCTTCGGTCTTCTCTGCTACTGCCACTACCGCTTTTACTATCATGTCTGCCAAGTTTGCAGAATCTCTTCTGACAAGCTTTGTCTGCATTGATGTCCTTGCTATTCTCTCAAGGACTTCCTTGTCGGTTGCAGAAACCTTGTCTGCCATCTTTGCCAAGAGTTCTTTTGTTTTTTGGGCAGCCTTTCTGTAACCGTCAACTATTATTGTTGGATGGACATCTTGCAAAATAAGAGACTCGGCGTTTTCCAAGAGCGCACCGGCAAGAATTACGGCAGAAGTTGTGCCGTCCCCTACCTCATTGTCTGTTGCCTTGGAGATTTCAACTAGCATCTTTGCCGCAGGATGCTGAACATCAATTTCTTTTAGAATAGTAGCGCCATCATTTGTGATAGTAACGTCACCTAAAGAGTCCACCAGCATCTTATCCATTCCACGTGGACCAAGGCTGGTATGAACAATCTCTGAGATCAGCTTTGCTGCAGTGATATTGTTTTTCTGAGCATCACGACCTTTGGTTTGAGTTGCACCGTCTTTTAGTATAACAACTGGAATTCCTCCCGCTGAGGCTTGAACTGACATATTTTAGTTGAGATCGATTTTCCCTTATTATATCTTATGTAGACCAAAACTAGGAAAATGAATTTTTGATAACATTGAACGATATTTTAAATTAGGAAAACTAGTCGAACAAGGCATGTCGCGCTCTTCACCACATGTTGCTTACAAGGAAGTACTTTCTATGCTCAAGACACATAACCAATGGTTTGCAGATTCTATCCCGCTAATTGCAAGTGAGAACATTCCAAGCCCGGCAGTTAGAGAGGCAACAATTTCTGACTTTGCAAATAGATATGCAGAGGGCTGGCCTGGCGAGCGTGTCTATGCTGGCTGTATCTACATAGACAAGGTAGAGTTCAAGTGCATGGAACTTGCCCAAAAGCTATTCAAGGCAGAATTTGTCGATGTGAGGCCAATTTCTGGTGTAGTCGCTAACTTGGCAATCTATTCTGCATTTTCAAATCCAGGAGATGTAATGCTTGCGCCATCCATTCCATCAGGTGGACACATCTCGCACGGCAAAAAGGAACATGCTGGAACTGCAGGACTTGTTCACGGGTTAGATATAGAGTTCTATCCATTTGATGCAGAAGAGATGACAATTGATATAGATAAGACAAAACAAAAGGTGCAGGAACTTGAAAAGGCAGGCAGGACTCCAAAGATTGCAATGTTTGGCGGCTCGGTCTTTTTGTTTCCCCATCCAGTAAAGGAGCTTGCAGATTTTCTGAAAAGCTACAAGATGTTCATAAACTATGACGGGGCCCATGTTGCAGGGCTTATTGCTGGAGGCCAGTTCCAAGATCCTCTCAGGGAAGGTGCTGATGCAATGACCATGAGCACTCATAAGACTTTGTTTGGTCCTCAGGGAGGAATGATATGTTCATTTAACAAATATGGCGAAGAGATCAAAAAGGCAACCTTTCCAGGCATGACAAGCAATCATCACTTGCATCATATGGCAGGAAAGGCAGTTGCATTTGCGGAGATGCTGGAATTTGGCAAAAAGTATGCTGTACAGGTAGTCAAAAATGCAAAGGCCTTGGCAGAGGCATTAAGCTCAGCAGGTTTTATGGTGCTTGGTGAAAAGCGAGGATTTACAAAATCGCACCAAATTGTGGTAAACGTACTTTCGTTTGGTGATGGAGGTGCCATTGAGGCAGATCTTGAAAAGGCAAACATCATAGTAAATAGGCAGCTTATTCCAGGAGATATCAAGGCAGGACGTAATTACTTCCATCCAGGAGGTATGAGGCTTGGGGTTGCCGAGATTACAAGGCTTGGCATGAGGGAATCTGAGATGAGACATGTTGCAGAATTTATCAAAAACGTAGTTGTAGATAAAAAAGACAAGAAGAAGGTAGCATTAGAGGTCAAACGATTTAGGAAAAAATTCCAGAAGGTCCATTATTGCTTTGAAAGCAAGATGGGTGGATATGATTATGTCAAACTCCGCTAGGCATAATCCGTAAGCAGTGCCTGATTTCCATCTTCTTTGCCAAATACAAGTTCAAGTTCATCTAGCAGAGAGAGAACTCTTCCTCTTAGGTATGGTTCAATCCTGTACTTGCCAAGCATTCTTCTTGCAACTTTAAGATATTTTTGGACAGATGGTCTTGTCATTGTTTGAATTAGCTTGTTATCACACTCCAAACACTTTCCCGCAAGAGGAATTCTTCTATAGCTTGCACCGCATGACGTACACCTAAATGATTGGCCCGAATACGCTCTGAGGTTTCCCATTATGTCAGGCAGAAGGTGTGTTGTCATGACCATAGAAACTACCTCGCTTGGGTCTACTGCGTTGATAATATCGGCAGTCCTAATTTGCATGTCAAGCTTCTCAAGAACAGACCCTAACGTGGAATATGCACTGCGAGATTTTGACGTAGTAAGGGTGCTGGTGCTGTGTGTGAACCCGTAGCCATAGAATTGTTTTTCAGTCTCCAGTCTCGATTTTAGAATTTCAACGCCCTTTATCTCACTGGCTTTCTCCTTTTGCAGTGTTGATTCAAAAAATGCCAGAGGATAGTTGGTTACTACTTCAAAGTTATGAGCTTGTCTTTGTACTTCTTGTGGTATTACGATTGGTTGTACAAGTAGTGGAGCATCCATTAATCCACCAATCCTGTCAGATAAGAACAGTCTTGAAAAATTAAGCAGGCTATCCATCAACAACATGACCGAGTCTGCATCGCCATCAGCATCCCTTCTTTTTGCAGAGTGCCACACCGCAGTACCAAGACAGACTTGGGTGTTGGTATATCCAATGATTCTCCCTACAATTCCCACAGAGGTGTGTGGTGCAAGGCCGATTATCAAGTGGCCAACTAGGTCATCAATATTTTTTACATTGTAATATGGAGGGTGAGCAAATAGTTTTCCTAGCTCTCTGTCCAGATACTGGCAAACCAAAACTAAGTTTTCTCCACATTCTTTTGGAATTATGACATCCTGTGTTTTTAGCTCAATTATCTGGTCTGGGTTTTCAAGTGGCTTGCCATCAATGTCATGGATATATCCAAGATTCTTTAGCTTCTCCAGTGTTGTGCCAATCCAAGAGGGCTTGAAATGCGAGATGGGTGCATTTGTTGCGTCAAATCTAATTGTACCATCTTTGAACACATTAAGATTCAGGCTTTGTCGTATGAGGCCTTTTTCCAGCGGCTCTGGAACCCTATCTTGGTTTATGAGCTCCTTTACTCCCTTGAATGGTTCTT
>JASHOW010000107.1 GCA_030038445.1 Nitrosopumilaceae archaeon
ACGTTTTTGTACATTTCTAATTCTTGCTTTGATAGCGGTCGGATTTTTTTCATTGCCTCTTCAAAATGTTTTGTATTTATTTTCAGATCTTCTTTTTGTTTTTCTGCCTCTTTTGAATCTGGGTATTTAGCAATGTGTTCTCTCAAAGCCAGCATAACTGCTGCCGACGACAATGAGGCTATGTCTGCTCCCGTATATCCGTCTGTTTTATCTGCTAGTTCGTCTAGTTTGACACCAGCTGCCAAAGGCTTTTTCTTTGTATGAATCTTGATTATCTGTAAGCGGGATTCTCTATCTGGCGGGGGTACGTATAGGATTCTGTCAAACCTTCCAGGTCTTAACAGAGCCGGATCTATTATGTCTGGACGATTTGTAGCCGCGATGACAATTACGTTGGTCAGTATCTCAAGTCCGTCTAGTTCTGTGAGCAGTTGACTAATCAACCTCTCAGTTACATGAGAGTCTCCGGCGTCTCCGCCTCTTCTTGGGGCAAGGGCGTCTATTTCATCGAAAAAGATGATACAGGGGGCAGCTTGTCTTGCCTTCCTGAAGACCTCACGAACTCCTTTCTCTGATTCACCTACCCACTTTGAGATTAGCTCTGGACCCTTGATGCTTATGAAATTAGCTTCACTCTCATTTGCTGCTGCCTTGGCCATCAATGTCTTGCCTGTCCCTGGAGGACCATAAAGCAGGATTCCCTTTGGAGGAGTAGCGTCAGCGTGGGAAAATATGCCTTGATACTTCAGTGGCCACTCTACTGCTTCCTGTAATTCCTGCTTAATAGAGAACAGTCCTCCAATGTCTCCCCATTTCACGTCAGGAACCTCTACGAATACTTCTCTCATGGCAGATGGTTCCATCTCTCTGACAACATCCGCGAAGTCTTGCATAGTTACAATGATCTTCTTCAACGTCTCAGCTGGTACACTTTCTGATGTCAAATCAACTTCAGGCAGGACCCGTCTTAGTGCTCCCAGTCCTGCTTCCCTTGTCAACGCCTGCAGATCGGCTCCGACATATCCATGGGAGATATCTGCCAGTTTTTCTAAATTAACATCTTTTGCAAGAGGCATTCCTCTTGTGTGTATCTGCAATATCTCTAATCTGCCATTTCTATCCGGTACACCGATTTCAATTTCCCTGTCAAACCTGCCAGGGCGGCGCAGAGCCTCGTCGATGGCATTAATTCTATTTGTTGCCCCTATGACTACCACTTTTCCCCTCTTAGACATGCCGTCCATCAGAGAAAGTAGTTGAGCAACTATTCTTCTCTCAACCTCTCCTGCCACTTCTGCTCGTTTTGGAGCAATCGAATCTATCTCATCGATGAAAATAATTGAAGGTGCATTCTTTTCGGCCTCTTGGAATACATTGCGTAGTTTCTCTTCTGATTCGCCATAATATTTGCTCATAATTTCTGGACCGCCTATAGTATAGAAATTGGCGTTTGTTTCATTGGCTACTGCTTTGGCAAGCAGTGTCTTTCCAGTTCCAGGTGGACCATGCAGTAGCACACCCTTGGGTGCTTCTACGCCCAGCCTCTTGAATAATTCCGGATGCCTCAGTGGAAGCTCGATCATCTCTCTCACCCGCCCTACTGCGTTTCCAAGTCCACCAATGTCCTCGTAACTGATAGATGGAACACCACCTTCCTTTGATACCTGTATTGCCTTGGCACTCTCTTCAGAGACCGTGACGCTTGTAGATGGAGTAACTATTACAGGGCCCGATGGGTTTGTAGAAATTACTACCAGATCAATTCTTTGACCCATGACACTCAAAGGTATTGTATCTCCCTTTGTCATCAATTGTCCATTAAGATACTCTGTAAGATACTCCTCTGCTCCTATAATTCTTAATGGTTCAGTAGGGGCAAATGTTATGCTTTTTGCTTCTTTAGATTGTACCTTTTTAATTTCAATCTGATCATTAATCCCAACATCAAGTTTATTTCGAGTGTAACCGTCAATACGAATCAAATCTTTACCTCTATCGATACTTCGTGCTGGCCAGCTTAGAACAGTTGTCTTCTTTCCAAGCGATGATAATTCTAACGCATCTCCACTTGCGACGTTTAGTCGCTCAGCTACTTTGGGGTCTATACGCGCTGTTTTTCTACCGACATCACGCTGCTCAGCTTCAGCAACCTTCAGAGTTGCAGTTTCTAACTTGCTGTTATCATCTTCTTCATGAGAAGACATTAGTATTATTCTATTGTTGGCTTTGATTTATATTTTTAATGTCAAAAATAAGTCCTGTTAACTTGAGGGGTTAACTCCTTGTTAAGATCCAATAAATAAATTAGTTGTATACTATATTCTCATGCTCTTATAGTTTCTAAAAATTTATTCGCAGTGAGTTAGAAATAAAGTCTAGATACTCATTTGCATTAACCAAGTTTTGACAGACGACTCTTTAGATCTAGATTAAAGTTTTGGTACAAATACGAGATGAATTAAGCTTATTACATGTAGATTTGTAAATATTTTGTGCCTACTCAACCCAATGGAACTGAAAGAAAACCAAAAACAAAGGTGAATCGCAAGAGCATACTAATAGTATCTATAATCATAGTTGCATCCATAATTGGGTTTTTTGTTTATTTTTCTCAAAATAACAGTACTAACAATAATAACACATCAAGTTTGATAGGACAGCCAGTTTCTTCTGGTACCTACAGTTTATTATCAAATGTAAATTATTCAACGCTATCGTCTGTGGGTCAGGGAAATGCTACCTCACCTCTCCAGATTTCAGGTCCCATGCTTACAGCAGACAACAAACCACTTATTGTTTATCTCGGTGCTGAATATTGCCCCTATTGCGCTGCGGAGAGATGGAGTCTTATTGTTGCGCTTTCAAAATTTGGCAATTTCACCAATCTAAGTTACATGGAATCATCTCCGACAGATGTATATTCTAACACTCCGACATTTTCTTTCTACGGGGCAACGTACACAAGCCCCTACATTTCTTTCCAACCTGTTGAAATCCAAGACAGGTCTGGTGCTCCGCTACAAACCCCAACGTCAGATCAGAATGCTTTGGTTAAGACGTACAACCCTCAAGGAGGCATACCATTTGTAGATATTGCCAACCAATACATGGTATCGGGAGCCCAATATCAAGCAAGTATTCTCTCAGGTATGAATTGGGCGCAGATAGGTTCACAGCTTGATAACCCCAATAGCAGTATAGCTCAAGGCATAGATGGAGCCGCAAATACTTTGATTAGCAAAATTTGCAAGGTTACAAATGATATGCCTAGTAATGTTTGCTCGCAAAGCTTTGCAAATTTAAGATAACACCATGAGAGTTACCAAAACTTTCTTGGCATTAGTAATAATTGGCATATCATTGTCATCTTATCTGATCTATTTTCATTATGAAGCTAGAGCCGGACTATCAAGTTGGTGTAATTTAAACGACAAGATAAACTGTACCAACACAATTCTTAGCTCATACTCTGAGATAGAAGGAATACCTCTTGGTGTATTTGGTATCATCTGGTTTTCTGTATCTGGATTACTATATAACAACAAACTAAAATTTTCTAAAAATATCGGTGTTAATGCGCCGTTTTATCTTTTCATCTGGACTGGAATAGGAATTGCCTCTGTAGCATACCTAGTTTACGTCGAGCTCTTTGTGGTGGACTCTATCTGCTTACTATGTACAGCAACTCACATTACAGGCGTATCGATATTTGTCTTGTCTTATTTATCTGTCAGAGGAAATCTGTCAAAATATGTAAGAGACGCATTTTACGAATGATTGACCAGACAGAAATTATACTGATTTGTCATATCAAAAACATCTCATAAAAAAGATACAGACTGTTTGTTACAGCAAGTTTTATTTAGAGTAGCTATGAAACTCTCAAAATTTATTTTACGACAATATTAGTTTTAATTACATCTGTAAGTGGACTTGATATCAAATATCCGTTGAGAAGAAATGTCTGTACTGTATATGTTCCAGATTTTTGCGGCGTCCAAGATTCCATCACAGTAAGCGATTGATTTGGCACTATGTTTGCAGACATGCCGCTTTGGGATTGGATCTGATTGTTTTGATCAAGTACTAAAACAACATAGGTGAACCTCTTTTCTCCCGCACTATGATTTTCAATGATTGAAGAAAAACCAATTGGTTGCCCCGTATACAGATCATTTTTTTGATGACCATTCATATCAACAGTTGTTGGATCAGATAGGATCATACCGCTTGATTGAGCAAAGGCATGCCCAGAATTGCCTATTGTTATTATTACCATACAAAGGACTAGTGTCGTTTTTTTGCATAATCCAAATGATTCGGTATAACCATTGTCATGCATTTTAGTTAATCCCTCATATCTTTGACAGCTCATCTGACATGCCATTTCTAAGCAATCATAACATAGTATATTAGCATTGAGAGACAATTTTCAAAACAAAATAATTTCTGTGCATACCAAAAAACTAGAATTCATTTAGAGAATTGTATTACAATCATTAAATTTATCCACAAAATATTTTTACTTCAGTCATGTTACTTTTTGATAAATGTACGTGTATCTATAATAGAGGGATTCGTTTTTGGACAATTCCACAACTAACGAAGATAAAATATTTAAATTCATACAAGAAAACCCCGGATGTCACCTTCGCCGTATCAAGACTGAATTAGATATGTCAATGGGCACTACCCAATATCATTTGAATTCATTAGAGAATGCGGGAAGGATAATATCTGAAAAACATAGTTTACACCGATTCTATTTTCCCGTAGGCATTTTTGAGGCAGAACAAAAAAATATACTAAAAATCCTTAATCAGGATACCTCAAGAGAGATATTACTGTTTATAATAGAAAGAAAAAACCCCACTCAGACAGATATCAGAGATCACGTCAAAATAACTGCCGCATCTGTTAACTGGCACGTAAAGCGACTACTAGAACTTGGTATCATAAATCAAACAAGAGAAGGAAAATTTAAGAGATATGAATTTATTGGCAACCCCTCACACATCATAAAAATATTAAAAGAATATCATCCATCCTTGTGGAATAGCTGGAGCGACAGGCTGGCTGAGATGTTCTTGTCATTTTATAAGGATGATACAAAAATATGAATGTACCACCGTTTTCCTTTGGAGCTGGATTCTCCGAGGCATTTACTGTTACACAAATATCTATAATAATAATATCTCTTCTCTTAATGGCACTATCCATTACTATTTACAAAAAACAGAGTTTGAAAAGAATTATGTTTGGCATAGCAATATTTGCTTTATTTGCAGTTCAACACATCATCAATTTCATCGATGCTCAACTAGTAGACATCATGCCAGATGACATGAGATATACCATATTTTCATCAATGACATTGGCCATAATTGGGTTATTTTTTCTGTCCATAGTAAAAAAATAAACATCCCCACATAGGAATAATACTACGTCTTCTTGATATATTTCTTGGATTTAACATCACAACATAAAAAGAGACAGACTCTTCGTTTTGAGAAATGTACCTCAAATGTAATATACAAAGATTTGAGGTTGTGTAATGGTGGTAGATTTGGAATATGGTTTTGTACAAAACGGTTTCTCCCCACTAGAGACATACTCCTTTTTTGAAAGCCGTCTGCCACCAATTTTTTCAATTAAGAAATGATTCCTAAAAAATACATCTACAATTTAATGGAGAGACTACACATCATACTCCTTGCCATCATGGTCATTATAGCGCTTGGCAGTGTTAGTTTTGTGCATTTAAATCAGCTTTCTGGACAGTATGCTGCAGCCGATAAGACAGAGTTTCCCGACTATATTGCTTTATTCAATATGACAAAAGATTCGGTGGTAGAGATAACAAGTACAGTATCGGATCCATCCGAGGTTACCATCATAAATGGTGTACCGTCTAGTGCAAATACTACCATGCTTGGTTCTGGATTTATCTATGATACTGCAGGCCGCATAGTCACAAACGCCCACGTGGTTGGCCAAAATAATGTTGTTTATGTGACTCTCACTGATGGTAACACCTATACTGCAAAAGTGGTTGGAACAGATCCATACAATGATCTGGCAGTAGTACAGATAACTGATAATTTTACCGGGGAAAACATAGTGCCATTACAACTTGGTAACTCTTCCCAACTCGAGGTAGGTCAGTATGTAGCGGCTATTGGTAATCCGTTTGGTCTTGAAGATAGCATGACTAATGGTATCATATCACAGCTTGGTAGGTCGCTTAGCGATGAGGAGACTGGTAGCTTTTCCATTCCTGATGTTATTCAAACTAGCGCAGCAATAAATCCTGGAAACTCTGGTGGGCCACTTCTTAACATGCATGGACAGGTAATTGGAATGAATACTGCCATAAGAACTGATACTGGCAACTTTGCAGGAATCGGATATGCAATACCCTCAAACCAGATTGCAAGGATAGTTCCTATTCTTATAAAGAATGGAACGTATCAGCATCCTTGGCTTGGCATCGAGGGGAAAAATCTGACTCCTGACATAGCCCTTGCAAATGGACTTGCGCGAAACTTCAAGGGTGTAGTAATAGAGAGAATATCAACGAATAGCTCTGCTTCAAAGGCAGGTCTTGTAGCTGCAACAGATGATCAGGGTGGCATACCACATGGAGGAGACATCATAGTGTCAGTTGATGGGCAGCCTGTTAGATCTATCTATGACATCATAAGATATCTGAATGATTACAAATCTGTTGGAGATGCAATGAATCTTGGAATAGAGAGGGCTGGTAAGATAATTGATGTTACCATTACACTGCAGGCAAGACCGCCTCCTGTACTTCCTACATCTACAATACCCACAACATCTCCAGGTTTTCCACAAATTCCTAGCTTTCCACAGTTTCCCGGCTTTCCACAACTACCATAATTTAGATCGTCAAATGAGATTTTAGATTTGTTATAGCAGATTATTTTTGTGAACTTTGCAGAACTTTCTATGGGTTAATTCAAGAAATTGTTGGTTCAGTATAAATTATAGTAAACTAGAATTGCTGGAACTAGCACATGGATGGGAAAGATCAAAGACGGATGATGAAACTTGTGATCTAGTAACTATTCATGTTTTGGGTCAACCATCTCGTCATTTTTCACGTTCTGATCCCATCGCCCTTTTACTCCTTTGAAAATCACATATGCTCCTACGCCTATAAGAAATACCGCCAAGGCAATATAGAGAAGTGCATCGTGTTCTTCTTGTATACAGCTAACGTGCACCGCGGTTCCAGTAGAATAATCATAACAGTCATCAAACTGGGTTGCTTGTACTGCAATCTGAGTATACTGCGAACCACCTATGCTGGCTACATAAAAGCCTGCAAAAATAATCACTGCGCCTAT
>JASHOW010000108.1 GCA_030038445.1 Nitrosopumilaceae archaeon
CCTCGTCCATGATTGGCATCGTATCATGGAGTGACAACGGTGCTGGAGGCACTTTTAGCCCGGATGCCTGTACATTGTCAGATAACCAATGTGCGCTTACATATACCCCGCCCTCTACTCTGCCAAGCAGCATAACAATAACTGCAACTTATGGCGGAGATTCCGGTCATTCTGGTAGCTCTGGTATGACATCATTGTCTTCAGCTTCTGGAGGTTCTGCATTAACTGTCACCACTGACAAGCCATCATATAGTGCAGGAAATAATGTAACGATCACCATATATTCTCCCAATGTATCATCAGGAGAAAACGTTGCTATACTTGTAACGGATCCATCATCTAATATTATTGCCTCTAGAACAATACAATTCAATGCGCAGGGATATGCCGAGCTTTTGGTAGGATTATTATCCAATGCTCAGGCCGGCACTTATCAGATATCTGCAAGCGCTTCTTCTAACGGGAGTTACATGAGCGGAAGTGCTACCTTTACAACCACATCTAGTCTTTCTACATCAGCTACATCATCTGGTGTAACTATAGTTTCTACACAGCCAACAGACCAGATGGGAAGTAGTGTAGTAACTTCTTATGGCAGGGGAACAACTGGTTTTGCCAAGGTTGTTATCTCATCCACATCAAGCCAGTCGGCCCTCATCACCGTTAATTTGGTAGGCTCTGATGGTACAAGTTTAGGAGTAGGCTCAGTCAAGACATCATTGGGTGCAGGTAGCAGCGAGTTGATAGTATCATTTTACGTTCCATCAGGCGCAGCAGTAGGTACTGCTAATATTTATGCAGACATATTCTCGGACTGGCCAAGTAATGGTGGCATCCCTCTTACTGCAGAGGCCTCATCCACCGTAAGTATACAATAGCTTAAATCACTTGAGTATCAAGTTGGAATAGTCTTCGTTAAAACAGAAGCAGATTAGATTATCTACGTGCTAATTAGTAATTTACCATGTTGAAAAATAGCAAATTCTTCTTGATTCTTCTTTCAACTTACCTCGTCATCATACCATCATGGGGTATGAATTTTGCTGCAGGCGATACAACACTTCCAGCTCAGATAAAAAATGATGCAAAGTATTGGATGCAAGGATCCTTACAAGACTCTTATTTTGCAAAAGATATTCAATATCTTGACATTCATGGATTGATCCACATACCACAATCCAGCTATTCACAAACATCATACGTACCACATTGGTTCAAACAAGTGGTTGGATGGTGGACAGAGGGAGAGATTAGCAACAATGAATTATTGCATACAATTCAATGGCTAGTGGATTATAACATAGTATATGTCAGCATATCAGAAAATAATGTCTCTTCACAATTGAAGCAATTGTATGCCTATGCTTTAGAACTGATTAATGACGATCGAGCAAAATACGGATTAAATCCTGTATCTCTTAGCAACAATCAGGCCGCTCAGGTTCAGGCTGATGACATGTTGAAGACGAATATTTTGTCTCATTATATGAGCGATGGAGAAAAACCTTACATGGTTTACACACGATTTGGAGGAACCGGATATGTGGAACAAAATGCAGCCTTTGACGGCTATTCCAACATACAACAATGTAGTGAACCAAATGTTATCTGTACGCAAATCAATCCAAAACAATCAATGAACTCATCAGAATATGAGATGATGTACAATGATTCTTCAGCTAAAATCCCTTGGGGACATAGAGACAACATATTGGATAAACACCATACAAGTGTAAGCATAGGAATAGCTTACGACCAATATTCTTTTTACATGACACAAAATTTTGAAAATACTTACATTGACTACACTTCACCGATTACAGAAAACAATGGGACTGTCAGCTTTGCAGGAAATTTGACATCTGGCTCGATTCAGGGCATTGTAGTATACTATGATCCCTTGCCAACGCCTGAAATTTACCAAGAACATAAAAATGACGGATTTTATGAACTTGGCAACGAACTTGTAACCGTACAGTCTCCTCCACAGACTGGCGAATACTATCTTCCATCAAACGAGACTTTTGAGGCTGCCGATGAATGGCTACAACAGGGCAACTACGTATCTATTTCCTTTGATCTTTCTCCACTGGTTACAAAACCAGGTGTTTACACTGTTGTAGTGTTTTTGCAGGACAGTGGAGGACAATTTCCAGCAACGTCGTATTCAATAACAGAATCCCTACCAATGGTGCAAGATGGATTCAAGTCAAGTAAGATATACTATGCATGTACTTCAGCTCAACTTGCTCAATACAGTCAACTGCAGCAGCAGTATAACACGCTAACGGCCCAATATGATAGCAGGCCAAAGGCTGCCGTCTCTGATCAAGAATACCAACAGGATATTCAAATGTATAACCAGTTAAACTCATTACAAAACCAATTGGAAAATTTTAGGTGTTAGAGATTAAATGCCATAAGATGAATTTATTATTGTCATATCAGGAATTCACAATATGAAAGACATAGACCTAAAGTTGGAAAATTCAAGTGTAAAACCACGCGAGATAATCAAGGCTAAGATACATGTAAGTTATCCTGGCAGATATGACGGCGTAGTTGTGAACACGCAGATATTGAACTCTAATCATCTCATCGTTTACAGATCATACAATAGTAAGACAATCTCACAGAATGTCTCGCGTTTATTTATCAATAAAAATGACATGCCTCAGAATTCTGCCGAGTTTACGGCATCAATAGAGTTTGAACCAAAAGAGCCACATGATGTAAAGTTTCGGGTTTCAATAATACAGGAACATAAAGAGATAGAGAGTACGATTCTTTTTATAAAATTAATTCCCTAGCGACTCAAAAGTTTTTGAGGTTCTATGAGGTTAGTGCTCCATGAACTACGTCAATTTCTCCATGCATCCATGGATGTGGATCGCAATGATAAGTTATAGTAGCCTCTTGGGTGAATAGGAATTGATATGTCTTACCCGGCATGATAACTCCATCGGAGCCAAAGTCACCACTATAAAGATCCTTGAATGGTTTATCAGGAGTAACTGTATGTGCAGCCGAATCACTGGTATTTTTCCATATCACTAGGTTACTTACACCAAGTTGAGCCGTAATTTTATTTGGTACAAAGTTCTGTTGTTGTTGTGGGTTTTCAGCGCCAGGAACTATGACTATGTTTGTAGTACTACCAGGTTGTAGTATTTTCTGCGGAATAATTGGTTTGGCATTGAATTCCGGAATGAAAAACTGTTGATAATATGATATGCCTACTGCTGCTCCTACTATGACTGCGATCAATGCTATTCCATATGCATGACTTGATGTAGGAACGCTCAACTAGTCGTCTGATCTTTTTACTAGTCTTATAAAGTTATACATCAGATCCGTATGTTTTACGGATTTTTAAGGTCAAACTTGCCGATGGCTGGATCTTTCAAATTGTCAAGGCCCGCGGCTTTTATTTCTGGTGCAACTGCTTGTGGTTGAGACGGAGCAGGTTTTCCAGGTTCTTCTTTTGGAGGCACTTTTCCTGATGGCTGTTCATGTCCTTCTAGTGGTTTTGGAGCCTCGGCTTGTTGTGGAGGCGGCGGTGCCGGCACCTTCTTTGCTTCATTTAGTCCGTGCCTATAGAGATGGAACAGACCAGCAAACACCATCAAGCCCAGTCCCACTAGAAATAACGAAAAGTTCTTCATGCCAGCTAGTGCCGCGTTGTAAGCTGCGATGTTTATGAACACCTGGAATACAATGAGTGCTATAATTAACCAGTATATCCATTTGGTTGAGAGATTTATCTGGGCAGACTTGTGAGGACCTTTTGAGGCTGCCAACTTTGCCTTTCTCTCTGCTTCCTTGGCAAGCAGTATCATCATGTATGAGAATCCAAAACCAATTGGTACGAGAAGTAGCATTACCATATAGAAAAATACCGGATCTATCACAAGTCTTGCAACTAGTGGTTTTGTAGTGTCTGGTGTAATGTAAAATCCCCAATATGTCGTTACCATGACTTGAACTATGCCTGTTATTCCAAAGGCAGTGATTATTGGTCTGTCCTTCCAAGAGAATTTCTTGTACCTGTCAATGAATGGCGTCATGGCTATTGCCACAATGAACAAGCCAGGCCACAATACTCCTGTAACAAATTTGTCATATTGTGTTCGAAGGAAGGCATAGATTCCTGTAAGATACCATTCTGGCACAGTGATACCTGGCGGTACGGTAGGTTGGAACTTTGAGCCCAAGTCCACAGGAAATACACCACCCGTAATTAACACCGCTCCAGAGATTGCCATTACCATTGGTACGTCAAATACCAGAAATCTTGGCATGTGAACTGCCATCAATCCAAGCATTACCACAGGCAGAATAAAGACATGCAACGTGTAAAATCTTAGTACAAAGTCTGCAAAGCCAGAGCCAAACATTGCATCACGTATGGTAGGCCCTACCACGGGCATAGAATTAGTAAGCGAAGCAGCAATACTAATTGCAAGTTCTGCACGTTCACTGAAAATAATATCATAACCAGTAAAAGCTTCCAAGATGGTTACTGTGCCAAGTACAACTCCTGTCACCCATATGAGTTCATTTCTTATTTTGTACCTACCGCTAAAGTACTGATAGTACATGTGCAGTACAGCCAGAAGAACCATTGCGTTTGATGCATGATAATGAATATTCCTGATCATAAATCCATATGGAACTGTGTTGTTGATTTTGGCAACACTGTCCCATGCTCTATCCAATATTGGTTCATAATAAAACATCAGTAGTGCGCCGGAGACTCCAAGTATGATGAACATGACAAATGTCAGCATACCTAGGAAACCAAACGGGCTTACAAATCGAGCTGGAAATGAAAATTTTGTACCAATAAATACGGTCCTCTCGAAGCCGTCCCATATCCAGTAGCAGAAATCTACAAAGCCGCTTCTACGTTTTAAGGAAACGACCATATCCCACTATTCCATTTTGATTTACGTTCCATACAGCCGGCAATATCCATATGTCCCCGTTGTTATCAGCCTCAAGATAAAGTGTTGCTAATACATTTGATGGAGGAGCCTGAAGAGATGCGGGTCCTGCAAATGCCTTGCCAGTTAATGGATTGTACATGCTGCCGTGACAGGGGCACTCTCCTCTTTTTCTTCCGTCCTGCGGCCAGTACTTCCACAGACACCACAAATGTAAACAGACCATACTATAAACACGAAAAGCGCTAACATCTTGTGCATCTCCACCTAATTCTGAAGGCAGTCTGATAAATTGCCATTTTTTAAATGCCTCTGCGTCAAGAACTGGATCTCCTGTTGATGGATAGGTTATGACTTGGGAACTGTTCTTTGGAAATGTCTTCACATTAGCCACGGTACCATCAGGTAATGTAGCCTGAACTTTGGAAGGCACTATGTTTGATGGATTTGGCATGAACTGGCCCCATGGAACAAAGGGTGCAAAAGTAGTTGCAACGCCTGCAGCGCCTAGAAGTTTAAGAAAGTCTCGCCTAGTGACTGTACCCCTGGTATCTTGTTCAGACATCCAAGCTTTCGTGTTTGAAAAATTGCATATAAACTTTGTCTAGCTTCTTCTTAAAAATCCAATTTTTTTAAAAGTAATAACAGATATCAAAGAGGCTATTGCAATTCCAGCCAATATTTCGGCCAAAGTTGTAAAATTCTGATCGCTCTTGGCTGGAGTAGAACTAGGATTTTGGATAGAGCTCGAGTTTGAGGCAGAATTGTCTACATTGATTGCGATCTTTTCGTCAGCAATGTTTTCTGCTTTATCTTTGGCAACAGCCTCAATATAGTACTGACCATTCTGAAGATCCCTAGTATCATATTGGAATGTTTCGTTATCAATAACTATTTGATTTGGAAGCCTTACTGTAAGCCAGTTCTTCTCCAGTGGATTGGTTTCATTTATGCCCAGATCAACATTGATAATGCCAGAGACAGTGGAGCCATTTATTGGAGACTTGAAAGTAATTTGTGGCGGAGTATCATCTATTACAAATTTGAAGTCCTTTGAAATAACATGTCCAACTGTATCTGATGCAATAATTCTAAGATTGTGTGATCCGTCTGGGAGGTTTCCAAGAATGTTTTGAAGTGTAGTTTCATTGAATGTCTGCTGGCCTGAAGAATCTAGAGAATATTTTTCTTCTTGTATGTCGTCACCAGTTATTGTTGGATTAATCTTGTAAGTATTGTTGATAAATTGTGGAATTTCAAGATTTATCTGAGGAGGATTTTCATTTGGTAGAATAGTTGAAAACTTTGCTGTCAGAGATATTGGTTCTGAGATAGATCTTCCTCCAAACAGTGTTGTATGAACAAGTACAGAATACACTCCTGTTTGGTTGATGGGCGCGTATATCTCTGTAGATGTAGCATTTTTATTTTTTACTGGATAAAATCCTCCACCTTCACTAAATGGAGTACTTGGGCCCAACCAATCTCCACTTGGCCATCCCTGAAATTCTCCCAATACTCCAGGCGGAACATTTGTTTGAATTATCCGTCCTAGAGGATCAACTACAAATACAGATAGATTTGTATCAGGATCTTTCCAAGAAATAATCATGGTAGCTGTGTTTATTGTTTTGTCGCTAACATCAAAATAATATTCCCTCCAGTCACCTGCATTATATCTATTGGACATATCAAAGCCCCCTCCCACATATCCATTTCCAAAGATAGCGCTTCCAGCTGATCCATTGATTACAGTTGGTAGATCTTTTGGTTGTAGTTTTTTCAGTACAGCATATGAGACAGGCACATTAACTGTATGTGATGTGTCATTAAATGAGATGAATCCTTGATAGATTCCCGGCTTTTTGTCAGACGGAACAACAAGTGTTGCAGATATTGTGGTTTTGCTGTGGGGTTTTACGTCTATATTGTTTGAATTTACCCATATGTCGTCCCACTGTGTTTTTTTGTAATAGCTTGCTGTAACAGTATAATCAATCGAGGTGGAGTTTTTTCTCGTGTCTCCTGACCAATATGAGTATCTGGTTGGAACAGGATATACGCCAATTAGGGGTATATGCGTAAATTTTGAACTTGGATCAGAGACCCTTACCTCTTGAACTGTTCCCCAAGAGCCTCCCCTGTTGACAAGCGAGAGATCTTTGTATGTTGGCGTTGTATCATTATGGCTGTTATTCCAGTCATACAGATAAAGAGACGATATTTTTATGTCATCGGCATAGGTTTTGGCAGAAGAGTTCATGAATTCTGAAAATGGAAATGTTAGATCAAGCACCAGTAGCGATGTATCAGGCGGAATTGGGTTTGTTTTTTGGAAAAACGATAGTAGGTTTGTGTGGTTTGTTATCTGAGCAAGCGGTATATAGTCAGGCCTGTAAACTCCTTGTTTTTTGATTAGGGAGTCCTGTAGACGTGGGTCTGTTGTTCCGTTGTATTGAGAGACTTGGGTAAGATCAAGTTTTTGGGGCTTTACTGTTATTTGGATATCATTGTCTGTTGGATTGTCAATGGTAAAGGTTGCAGTGGTCCTATCTCCTGGATATAGTCTTCCGGCAAACCAGGGAGTCTCTTCAAGCGAAGTATTTCCTAGCTGAAACATCTTTAATCCAAATGCAGAAGAGTTTATTGAACTGATAGCAGGTTCTAGTATTTTTTTTACATTGGAATATGTCGCATTGTTGTAAACTGCAAAGGTGTTTTCATTTCCTAGCACATAATTGATTGCGCTTGTTACGTTAACCAGACCTGCTCCTTGAGTAAAAGGATCGTTTCCTAGATCTTCTGCTGTAGACATCAGTATGTTTTTTATCATAAATGGATCATATGGAATTCCTTGTTCATGTAAAGCCTGCATGACAATTGCGGCTGCACCGGCTGTAAGCGGGGCTGCAAGACTTGTACCTCCAAATAATGAATACCCAGTCGAATTTTTATTGTATTTTGTAACAGAGATGGGAGTAAAACCATATTCGCCTACTGCCATGATGTCAGGTTTTGGATCACCTATCAGAGATGGCCCCTTACTTGAAAAACCGGATACGTCTCCAGAGTAAAAGGTACTATTTCCAAATCTTGGCTGTCCCTTAAAGGGACCATAGCCCACAAAAACGTTATCAGTTGCCGCCCCTACTGTCAGACCAAATGGTGCAGCGTCTGGACTTCCTATTGTTCCATATCCCGGTCCAGCATTACCCGAACTACTTACAGTCAATATTCCTGGGTAATTTTCATCTAACGAGCCAGGAACATTAAGTGCACTTAGTAGGAGTGACTCTATGTCAAGGCCTGGCACCGATCCAAGTGCCGGAAAACTAGAGATCCCCCAGCTGTTAGATAAAATGTCAACTCGGGGAGATCCTGAGAATTTCCAGCTGTTTCCATTCTGATCAAATCCGGCCGCCCACAACCATCCATATATCGCATCGCCAAGCCATAGCGCCTTTATCGGAACTATCTTAGCACCAGGGGCAATTCCCTGAATAACATATTTTGTGGAGTTTCCGTAAATATCATACTGTCGCTTTCCTTGTGACGTTATAGAGGCTGCAGTGGCTGTCCCATGGCCTCCATAATCATACATTACGCCAAAAAAATTCCCATGGGGGTCAAGAGGTGGAAGTAGGGTGCCATTTACTGCGCCAATTTGCTTATCTATTTTGGCAGATTTTGCAATTACGCCATATAGATCAAGAACACGTGCACCTACTGTACCTGCACTGTACTCAGGATTTCCATCATGATGTTTGTCATATACTAGGAATTCGTTACCGCTTCCTAGCGTGATAGGAGTTTGTGTAGTAAAATCAAAAGCATATTGAGAAAGTAACGGATCGGTGATCTTTAGAAAGTCTTCATACGAGTCATACATGTCAGGAATAATGGTGTCATATACTCCTGCTGTCTTTGAGTCAACTACAAGAACTGGAACTAGTTGCAATATGGAGAATTGGCCTTGTGAAACACTCTCATATATCATACCAAAATGGTACATCCCACTCTTTGATACTATAAAATGCCTTGAATCAGTACCTATTTTGTAATCGTTAGAAACGGTGCCATTCATTACTGGCGCGCCGCCTTTTGGGTATTGAGAATTATATACCTGAATGTAGGTCCCTCTTCCCCCTCTATTTAGATCAAGAAAGACACCTTTTGAGCTTACATATACAGAAGAGGTAACATTTTTTGGAATTGGATTTGTATAGTTTTGAATGACTCCATTATTATCAATTTTAGCTATGAATGTTGCATTGGTTAGCACAAGCCCTTGACCATCTGCATCAATCATTATAGGAACATTGTTTTCATCACGAGCAAGAGAACTAGTTACATCAGGATTTGAAAAGTCTGTCCCCGTGTCAACAATTCCTATTTTGATGCCATCTCCAGTGTAATTATATTGTTGAATCACTTTGGAGGATCCAAGTATGTCATCAATCCTAGATATGTCACTAGGCGCGTTTGATGGTACTTGCGAAGAATCAAAATCTAACGGGAGATCCTCAATCACATTGTAACCATCAAGTTTTAGACTTGAAACCTCATTTTGACTGAATAACCCTACTGCAAAAAAACCATGAGTGGAGTTTAATCCGTAGATCAAGCTATCGGTTCTTTGAGTTATATCCGAGATTGGTCCTGAACCAAAAACTAGATATCTTTTTGCAGAATTATCATACGAAACAGGTTGGAAAGTTATTAGGCCTGACGTTTGTTGTGGAATTGGGATTTGTGTTTGTTGTGGAATATCCACATCATAATATGCGCTAGTTGGCTTTGGAATGACAGATATTAGAAGAAGAGATATCAGAAAAAATGCAATTGAGATAGTAGATGATTTGTTATTTACCATGATAGTTATCTTCGCCTGGCAAGAATGGTTATTTGTAACGCAATAATTACTGCAATCAGAGCAACAACTGGCAGAAATAATGAATTGAATTGTCCTGAGGCTGCTTCAATATTTTGTACCGATTCTGACATCGAAGTTACACTCGTGTTCATGTTTGCGTTTGCTTGCAATATTGAGCTCTGGCTTGAATTTAACACATATCCAAAGCTTTGAACTTCAGCCTTCATCTTGTCAAGTTCGTCAGATGTTGTGTTTAGCACCGAGTTTAATCTTATGATCTGGTCTGAGATTCCCTCTATGCTTTGCTTAAGTACTAGTGTAGCAACCGAACCATTGGACTCTGTACCTTGGCTGAGCGCAATAATGTGAAATACATAGGTGCCCTCCTGGGTTGGCGTAAAGTCTGTGTAGTAGAGTCCTTGGTGAAGTGTTGTAAAGGAATTGGTAAGGTCGACAACGCTTCCATCTGGAAGATGAACGTGCGATGTAGCCAGAAGCTTTGAGGGATCGCCGGCTACCAGCAAGCCATCACTTGTTACCTGAACAAACACTCGAAATGTTTGGTTGACGGCCGCAGTCTGCGGAGCATAAACTGAGACCACTACAGTTCTTTGTATTGGAATGCGCACCAATGTTGAAGATGATTCAAATGCAATATCGACCGTTTGCGATAATTCCTGTGTTTTGGCAGGAATTGCTTCCACGGAATATGTTCCGTAAGGATAATTCGTTGTTGCATTGGGCCATCTTATCAATATTTGATTAAAGTTTCCGTCATTGTCAGCTGTTATTTGATTGAACTGTTTTATGGTGCCATCAGGTGCAGATAATCTAATAATTATTGATTCATTTGGCTGGGCAGTTCCATATACAAGGAGTGGTTGACCCTCTGAATACACCTGCGAATCAGTATACAACTCTAATGCAAAAGCTTGATTCAGAGAGCCGCCCATGATGATAAAAGGTACAAGGCACGCTACCAGTAATTTCAATCTATTGATGATGACGTCCACCCATAGATATTGGTTCTGTTAGAAAGAATCGGGTTAGTTAGTTAAAACATCTTAAGATAGGATCAGGATGAAAAATAATCTTTTCTTATTCTTGCAGATAACGTTCTGGGCACATGGAATTAATTGAGACTATGGAAAAATTAGACTGCTCTTTTTTGAACATGGTCAGAGATGCGTTTTGAATTATCAATTTGTATAAAGACTCTGGCTTTAATTGCATTACAGTAGAAAGCATAGATTTTATTGGATCCATATGTGTCACAAGCAATATATTTTTGTCATTGTATTTTTGGGAACAGTGTTTGACCATATCAATGACCCTTTTTTTAATGCTGGCAAATGTTTCAATTCCATTTTTTTCTATAACTGCATGTCCTTCGTAAAACTTGAGAAATATATTTCCATGTTTTGTAAACATTTCGTCGTAAGACATTCCTGACAAGACTCCCATCTCTATTTCTGTTAGTCTTTCATCTATGTTATATTCCAGTCCTAATTTTTTTGCTACAATGCTAGCGGTTTGATCTGCTCTTTCTACTGGGCTTGAATATATGGCCGATATGTTAAATGGTGTGAGAAAATCAGCTATGTTTTTGGCTTGTTTAATGCCTAGATCTGTTAGTGGGTAGCCCGCTGTACGTCCCGCAAGAATGTGCTCCACGTTATTTTTGGCCTGTCCATGGCGTAAAAAAAGAAACAATGTCTATTCTGAGCGGGTTGTTGAATAAAGATAATAATAAGATTATCAGAGCATCATGATATAGTGAAGATTGGAATAATAGGCGGTACGGGAGGAATGGGGAAGGGATTTGCCTTGCGTTGGTGCATTGATCATGATATTCTCATAGGTTCAAGAGATTCGGCAAGAGCAGAAGAAGTGGCTCGTGAATATTCTGCAAGTGCATCTATGGAACATGTTTCACCAAAAGGCAAGATAACAGGGACAGACAACCTCTCTGCTGCAAAGGAAAGCGATGTGTTAGTGCTTTCCATTCCATATGAGAATATTGATGCAATATGCTCTCAACTACTTCCAATTGTCAAAGATAGTTGTGTTGTCATATCTCCTATAGTTCCACTCACTAAAACTGATGCAGGATTTGAGTTGATTTCATTTAGGGAAGGAAAACCATCTGCTTTTGAGCTAGTACAAAAGCATGTGAAAAACAAATCTAACCTTGTCTCTGCGTTTCATACTATTTCAGAAAAGAAGCTCATAGATACAAAACTTGTCTTGGATTCTGACATATTCGTGTGTGGAGATAATGAGAGTGCGATAAATGTTGTCAATGGTTTGATCAAAGAGATAAAAAATCTAAGACCTATTTTACTTGGACCTGGCTCCCTTTCATATCTTGCAGAAACTGCAACTCCCATTCTTATTAACGCCATGATAAAAAATAAGATGAGAAATCCTGGCATAAAGATAATTTAATCAGTCTTTACAAGGATAAAATATGGGACCTAGTCCAAAAAAGAACTGGTTTACTGCCATGGGCATACTATTCATAGTAGTTGCGGCTATTCCCATCATAAGAGATTTGTTAATCTTTGGACCTGATTTTGTATCTGACTTTTTTACTTCACACGATCTCACCAGCGAAAAAGTATCTACTGCCGTGTTTGGAATTGGAGGATTTTTAATCATTCTAGGTCTAAGGATTGGAAAGTATGAAGGATGAGAAATTCATACTAGCACAAAAAATTTTAAGGATTGCCACAGTGGACCCCAAAGGTAATCCGCACATTGTTCCTGTTTGGTACAGTTATGCAAGCAAAAAGTTCTACATAGGCACCAATACTAGAACTGTAAAGGCAAAAAACATCAAGCACAATTCAAAAGTTTCATTTTGTATAGACGTAGGGATAAATTCCCCAGGAATTTTTGGTGTGATGGGTATTGGAAAGGCAAAATTAATTTTAGAAAATAGGCGTGTAAAATCAATTGCTAAAAAAATTCTTCGCAGATATTTTAAAAATTTGGAAAATAAATCTGCCCAGCACCTTTTAAGAGATACTGATTGTATTATTGAAATCATGCCAAAAAAGATGACTACTTGGAAATTTTAACCTACAAACTCTTCTATTTTATCAAGCGCGTTTTCTAGCACAGGGATCTCAGGAAGAAAGACCATTCTGAAATGCCCGCTTCCGTACTGGGTTCCAAAACCAGAACCGTGTACAACTAGAATTCCTTTTGACTTGAGAAGCTCCAAGACAAATTCCTTGTCAGAGCCGTATCTATTATTCTCAATTTTTGGAAATGCGTAAAAGGCACCTTTTGGGTTTGAACAGCTAAGACCACTCATCCCATTTAGTCTCTTAATGGTATAGTCTCTTCTTTTCTTCAAATCTGATACAAATTTCGGTATGTAATTTTGTGGACCTTTGAGAGATTCTAGGGCAGCATATTGTACAGGCAAGTTTGTAGCAATTCTCACTCTTGCAAGCTTGGGTACATTCTCCCTCAAAGCTTCTAATTTTTTTGATTGGTTAAAGGATATGTATCCAATTCGCCATCCCGACATGAGATGCACTTTTGAGAATCCGTTTAGAAGTATTACAGGGGAATCGCCACTTACTTTTCCTATTCCCACGAATTTTTCATCAAATACTATCTGATCATAAATCTCATCACATATTATGTAGAGGTCGTGCTCGTTTGCAATATCAATCAAATCTTTCAATGATTTTTCGCTAAAGACTGCGCCTGTAGGATTGTTTGGGCTTATCAAGCATATTGCAACCGTCTTGGAAGAGATCTTTCTTCTGATATCATCCAGATTTGGAGTTGAATTATGCAAGTCAACTGAAAATTCAATTGGTATACCTCCAAACAATCTGACATAGGAGGCATATGGCGGATAGTATGGTCCTGGTATGAGAACCTCATCGCCGGGTTCTATTATTGACGCGGTAATCATCTCAAGTGCCTCTGAGACAGCATTTGTTACCAGAATATCATCCTCATTTACGCTTAGGCCTTTTCTCTTTTCCTTTCTTGCAATCTCCTCACGCAATTCTGGCAATCCTTCTGAAACAGCATAATAATTTTGTCCGTCTTTTACTGCCTTGATTAATGCGTCCTTGACGTTTTCAGGCGGTTGAAAACCATGTTGTAGAGGATCTCCAATGTTAAGATAGGTAATTTGCTTGCCCTGTCTTTGCAGCTTTCGTGCCTCAAGTGCAATATCTCGTATGGCATATTCAATACCTGTCACTCTTTGTGATATTTTCAATTACCTAGACAGATATTTAGCCCCGTTAAATTCTTACTTGATTGGACCCGTTGCATAGCCAGGATAGTGCGGGTGGCTTCGGACCACCAGGTCGAGGGTTCGAATCCCTCCGGGCCCTTACTAACAGTCATACGAACCATAACTAACACTCAGTTCTAACCCTTCGTCCTAGCCCCGCTGGGCCCGTACTGGACCACAATCTTGCCATTTGGTAGAGTCTCGATGTACATCCAGCCTTCTGTTACAAGTTTTTCAAACTCGATTTGTGTCACAACTCTTTGACCGATTATCTTTTCTTCCTGCTAACTTTCAGGTTTTAGAGCATACTTAAATCCAAATTCGATCTTTCGAAGTCAGAAATGGCTAATCTCAGAATGAAAGTTGGTTTAGTTGGAGTTCTTGCAGGTGTTGCATTGACTCTATCTTTGCAAAAATTTATGGGGATAAACTTGACTGATTATTCTACTCAATTAGCCGTAGGAGTAACATTGATGACAATCGGTATAGGATATTGGACCTTTAAGCCAGAAATTGAAAGAGTTACATCAAAAATAGCAATACAGGAAACAGAAGAAAATAAGGAACGGATAGAACAACATCAAAAGGCATTAAATGATGCATATCTGTTACGCAGAAATCAATTAGCATTACATGTGTGGACATGGTTCGAAACATTTCAAAATTTTCGTGATAGTAAGCATTTCCTACAACATATCTGCACAGGACATCCAGAATTATACGACAAAATGAAGGACTTGATGAGTCTAGAAATAGAATTTAAGAATATACCAAAACCAATCCCAGATAATCTAAAAACAAAAGCATTTGAAATAAAACAGAAAGAGGACAAATTGTGTGAAGAGTGTAAAGAAAAATTTGATGAATGGCAAGATCGTATAAGGCAAAAAATAGAAGACATGGGCGGCATATGCGAAAATTGTGCCAGATTTTATAATGCGAAAGATTCTGATTTCAAGGAATTAAAATCTAGATTGAATTCTTTTACTATGCCTTTCTGAGATATTCCTCAGAATTACCCTAATTGTCTCAGGTACAGTTTCAAGCGATCTTTCTTTGCATTCTTTCTCTGACACTTTAACCATCTCATCTGGAGGTGATACCATTATTTTATATTGCCAAATTCATTTTTTAGTTTATCCATATATGATTTTCTTTTAAATTTCAGATACCCAAGTGCAGTTGGTTCGCGTAGAGTTAGTGTTGTTAAAGCTTGTACTTTTATATTTTGGGGAACAATCCCCACAAATTTATCAGGCTGATCAATTTGTCCTATGTTGTAAGGACGATCTATCTCTAGATGTTGAAGGATAAAATCTCTTGCGGTTAATTTGTTAATGATTGAATAAAAATCACTTGGATTAAAAGAGGGTAACCGTTTGTCCTGATTTTTGTAATCTATAGCGCTTCGAATAAGTGCATTACGATCTAAGTGCTTCGCGTTAGTTAATAGCTCATTTACAGCGTCAGCTTTATCCTTCACCTCTTGTGGAATAGTTAAGCCAAACATTTTATCGATGTCAACATAAACGCCTATGTTAACATCTTCGATTTCCAAGTCATCATATATTTTGTCAAGTACATCTGGTTGTTTTATGCTTGAATCAAGCCAATATTTGTCATTTTCTTCATCATTATCTCTGTTGGCAGCTGGTTTGATGTGTACTAGTTTTTTCAGTGCAGATTCATCAATTGCGCCCTCTAATTCTATCAGATATCTTTCAGAAGATGGTAAATTTTTTGCATCTAATACATGATAACCATTTTCAACTCGCCACAAATGTTTTTGTTCTTGAAATGCCTCATCCATCATTTTTAAAATGCTAAACCCTTGATAAACAGGAATTTTCACTTTGCTATGATT
>JASHOW010000109.1 GCA_030038445.1 Nitrosopumilaceae archaeon
AAGCTAACATGTTTTCAGGTATTATTCGATATGTATTATAAAGGAGATCGAAAATTCCCTTTAATTTTTTCTAAAACCATTATGACCAACCGAGCCATAAAGGAATTTGTTGGTTTTGCAAGACACCATGCGAACTATTAAGATATGCTCCACAGAATGCATAACAAATTATTTTGAAAAGGCAAAACTACAGAGAAGATAAAGATTACCCTCCCCCATCTCAAATCAGGCAAGAATCTAATTACAATATTAAAAATTACTAGGAAAAATAAAAAAGATAAAAAAATTATTCTACTACTGAGTTCCAGATGATGGAGTACTTGTAGTAGATGATTTTTGCTTCCAGGCACCTGATCCCATGTGATGGCCTTTGTGTCCCATCATTCCAGGATGACCAATTCCTAGTGCGCCTAAGGTTAGAGGATGGCCTGTGGAAACATGCAATACGCTGCCATTTCCAGCATCTACTATTACAGAGTAGATGTTTGTGCCGTCAGTTACCTTGAAGGCGTATACAAGAGATCCTTGTATCACTCTTAATCCACCACTGAGTACCTGTCCATTGGTTATACCCTGTGCAGTTGCTGCACTACCTGCAGCAGTTGTAAAGGATGTCTTGACCTGTTGCAGGACCAATGATGGAACGTTGATGGACCCTACAATTTTTGTAGGAGTCTGAGTGGTTGATGTCTGTGCATATGCTAGCGATGCTCCAAATGTAGCAATTACTGCTACGCCTAGAATCATGGCAAGCAACTTTTTGTTGTTGGTTAGACTGTTCATTTCTAGTATAACTACGCTTACGGATTAATAAAAAATTGTGCCACCTTGTTCACTAACAATGTGAATTAACATGGTTCATTATTTTGTCTCATGTTGCTTGAGACGGTTTATTGGGTGACTTGGCTGTAGCTATCAACATGAGAGAAATGCAAATGAGAATCTTTTGTGTGATTTGACTCTCTCATCTAATCAAATGATACAGAAAAATGCAGATGTCATTTACAAACAGAGTTTTGGTTTGTGTATAGTTCCCAATTTCCAGTGGTATCTTTTTTAAATTCTATCATTTGTTGTCCTGTTTTGTCATAAACATATTTAGTGATCAGATGGCCTGTTGTTTCAGAATATGGCGCATAATAATATTCTGAACGTATGAAAAGATATGTATTGTTTAAGTTCTTGGTTTGATTCAAGACCGTCAAAAGCGGTAATTTGTATAGATTATCGCCATTTGGATCAATCAATTCTGGGTTTTCGTCATATTCAATAGATGTTTTGTTTACTGGCATTGGATTTCCATTATTGGTCGAGGTGGAATAATATCCAAAAAACCTGATTAACATGAATTGTAATGATGTTGGATTACCATTTTTATCTAGAATTTCTGGTGAATATGCAATTTCATAATTGCTTGCATCATAGTTACAGTACAACATATTGACCTTAAATGGCGCACCATCAGCGTATTCTTTCAAAATTGTTTGTTGGGAAATGTTTGAAGCTGTATGATTTTGTATTTGTATTAATTGATCTGTCTTGTTAACCAACAAGGTCAAACCAGTGGTTGACTTTTGTGTCTCAGCCAACAAACTATCTGTCTTATTTAGGAGCTGGTCCAAGCTTCCTGTTGATCTTTGTGTTTCGTTTAACAGATCATTGAAATGATATAATTCTACAATGGCCACAGCAAACAAACAAACCGCAACAATAGTACCAAATATCGTAAACTTGTGTGCTAGCCCTTCCAGATGCATTTGTAGGTTTATGAATTTTGGTATTAAATATCCTTCAGAATAATCCACGGTAGATCCTTTAAGATGTGTGGAATTTCATTTGAAATTTCATATGCAAACCAAAAGTTACCAATTGCGTTTATCAGGTGAAAATTCAGAGTGAAAAAAGTTGGGTTAGACAACAACGCAATAACAGACACCAAGCATATTCAAGAACAATGTTCTCGAATTGGATAAATAATGGAAAAAAACACCACCACTAATGCCAAATGCAAAACTTCTAGGATTAATTGCACTTGTGTTTCTTGCAGGCTCAATATTTTCAAGTCATGCAAGTGCGCAACAATATCAATCCCAATCTGGTGGTGGCATGTCCAATATGCAACGCACACCGGTAAATGGAACGTATACCAACTCTGACTTTGGTGTACAGATTACACTACCTGATGGGTGGAGCGGCTTTGAGATAAAACGATCCTCGGGGGCAACTTCGGTAATAGCTGCTCCTGGCGGACTCCAATCCATGCATGGACATCGCCTACCGATAACTATGATGGTATCCATGACACCAAAAAGTGTAATGGCAACCCCTCGTCTCATATCACAACGTATGGCACAAAATGATTCATGTAACAATGTTTCTACAGGGAACAAAACCGTCAATAATGTAAGCCTTACCGAAGTTGTGATAAACTGTACTGGTCCTACCACCATGGAAGCAAAGTACGATGTAGCTCAGACAGACTCAGCCTATATCATAGTTAGCTATCGTGCAAACTCTACATCAAATTATGATTCGCAAGTTTCAACATTTGATAATGCAGTTAGCACTCTTCAGGTTACAAATGCAATGAGTGCGCCCGCTATACCAGAGTTTCCTGTTTCTGCAGTAGGGATGATTGTTGCAATCATGGTTGGAGTTGTAGTTATAATTGGAAGAACCAGGATAATGCAAACCCACCTTTAATTTTTTTATCCTTAATTATTTTGAATTTTTATTATGACCTATCCATAGTTCCTTTTTACTACATAGCTGTGAAACTGGCATCCTGATTCTAATGCATCACAAAAAAATTTAAAACCAATAATGCCGATTAGAGTTTTGAATTTTGCCTTCCAAGTACAGGCCAACTTGGAAAGGCAGGACATGAATTTAGATCTCGCTAATGGAGATGACCTGTAATATCAGTAGTGTCTGAAAATATTTAACACTGTACATTATCTCATGTTTATTTGATAACATTACAAATCAACAAATTTTTCTGCTAACGTGTATCACATCTTAATGTATGACAGTATGCTATTGATTTATCTTACAGCTTGACATATTTATAAACTAGGATGATATTTAGATCCCCGCTTGTAGTTTCTGCTATTCTAATTGTAGTCGGAACGGCCTCCATGATACCTAGCGTGTTTGCAACTACATGGTATGTTGGAGAGGGATTAAAACCTGGAGACTATTACAGATACGACATAGCAGATGTTTTCTACCATAATTTGGCACCGTTTGAGATGGATTTTTGGGTGCAGAACCAGACAAGCAATGGCTATAACTTGCAGATGGTTGTACACGATGGTTCTATAATACAAAAGGGCACTGTCGCAATAGGCAATATTACTCCTGATCCAACATACTCTGACCCCAACCTCGCCGATTACACAAATGTTTACAGACTTACATTGACTTGGCTTGATTCTTTTGCCATAGAGACACATCCTGTAGACATACTGAGCCCAGTCTGGGGACAGACAGGAATTTACGGTGAAGTCTCCATAGGCTCCATTGGAATGCAAAATGTGACAGTTCCTGCAGGCACTTTTAGTGCGTCAACTCTACATTTTCATGATAGTGGAGTTGACAGCTATCTCTGGGTAGACCCATCCTTTGCATTTCCGATAAAGGCTAAAGTATACGCTATCAAGACAAGCGGAGCACCCACCATTGGTTATCAATATAACTTACTAGAATACGGAAACAGTGCTCAGCCTCCCTCGTTTCTCAATGTCCAGTCCTCCAATCCGCTTGGAGGAAGTGCACAATGTCCAACACCAGATTTTGCCTCAGATTCTGTTCATAATACACAATCAACCGATTCTGGTACAGTAGCCATAGAGTATCTTTACAGCCCCTCGGTTCCTCATCAAGGATGTCCTATGGATTGGAGAATAGACTTTGAACCTGTGTATTCTGCAATTCAGAGGATTTCAGATATCCATTATGACATATATACTGTTGATAACCAAGGTCACGAACTTGGTTCATTGGCACAAAGTATTGGAAGAACAGACATCTATTCTGCAGTAGGAGACGATGAAGAGACTTTCATTGAAACACAGCCTCCACCAGTGGTTCATTACATAATCAATGTCGCAGGTACCGGACCTGAATCAGGAGTATCAGATCCAAGCGATGCAGGTATGATATCAGTTGATGTCAACGTTGTTCCTCCATTTGCATCCGCGTCCACTGGTCTTGTCAATACAACCAATACAAATTCCAATACAAACACAAGTACCTCTAATACAACTCAATCTATTGTGATTCCAGCATGGATAAAGAACAATGCCAAGTGGTGGTCACAGGGACAGATTGGTGATGATCAGTTTGTTCAAGGCATACAGTATCTCATACAACAAGGAATAATGAAGGTACCCACGCAGTCAAACTCAACTGCAACAGCAGGAACTCAGCAGATTCCAGCCTGGGTCAAAACAGATGCAGGGTGGTGGGCTAGTGGACAGATATCAGATGATCAGTTTGTTCAAGGCATACAATACATGATAACAAATGGCATAATCACATTAAGCTCCTAGTGTGGTGATTCAAATATATCACAAATTATACATGTTAAATAGCGCTTGCGAGATAAAAAAGCGTACCATATATTTGCCTGTCATTGTCTCGCTAGTTGTTCTCTCAGGACAGGCAGTACATGGACAGACGTATTACATCACGCAAGATAATTCTACTAATGCAAGTGAAAAAGGAACTATCTTTCCCATAATAGCATACACACAAGATCATAAGTACGAAGCTGACATGACATGGGAACCGCATGACATCATGACTGATAAAAAGATCATATTCATTTTTCAATTCTATGATGGCAAAACTGGTGCCATGATTCCAGATGTAGATTATCAATTTGTAATATCACAAGATGGCAAGGAGATCGCAAGTATTCCTGGTACAACATCACAGGGGGGAGATTACAAATATTTTTCTTTTACCAGCCCTGGTCCTGTAACGATAAGCCTCGATAAGATAGCAGATACTGATCTTTTTACGTCATACAATACCACAGTATATGAAAATCCACATCCGTCAGGATCTGTCACCATCATACAACCTCCACAAAACATTTCAGATAAACAGAGAGCAATATTCCCAATCCTAGAGGACATCTTTGTTGGAGTAGTGATAGTATTGTTGATTTGGATAGCAAGAAAGCAGTTATTTAATAGGCTAAAAGTCATGCATTAGATTCTAATGCGTTCTTAACTTTTTCCCAAAATTGAAAAAATCTCTGCGCCTTGTCAAGAGCATTTTAAAACTTTTGGTACAAATATCAAATCTAGATACCACTTAATTTGCGGTAGAAAGTTGCTTAACAATGTTCGTCATTTCCTAAATATCTCAAACATGAAAAATAGGTGTGCTTGCCAAGCCTAAAAGGACAGCTACTATCACATTCCGACTAGATGAAGATCTTCTCAATAAGCTGCGTCTTGAATCTAAGAATCAGGAAATAAGTACAAACACTCTTGCCGGCCAAGCTTTTAAGCGGTTTTTAGAATGGGATATATATCAGCCAAAGGTTGGATTTGTCTGCATCACAAAACCTGTCTTCATTAAAATTTTTGAGAACTTGACTGAGGCTGAGGTAACTAGATTTGCTTGCACCATTGGCAAAGATGAAACACGCGATATGGCTTTTTTTATGAAGGGAAAAATTGACATTGAATCCTTCATGGTCTGGTTTGAGATGCAGATGATAAACTCGTCTGTACAGGTAAGTCATACCATTGATGGTAACATTCACACATATATCATGAGACATGATCTTGGTAAAAACTGGTCATTATATCACAAAACAATCCTTGAGATAATCTTTGAAAGGATGTTTAATACAAAAACTAAATTGGATTACAATGCAAGAACAATCTCACTTCGATTTGTCCAGTAGGCTATATCCTAAATGAAAAGATCATTTTTCGCCATAGTTGGCCTATCAATAGGTATCTTTGCATTCACCTATGCACTTTATGCAACAGGCATAATCTCAAATTTTAAAAAAAGCTCACTTGATTTTATTGCAGAAGATAACGGACTTGCAATCCAGAAGGTCAGCGAAAAAATAGATGGCAGTGGAATAATGTATCTTTCTGCACAGGTAATCAATTTTGGAGCAACCCCGGTTTACAATGTTCATTTCCTTATGGGGAAGATGGGGCTTTTGGGTCATCCTTACGATCGTGTAACAATAGCCAAGAATCTTGGGCCCGGACAGACTGCAAAATACAATGGCATAGTACTTTCTTCCAATGGCATCCCAAAGTACAATCAAACAATGCCCATAGTAATTGAAGCCACTTTACAAAATGACAAGAATGCAACAGTGACAACAATGGTACATCTAAAACAAATCTGAAATGTTAAGCATCTAGATCAAAAAATCAAACTGACTACAGAATATCTCGCCAAGAAATGTAAGTTTCATGAGTATCTAAAGGTCTGAGCCTGTAGAATTTGTCTAGTTAGCAACTGCAACCAGAGGTTTTTCTTCTGTAGGCTCTTCATGTATTTCTTTTCGTGCTCTGGCAAGTACCATTCTGAGATGTTCGATTTCGATCTCATCAATCATTTCACACATACGATAAATGCAGTATTGGCATACTTAAGTAATATGTCTCTGCTCATCCCAAAGTCCTAGCTGCAGTATCTTTTTTTAATGGAGTCAAGCTTGTGCAATATTCTTTCCATTGATGAGTAAAGAGAATCTCCTTGTCTCCATGCACATAGCACCCAAGCAAAAACTTGTTTTCGTTCTTTAATGGAAAATCCACTACAAATCTTTCCTGTTCGTCTACTTTTCTAAAATACGTAGGCCGCAGCCCAATAGAATAAAGTTCGATTATAAAGCTAAATGGATTAGGCTTCTGCATCTTATCTTTTGCAGACTCGTAGGCAACACATCTTGCAGCATATTTTGCGGCATCGCGCGCAGCGTCTCTGGCAGACTCGCCTGATAGATAGCTTCCGGCATACCAGCCATAGTTATTTCTTGCACTATAGCTTGCCTCTTTCCATACATAATCCCATACCGAATCCCAAGTATTGGGCCTGTTCGATTTCATTGCTGCAACTCTTGCCAAATCCCACAGCGAATCGCTCGTGTTTTGTGCGGTATAACCTTCCTTCTTCCACGGCTCTATTGACTTGACATATCCATCTATGATTTCGTTAACCCTTGGGAGAATAGAGTTTGCTTCCTCTATGGTTCGTACTGGAGTAAAATATTTTATTGATTTGACTGTAGAGACAAGATCATTTATCAAGTCTGTTTCGCTTGGCTGAGACAATTTCAATATCAGAGATTTTCCAGTTTTATATTAATCTGCTTTTTTATGATTCTGGGTAATCTTTATCGTATCTTCTACTGTAAAAATGCGTTGGGCCAGTTTTTCCTATCTTGAGCTAATAAGAGAGCGATTTAGATCCAGGTTTCCAATATTTCCAAAGTTTGATTCTGCAATCATCACACCAAAGATATGCCAAGGGGTAGTAGTAATCCAAGTCCATCTTGATTCCACATAGAGGACAAACATGAATTGTCACATCTCTTCCTGCTAACATATGAACAAGTCAACCATTTATTCTCAC
>JASHOW010000110.1 GCA_030038445.1 Nitrosopumilaceae archaeon
TGCTATCTTAAACAGTGTATCGTAGACTCTTTCAACTGTAATGTCCTGCTTGAGAAATGTTGTCTGTGTCTTTTGTTCCAATACATTTGCTGTGGCCTGACCAAAATCGCCAATTTCTTTGTACTCTCGTTCAATCTTTAGTACAGGAACCCCAGTGGATTTTGACAACGACCTTATTGCAATCTTCTCCGCAACCCCTATCTCTATTCCTTCATGGTCTGGCCTTAGCTTTCCTTGTAGGAGGTATACAACCTTTGAAATTATTTCAGGAGGCGTGATCTTAAACAAGTCCACCAGATACTGTGTAAGCTCTAATCGTTTAGTAGTACTTTCCATGTATCTCAAAGTATCAGCAACTACCGAGAACTTCATCTGACGGTTTTTACAATCTGTAGAATAAAAGGTTGAGTTATTTTAATTGCAGATGTACTTTGATCTTTAATCTGATCTCTTGGGTCCTTTTGAGAATGATATTGTGAAAATCAGACAACTCTTCCAAATCCAGATATCGTTTGTTTCTTTTCAAAAACCCATCAAAGAAAACGCCACAGATGTATCCGATGTAGATTCCACATGCAAAGTCTTCTAGGTTATGCGCTGTAGACAAAGTCTTGGCTTCTGATAATACCATCTTTGGGTAATCCAACGCATACGCTATGATGTCGTTGAGATTTTTTTCTTCGATTACTCCAAGTCCCATACGGATGCGCAAATTTAGCTCGTATTTAGAACTTGTGTACGCTCTTGTTCGTTTATAAATAGGGCGCAAAAAAGTTTGATCATGGGAGGAGCAAAGAAAAAATCACCAGCACAAGCAGAGAAATCTCAGGCTGCAGAGGCTGCAAAGAAAGAGGGCGGCTCAAAGAAGGACAAGAAAGAGCAGAAACAAAAAACAAACATCTCTGTAATAATAGATGACGGGCAGGCAATGAATTTTATAAAAAACTCCAAGGTCTTTACAGCACAAGAACTGTCAAGACAGACAAACGTCAAGGTGTCTGCGGCAAACGCATTCTTGCTTAACTTGCTAAAACAGGGAGCAGTAAAGAGAGTAGGCGGATACAGTGGCCATCATGTTTACGTACAGTCTTGAGCTACTGAAAAAATATCTCCTGGTTTTATTGTAGTCAATGCATCCAAGTTTGACGTTACCTTGCCAACAAGTGTCATGGGCTTTGATGATGTGACATCTTCCAAAAAGAAACAGATGGAGCCATTTGATGCCATAAATCCAGCATCGCCTTTTTTGAATTGCGTTCTAAGTTTCTCTCCGCCTGCAGTAAGAGCCGTGTCCATAAACGCAATTGAGGTGCCCATCATGTGCGCATTGCTTTCAAGTGGAAGAGCCCTAAGTATCGCCCCAACAGTTTTTGGTGCAAGGTGACGCTTTAATTCCAATGTCATATGTGCTCTTCCCTTCAAAGAAAGTACCAGATTAATTTTGGAGACAGAGCCTGCGCTCATTTTTCAAGGAGAGTATTATGAAATATATAACGTTTATTTCTCTACAACCCTGATGTCTGATGAACCTGAGGAAGTTAGTGTAGATACCGAAGAGGTTCCAGCAGAAGAAGAGGTAGCCGAGTCAGTTTTACCACAAGAGACAGAAGTTGTAGAAACTGTTACCATAGAGGAAGAGGAAAAACCAGCAGCAACTAAACGCGGAAAGAAAGAACTTTCTCCAGAAGAGATTGCAGAACAAGAAAGATTGTTAAAAATCATAGCCGCAAGAGAGATAATAGAAGTAGATCCCGTTCATACCCCAATTGAATATGAGACTGAAGGAAAAGGCAAGATCATGATAGGCCCTCCAACTCTTACACGTTTTGAAAAGGCAAGGATACTTGGGGCACGTGCATTGCAACTTTCCCTTGGAGCCCCACCGTTTATTTCAGTGCCAAAAGAAGTTGCAACATCACTTGATCTGGCTTATACCGAGCTTGAAAAGCGTGTTATCCCAATTACAATAAGGCGCGTATTGCCAAATGGAGACTTTCAAAACATTCCAGTCGATCTTTTCGATTAATGAATGATTTGTCGATAAGATTTTAATAGAATGTGTAATTTGGTGTGATAGAGTTGTTGAGTGAAGTCGAAGAAAACATGCAGCTAGGTGGTATACCAGATCGCTCTGGTAAGTTGATAACCATTAACCAGCAACCCGTGATGGACTGCGCACTTGATATCTTGACAGAATTGGTAGAACACAAGACTGTGACTTTGAGGGCCACGGGAAACTCAATACCTGTGGCCGTTGCTGTAGCAAACGTACTTACTGAAAACATGTTGAAGGGAAACTCGATCATACGCAGCATTGTTGTAGACAGCGAAAGTCAGGGAAATAATGGGCCCCTAGTTTCCATAATCAAGATTACTATAACTAAAACAAACTAGAACCTGCTTCCAGGTCCTTTAAGCAACATGCTCTCACATTCTTTGCATATTGCCTCATCTATGTTTGATTCAAGCTTGTGGTGTATGTCGCAGATCAAAAGGCTTGACTTGATATAATTGCAGAGGCCTATGAATTTTGAAAGGCTGGATGGCGTGTACGCCATGTTGGATGCCAAGTTGTTGCAAATGTCATTTATCATAGTTGATACCTCTTTGACGGCAAGAAGCTTGTTGATAAGCTCGGGATCCCCTCTGGTGCCCCTGACATAGTTGCTTATCGCAGCTTGGGTGACTCCAAGCATCTTTGAAACTTCTTCTTCACGTATCTTGTGATCTTCGATGAGTTTTTTGGCCAAGATTGCCCTTAATGCAGGGATAAGAGTCTTGGTTTCAATTTCAGCCGGTAAAAGCATATGCAATTTTGCCTTTGTAAAATATTTAAAGCTAATCTTTATTGTCATGTTAACTTAATTGAGATATGACCAATATCGGCTCACTGCAAGAAATTTGTTTGCGGCTACAGTCACTTGTATCTGATGCTGTCGCAAGATGTAGCTCTGAGAGCATTTCACTGTCAGGAGGTCTTGACTCATCCATCCTTGCATCTTGTCTTGGCACTAAAACACGTGCATATGCAATGGTGGCAAGGGATTTTTCTTCGACAGATCTGGTAAACGCGCAACTTGTAGCCAAAACTTGTAATCTGGAGCTGACCCTAGTCTTAGCATCAATTGACGAGCTACTGCAAGCGGTAGAGCAGACAATTAGAATCCTGAGGGTATTCAATCCAATAGAGATCCGAAACAACATAGTGATTTACCTGACAATGAAGAACGCAAAAAAGGATGGCTTCAAATCCATGATGACAGGGGACGGGGCAGATGAGCTTTTTGCAGGATATAATTTCTTTCAGAGAATGTCACTCCAAGAACTACAGCAGGATCTTCAAAGAATATGGCATGTGATGCACTTTCCGTCGCGCTCTATATCAAAGTCTCTTGGAATCGATCTATATACCCCGTTTCTTGACGACAAAGTCATGGAATATGCAAAATCACTGCCTGCAGAGCTCAAGGTACGGGAAGAGAACGGAAAAAAATATGGCAAGTGGATACTGCGCAAAACATTTGAGAAGTCACTGCCGCAATCAGTTACATGGGGCGCCAAGGCTGCAATGCAGGATGGCTCTGGTACAAGCGGCCTGACAAGTTTTCTTGATGGTGCCATGTCTGATTCTGACTTTTCAGAAAAGGCAGCCAAGTACCAAAAAGAGGAACAGGTAACACTGCCCACAAAAGAGACTCTTTACTATTATGAGATATATCGGAAATATTGTGATTATCCAGCCATGACAGGATCGTCAGAACATAGGTGCCCAAACTGTAGTTATTCTGTACAGAAAGGGTCGCATTTTTGCCGAATGTGCGGAAGCTTTCCTATCTAATCCTTTTTCCACTTGTTGGGCTTTCTTACAAAGATCCTTTTGCATCCGTGGCAGCAAAAATAATATTTTTTTCCTTTGTACTCGTGTTCAAGCGCAAGTTTCTCATCAAGCTCTATTCCACAGACTGGATCTACCGGCATACCTTTGTCTCGTCTGTCGTTTGTATTTAAAACTTCACAATTAAGACGACGACAATTTGTCAAGAAGATCTGCAAACTCTGTCTTGCTCAAAGGCGGAGTCTTTGCCAACTCTAGGTTCTCGTCTACATGTGAAGGAGACTTTTGTCCAACCAGCGGAGCTATGACACCAGGAGTAGACCTGACAAACTGGACTGCTCTGTGAGATGCACGCGTTAGTTGCCCAAACTCTGGCAAAACATTTGGGCCTAGCAGTCTTGCTTGCATGAGGGGAACACTTGTGAAAACTCCAATTCCAAGTTTTGTTGCTGCCTCTAAGATGCTAAATGCTGTACCCTCATGTGACTGGTTTTTCATAGTAAGTGCTTGATCAAGATACATGTTGTATGGAAGCTGGATAAACTTGAATCCATTTTGTGGCCCTCCTATCTCTTTGGATATTCTTACAATCTCAAAAAGGGATAGATGCTGCTGATGCTCCGGTGGGACTCTGAAACAATCCCACGTAGCCATTCCATAATATTTTATTTTTCCAATCTTTCTCTGGTCTTCATAAAAAGCAAACACTTCGCCAAGCCTCTTCATAAATTCATCCTTTGTCATGTCTTGGAGCTGTCCCTCTGCAGCATTGTGTAGATACATCAGGTCGATGCATTCAAGATCCAAGTTCTTGAGGCTCTTGTTTAACTGGTCTTGAAGATACGGTATTGTCATGCAGTGATAACCAGATGATATGTCACCTGACTTGATTATCCCGGGCTTTACAAGACTATTCTGAATGTTCTGCCAAAACTCTTCTGCTACGTCGCCATCATTTGTGACATAGCCATTTTTTGTGCTGATGAACAGCTGGTCTCTTCCTGCCTTGTTCTTCTCAACTATCTGAGCAATAGCCCTGCCAACTGATCTTTCAGCCTTTTGTGATCTATAGTTTATGGCAGTGTCTATGACATTTATGCCTAGGCTGACTGATTTTATCACTGCATCCCTGACTAGTACATCTGTTGCATCATCTACATTTCCAAGATAGGTCCCTATCCCAATGGAAGACAGTGTCAACCCTTCAAATTGTTTAAAGTGGTTCTTTGCAACAGCTGGATGGTTTTTTGTAAATTCGGCAGTGCCTTCAGGTGTAGCATGACCTGCTATCATGAAATGACTCTGGATATGGTTGATTTAATTCTATTTGGCAGCTTTAATGATATAATCGACGACAAAACTCACAACAAGCAGAGCGCCAGTTATTCTGCTGTATGATACAAAGTCCTTCATTACAGGTACAAAGTCATTTACCTGATCAAATTTTTGTTTCAGTGCTTTACATGATCTTGCTACCATGGGTATGGTGGACAGGGTGGCAAGAGATACGACTGGAAAGAAATGGAGCAATACCGCAATTACGATTATTGCGTACGAGATGGTTGGAAAGATCCATGCACTTGAAGCTGCCTTTGGTTTTCCAAGCCATATTACCAGAGTCTTTCGTCCATGCGACTTGTCTGCATCATGGTCAGGAAATGAATTTACAAAAAGTACTGTGGATGATAAAACGCCTGACACTATGCCTGCAAGTATAGGTTCTGTAGTTATCTGCGCAGTCTGCACAAAATATGCCCCAAGCACTATCATTGCACCCTTGATGGCAACAAATACCTCACCTAGTCCTGAATCCACTATCCTTGTAGAGTAAAAATAGATCGAGATAATTGCAAATCCAAGAATTATTGCAATCGTTATTCCTCTTTCAAAGACAAAATATGCCCCAATCAGTGCACCGATGATCAACATTATGACACCGGCACGATATACTTCGGAAGGCTTGAGTAGGCCCTCCGGCAGGACTCCTGTGCCACCGCTAAACTTGGTCCTGTTTGTTTGTGTATCTATGTTCCTCTTGTAATCCCAGTAGTCGTTAAGCAAGTCTACACTTGCATGCAAGGCCACAACACCAGCAAGTGTAAGCACTGCAAATTCCAAGTTGATGACGGTATTCTGCCACCAGCTTATGGCAAGTCCAAGAAAGACTGAGATTACTGATGCAAGCAGAAATCTGATTCGAACTGCGCGCAGCCAAGACGATAACGCCATAATCTCTCAGAATGCTTGGGTCTATTTCGGTATATATTGTCTGTATGAAGATTAGAAGTGACTTGCTATCGTAACTTTTCCAAGTCAAGATTTTCTAGCGGTTTTCTTCCTCTAAAACCCTCGTCTTTTCCATGCCAGAACTTGATCTCAGTTTCGCCCTCTTTCCAACAAAGCCATATCTCCTCATTAAATCGAAGTGATGGAAAATCCAGCAATCCGTCTTCAACGCTTTTTATGACCACTCCAGTGCCCTCCATCTCCTCTATTGCCTTGTAAAATCTAGCTATTGTTGTGTTGAATTCTTGTTTCTTAAGTACATAGTCTTTGAAGCTGGACATGTATTTGGGATCTGTCTCCATCTCTGCCTGAATTTTTATGAGCTCATTTTTCAAATTTACCAGTTCATTGAATTTTTTAATTACTGAAGGTAGGGCATCATTTGCTTGCTTTACAGTAAAATGAGAAAACATCAAACATGATACCGTCTTGGCCTAGTTAAAAGCATTAAGAAGTTTTGTCCAATGATGATATTGTCTCGGCAATCATTCTTGATGCAAGGTGTGACGTTCTGTCTTTAATGTCATAACCTGGGCAGACTTCCATGACATCAAGTCCTATGATTCCTTTCCTTGCTATTGATTTGAGAAGATATGATACCTCTAGACTTCCAAGCCCAAGTGGAACTGGGACTGACACTCCTGGGGCATAAGCAGGATCGATTGCGTCCATATCAACTGAAACGTATGTGTTTTGTCCAATCCTGTCAAGTATCTCCTTCTCAACTTTTGTAATGCCATCCCTGAGAATGTCAAGAGGAGTTATGACAGACAAGCCATGTTTCTTGATATTGTCTATTTCCTCCTGCTCTGGAGTTCTTATTCCTATCTGAACACTTGACTTGATATCTATGTCAGGCAGAACATCATGTACGACAGATCCATAGTAACCGCTAGATGAGCTGATAAAATCTGGATGGGCATCAAAATAGACAAGAGATACTGGACCATATTTTTTGGATATGGATCGTATGATATCTGCCGAAATGGAATGATCGCCACCTATCGATATGGGTATTTTTGATCTTGAAACTATCTTTTCTATCGTCTCGGCTACTTCAACTCGTAGTATGTTGCCATAATCATACACTTTTTTGTTTATGCCGCCCAACGGAAAGCCTGCAGAGATCTGGTCGCCTCTTTTGTAAGTGTCTCTTATGTTTGAGATCTCCCTTATCTTATGCGGTGCCTCGGAGCTTCCCTTGCGCAATGAATGCGACTTGGACTCATCAGGTATTCCCAAAATTACAACTTGGGCTTCTTCAAAACGCTCAGTGTTTGCCCAGCATATTCTCATTCCTATACTGACAAGTCGTAATTATAAAAAACTGACTGGTAATGCAGGTATCAGATCTGGCGCGTGATGTCCCCTACAAGCAGCCTGTGTGTGATGCCTCTGCTGGAGACCAACAGTGCTCCATCGTCATCTATTCCAATGGCTCTGCCCATTATCTCTCTGTCAGAGGTTGATATCTTGACACTCTTTCCAATTGTGGATGATCTCTTCTTCCACTGGTTTTTGATTCCGGCAAGATTGTTTGCAACTACTTTGCCGTACATTTGCTCAAGCTCATACAGAAACGCTTGAAGTAAAATTTTGGGGTCTGACTTTTCATTCTTTCCCAGCAGTGTTGCTACACCGTAAAAGTTTTTGGATTTTTTTGTAATCTTGGATATTGCACTTGGCTGGATCTTAAAGTTTATTCCTATTCCTATGACAAGATAATCTATCTGATTTGATTGAACAGATGCATCAACTAATACTCCGGCCACTTTCTTGTCTCTTAGAGTAAGGTCGTTTGGCCATTTTAGCTTGGGTTGTAGCTTCAATGTTTTTTCTATGGCAATGCCAAGAGCAAGCGAGGTCAGCATGGGAAACAGAGAGACATGAAACACCTCAAAATTTGGTTTAAGAAGTATGGACAGCCATATACCGCCTACCGGAGACAACCATCTTCTTTTCTGTCTTCCCCTGCCGCGTGTCTGGCGTCTGGCCACAACTATGGAACCGTTCTCGTAAGGCTTTGAAGCCAACTTTAGAGCAAAATTCTGTGTCGAATCAATAACATCAAAATAGTATATCTTTCTTCCAATAATCTCGGTCTGTAACCCATCCAAAATCTCCCATGGCAGCATTAGATCTGTTTTAGAATCAAGCCTATATCCTGACTTTTGTTTTGATCTTATCTTGTAACCAAGCGATTGGAGCTTTTTGATGTTTTTCCAGACTGCTGCCCTGCTAAGGCCCAAAGACTTGCTAATCTCCTCTCCAGAAAGAAACTCTGTACGGTGGGATTTTAGAAGTCTGACTATGCTGTCTAGCGTATCATCAAACGAGGTGTACATATGCTGCTTGCTTGACAAATCAATACATCTTTAGTTTACTCGCTTAGCAGCTTTTTAATGTCTTCTTCAAGAAAACTGCTCTGGCCAAACGACACATCTCTGAGTACTCCCTTTTTGTCTACTAGGATGGTGGATGGAGTTCCCCGCAATGCATATTGCTCAAATGTTTGCGCTGAATATTCCTTGCCTCTTAGGTATTGCTTGACACGTTCAACGATCTCTGCTTTCTGATGTTCGCTGTATGAATCAAATCCGGATACATTTGCCTCGATCACTTCGTTTATCTTTTCTTGCGTAATTGTTCCATTTCCTTTCTCTAAAAGGTCCATGCCCACAGGAAATGGAATCTTGTATGGTATTTTTTTTCCATCTACAAGATGACCGTACTGTCCCAACGCCTTGAGTGTTTCACCTATTACCTCACCTTTTGTTAGAAGGATCTCTAGATTTTCGACCGTGTTTTTATCAAAATCTTCAAACGCAGTTGCGACTCCAAGAACTGTAACACCTTCCTTGCGATATTTGTTGTAAATGTCAATTGCCTGTGGTATTCCATACAGAAAACACCCAGGACAATTTACCTGAAATACCTCCACCAAAATGACATTGTCTTTTTCCTTGTCAATGTTGGTCGGCATACCCTGTATCCATCTTGAGACCGCCAGATTTGGTGCCTTGGAACCTATCTTTGCAATCATGAGCAAACTATTGATCTATGATATCTTATTTCTTTTGCAGGGATAGGCATGGCTGGAATCTTCGAAATTCTTTTATATGCGCGCCCTATAGCTAAAGTTATGTCGTCCAAGTTACCGGTAGTACTGTTACTAACAGCAGTTCTAGTAGCGTCTGTTGCGGTATCAGCCATTCCTGCATCAAATGCATTGATACAAAGAGACTATAGCTACTTAAACGACAATCCACAAACTGTGCTGACCGGAAATGATAAAGTTTGCGGGGATCACTTGTGCGCACCTGGTGAATGGGATAAATTACAATCATCACTCTCTGTAGCACAGATGGGAAACCAAACTGGAAGAAATGCAACCACTACAACCGTAAAACCAATGCAGTCTAGTGGATCGTCAAGCCTTTGCAATCTGGTAAAGAACGCACTTTCAAATGCAAATGCAGATCCTACTATTACACAGACCGTTTTATCAAATCTAGGTTGCTAAGAGCAACTTCAAATTCTTTTTTTGAATAGGCTTCTATGGTTAACTCAAAAGTTTACGTCAAAGCCACTGCCCATGTCACCTGAACCCATGTCGCCGTGACCAAAATCTGTCCCGCCGTAGTCACCATGGTTCATGTCATGACCCATGTCTGTTGAGCCTGTATCGTACATGTATTGGTCAGGAATAAAACTTGTCATGGCAAGTCCCATGAATGATATCATTGATGAAAACATCATCATGTCCATAATTCCCATGAACATCATTGCAGGTAGGATGGAACGGTTGTCGTCCATGTGTTGTTGCAACTTTTCTTTGTCTCCACTCTTCCAAAGAGTCATCATCTGGTTCCAGTGTTGTTGCAATTCAAATCTTCTTTCTTCCAATTCTTTTATCCCTTTTTCTGTCAGGACGATCTCTTTCTTTGGTCCAAAGAATCCTTTCTTTTCTACTGTGGTAACAAGCCCATTCTTTTCAAGACGAGCAAAAATGCTGTTTGCCTGCTCTCCATCTATCTTTGTCTTTTTTGTAATCTTATCAAGTTTTTTAGCGCCCTGATTTATCGCACTTAGAATTATGACATCATTTGGTTCCTCTTCCATGTGGCAGAAAACTACATTTGTGCCTATAAATTATTCTACAACAATCTATTAAGAGGAATAACTCTGTGATATTGTAATGGAAAATGATTTACACTCAGATGAGCAGATAAAAAAAATCTATGCACTAAAAAATATAGCTGTTGTTGGAATGTCAAAAAACCCAGAAAAAGCAGCACACTATGTACCAAAATATCTTGCAGAAAAAGGCTACAACATAATACCAATCAATCCTACCGCAGATGAAATTCTTGGGAAAAAATGTTATCCAAGTCTGGCAGATGTCCCGGTTCCGGTGGACATTGTTGATGTCTTTAGGCCATCAGACCAGGTAAAGCCTGTAATTGATGAAGCAATAAAGATAAGACCAAAGGTAATCTGGCTTCAGGAGGGAATCCATAATCCAGAGGCAGAGCTGCCTGCGACAAAGGCGGGAATAGATGTCGTCTTTAACAGGTGCATGCTTGCAGAACACCAGAGATTGTTCTAGGGCATGGATGGCGATATCAAAGTTTTTTATGATGCACTCTCAGAGCTTGTAAAGTCATTTGAGAAAAAAGATTTGGCAATCAAGATGGTATTTGATGATGAGTCGGGGATTGTCAAGATATATGGAGAAAGATCAGATGCGCTTGCTCGTGCAAAGTCTGGCCTTGAGGAAGTTGCAGAACTTGCATATGATACTGCAGAACACCATCCGTACTGGAACCTGCTATACGATGGCGTGCAAATCCTAAAAGTTGTTTTAGAAAAATGGAACAACAGTCTAACGGACGAGGAGTTGGAAGAGATAAGATGGTATGCAAGTAAAATAAAAGACTCGCTTGAAAATGTGGCAGACAGACACAATCACGAATAACTCACAACAGAGATAAATAGCAATGAGGCAGAGATGAACTGATGCCAATAAAAATTGGCCTTATTGGTAAAACAAATACTGGGAAAACTACATTTTATAATTCCGCCACGCTGTCAGGCGGAGAGATCTCCACTTATCCATTTACAACAAAAAAGCCCGAACGCGGAACGGGAAATGCTATCACACCATGTGTTCATACGGAATTTAGTGTCAAGGACAATCCGCAAAACTCCAAATGCCTTGACGGGTGGAGGTTTATCCCAATTGAGCTCATCGACCTTCCGGGTCTGATTAAAGGGGCTTGGACAGGAAAGGGACTTGGAAACCAATTTCTTTCCATTGCAACCCAGTCAGATGCACTCTTGCATGTGGTAGATGTATCGGGAAGCGTTGACTCTGCAGGAAGGATTGCAGAGATTGGGCAGGGTGATCCGATAGCAGATGTCTCAGACATTGAGGAGGAACTGATAATGTGGTACCAGAAACTATTGGAAGGCAACAGGGACAAGATATCAAAACTTGTCAACTCAGAGACAGACTCGGTTGTGGCAATCACCGACGTCTTTAGGGGAATAGGAGTAAAGGAATATCACGTAAAGGAGGCACTAAAGGTCACAGGGCTTGAGGACAAACATTTTGACAACTTTGGAATGGATGATAGTAAAAGATTTGCTGCACATCTTCGAAAGATTTCCAAGCCAACGCTGATAGTTGCAAACAAGATTGACCTACCGGGAGCAGACAAAAATTTTGACAGGCTGCGAGAAAAATATGTAGATACAATAATCATACCTGCAAGCGCAGACAGCGAGCTCTCGCTGAGGCGCGCAGAACAAAAAGGATTGATAAAATATGTTCCAGGCTCGGAGCAATTTGAGATACTGCACAAGGAAGCGCTTGCCAAGAGACAACTGGACGCACTAGAATTTATCACAAAAGGAATACTTGGGGAGTACATGCGAACTGGTGTCCAGTTTGCAATCAACGTGACTGTCTTTAAGTTGCTAAAGATGAACTCTGTTTATCCTGTAGCAGACCCTGAGAAACTCTCAGACAAGAAGGGGAGAATCCTGCCTGATCTTATTCTGATGAAGGACGGCTCCACGGTGGAGGATCTGGCAAAAGAGATACACTCTGATTTGGCAAAGGGGTTGTTATATGCAAAGGATGTTCGATATGGAGTACGATTGCCAACAAATTACCAGCTAAGGGACAGAGATGTTGTATCGCTTGTCAGCGCAAAGACAAAAAAATCCTAGCCATCTGCGCCAATTTTTTCCTGCCTCATCCAAATTGTTCTTCTCTTGTGATCAATTAGGACAATTCCCATGTCGGATATTTCCTTTCTGATTGCATCGGCCCCATGAAAATCCTTCTGAATTCGCAACATGTTTCGCCTGTTGATGAGGTCGTTTATCTTGGATTTTTCCTCTGGAGAGACTCGAACTACACTCAGGCCCAAAACATCAAGCATCTGCTCAAATGCAGGCAATACAATGTCAGCAATAGAGCGCACTAGGTGCTCAGATGCGGCAATCTGATTTGCAGTCTTGACAAGCTTGAAAAATGCACTGGTCGCAAGTGACGTGTTAAAGTCAGAGCCAAGCGCTTCGGTGAACTCTTTTTCTGTTTCCTTGACAGCCTCTCTTGCAATCTTTTCGTCGTTTATGTCTGCAGCGCCATCATCTGACAAAATTAATTCATAGTAGCAGTTTTCCACTTGGCGCCACTTGATTATTGTTTCTTTTAACAAATCTTCGGAATAGTCAATTGGTTTGGAGTAGTGTCCTGAGAGGCAAAATAGTCTGACTATGTTTGGACCCCATTTTTTTAAAACAAAATCCACAGATTTTGTGTTTCCCAGTGACTTTGACATCTTCTCGCCATTTATTGTGACCATGCCTACATGCATCCAGATCTTAGCAAAGTTTTTGCCGGTGTATGACTCTGACTGGGCTATCTCGTTTTCATGGTGTGGAAAGATAAGGTCGCGTCCGCCCCCATGAATCTCAAAATCTGATCCAAGATACTTTAAACTCATGGCGGAGCACTCGATATGCCATCCGGGCCTTCCATGACCCCATGGGCTGTCCCACCCTGGCTCGTCCTCTGCAAACTTCCACAACGCAAAATCCAGAGGGTCTTTCTTGGTGTCGTCTACCTCCACACGTGCGCCTGATATTAGCTCGTCAATTTTTTTCTTTGAGAGCTTACCATATTCTGTAAATTTTGATACGGCAAAATAGACTCCGTTTGCTGACACGTATGCAAAGCCCTTGCCAACCAATCCTTGGATCAAGGATATCATCTCTGCTATGTGCTCGGTTGCCTTTGGGTACAAATCTGCCCGCTTGACATTAAGGCTGTCAAACCCTTCAAAATAATTTGCTATGTATCTTGAGCTTATCTTATCTGCAGACACGTTTTCAGTTCTTGCCCTGTTGATTATCTTGTCGTCCACATCTGTAAAGTTTTGAATTAACTTGACTCTGACTCCTTGAGACTCTAGAAACCTGCGAAGTGTGTCAAAAACTATGATTGTTCTTGCATGTCCTATGTGGCTGTCGTCATATACTGTAACTCCACAGAGATAGATTCGTATGCTTGCAGGTGCATCAAGTTCTTTTTCTGTTACTGATAGCGTATCAAAAATTTTCAAACTGTATCATCTTAGAGGGCACATATTTTGGGTGTTATTCTTTTATGCTCGCTTCTTTTATGCATCTGGTAAATTTTATCCACATTTGAAACAGGGATTGCTGTAAGCCTAGCCGTCTCCTCTACTGCAAGTCCCTTGTCAATCATACAATAAAGTATCAAGTCGATCTCCTCGTATGTCATGCCAATCTCTGTTTCTGCAATATGTCCCTCCCACAGACGAGGGCCGCTTGGTTTTGATATGATGTTTACAGGAACACCAAGAAATCTTGCAAACTCACGGATCTGTGTCTTGTAAAGAGAAGCTATTGGAAGTATGTCAGCCGCGCCATCGCCGTATTTTGTGAAATATCCTATTAGAAACTCACTTCTGTCAGCAGAGCCCAAGACAAGATAATTTCTGGCATTGGCATAATAGTAGAGAATATTTGATCTAATTCTTGCGCCAAGGTTTCCAAATGCCAAGGGGTTTGGCTCGACATATTTTGAGTATTCCTTGTGCACAAAACCAATGTCAATGAGCTTGTATTCCATGCGAAGGCTATCAACAATTTTGAGTGCATCGCTGGTATCTGATTCTGGTGTAATGTTTGCATCAGGCATTATCAACGCAAGAGACACCCCCTTGACATACCTGTCACAAAGCATGGCAATTACTGCAGAATCTATTCCACCGCTTAAACCAAATATCACACCTTGCGCTTTTCTCTGTTTGACCTCTTCAAGCAGAAACGACCCAATTTTTTCTTGAATAGAACTAAAATCTTTTTTTGTTATCTCATCTAGTGTCTGCAGATTCAACGCTTGTTAAAATGATATTTGGCGAATTAAACTTATCACAAATCTAGATAGATGCCGTCGTCTTTTACATCCACTTTGTATGTTTGAAGCTTTACTCCCTTGATGTAGTCGAGGAGCTCACCTGTCTTGATGTTGTAATGCCAAAAATGCAGTGGACATTCCACCACATCGCCATCAAGTTTGCCTGGAGCAAGGGATCCGTCTTGATGCACACAGACTGAATCAAGTGCATGAAAGCCATTTTGGTTGAATATTGCAATCTTTTTGCCGTCTACTACAAACTCTCTTCCCTTTCCTAATGCGACATCGTTTTTTCCGGCAACTTTTTTCCATGTCATGTTTTCTAAAACAAAAATCATCCAATATTTAGATTGTTATTTTTGATAGCATTTTATATCCCGAAATTTGAGGTGACACATGAGCCAGATCAAGGATCCAAGCCTTGCAGAAAAGGGAAAGATGTCATACGAATGGGCAAGGGATCACATGAAGATTCTTACTAATACAATTGAACGATTAAAAAAATCACAACCCCTCAGAGGTATACGCCTTGGGGTGTGCCTGCACATTACAAAGGAGACCTCGGTTCTAATAATGGGGGCAAAGGCACTTGGTGCTGACGTTAGCGCGTGTGGCGCAAACCCGCTCTCAACACAAGATGACATTGCAGCATTTCTTGCTGAAAGCGGTATTCACATTTATGCATGGGAAGGGCAGACCTCTGAGGAATACGATTCATGTATAGAGCAGATGCTTAACCACAAGCCGCAGATTCTAACTGACGACGGGTCTGACTGCCATAGCAAGATTCATGGCGACAAAAATTTTGCCTCATGGAAGATCCTTGGAGGAACCGAGGAGACAACAACCGGGGTAATAAGACTCAAGGCGCTTGAAAAACAAAAACGACTCAAATATCCTGTAATTGCAGTCAACGATGCATATACAAAACATATGTTTGACAACAGGTATGGGACAGGACAAAGTACTATTGATGGATATTTCAGATCAATGAACCTGCTCTTTGCAGGAAAAAGAGTGGTAGTTGCAGGATATGGATGGGTAGGAAGGGGTGTAGCCTCACGAGCCAACGGGCTTGGAGCAAAGGTGTATGTTACAGAGATCGATCCTATAAGGGCACTTGAAGCGCACATGGATGGATACGAGGTCATGCCAATTGAAGAGGCGGCAAAGATTGGAGATATATTCATCACGGCAACAGGCCAGACCGGAGTGATACGAAAGGAGCACATACTAAAGATGAAAGAAGGTGCAATAATGGGAAATGTAGGGCATTTTGATGTTGAAGTTGATGCCAAATTTCTTCTAAACGAATCAAAGATGGTGCGGGAAGTTCGTCCTAACCTTGACGAATGTCTGCTAAAAAATGGCAAGCGCGTTTACCTGATTGGGAAGGGAAGGATTGCAAACCTTGTTGCTGCAGAGGGGCATCCGCCAGAAGTCATGGCACAATCATTTTCAAACCAGTTGTTGTCAATGATACACATCGCAAAGAATCACAAAAAGATAGGAAA
>JASHOW010000111.1 GCA_030038445.1 Nitrosopumilaceae archaeon
TGGATTTTTGATTTTCTTCATACTTTTTGAATCAAAAATTGAGGAGCCAATGTTTGATGTCAAACTATTCAAGATACGAGTCTTTAACACAGGAAACCTAAGTGTCTTTTTTAATGCACTTGCAAGAGGCGCGCTTATCTTGATAATGACATTTTATCTACAAGGTCCCACCATGAAGCTTAGTGCACTTGAAACTGGATTTTATCTCATTCCAGTCTCATTTACGATGGCAACATTTGGCCCAATAAGCGGATGGCTTTCTGATAAATATGGCTCTAGATTTTTTATCATAGGTGGGTTAGTGGTATCTGCTGTTGGTTTTCTTATTCTTACCAACATACAACCGCATGAAAATTTCTTACAACTTTTGATGCCGCTTGTATTGATAGGCAGTGGCATGGGCATGTTTGCTGCACCTAACAGAACCATGGTTATGAATTCGGTTCCTGCTAGAAGAAGGGGTATTGCATCTGGAATGAGCACCACTCTTGTGACTCTTGGCAACATCACAAGTCTTGGATTATCATTTCTTATTATTACAAAATCAGTTCCAATCTCTGATCTTGAAGCAATTTTTACTGGTCAGAGCACCAATTTTTCAAATGGAGTAAGTTTTGTCAATTCTATCCACGGTATTTTTCTCTTGTCTGCTTTGATACTTTTTGTATCCATAATCCCTTCAATAATGGAACGATCTATCAAGCCACAAGATTAAATCTCTTACGAGTTACCATATAGATCGCATAGTTGCAAAATAATTTAGAATTTTATTTTGAAATTTTTGAACTGATATTTACACTCGGTGTGTAAATCGCAGTCTAGTTTTGGTAGAGATTGCAATTATGGATACTATTGCAATTGTAAGTATCAGGGCTGCGATTGCACCAAATTCTGGCACCACAAATGTTCCAAGTATCTCTATCTGAGATGTCCCATCCATAAATGGAATTTGGAGTGTTCTTGTGGTATTGGTACTACCAACCTCCTGGAATTGATCATTTTCTTGACCATCGTTTAGTATAAAGAACTGATCATCCGTGCCATCAGTCTTCTTTGCATCTATTAAGGATCTAGGCATGGTAATTGTTAACATACCATCACCTGTTGTTTGTATTGTTACAATAAGCGCCTTGGAGTTAGAATCTGTTTTTATATCAAGAATCTTCCCATTTGTGATACTGTATGTTATTGAGGAATTGGTACCATCTACTTGGATAGTATTTCCTTGAGAAATATGTGAACCTGCAAATTGGAATGTGGTTGTTGCAGTTCGTGAAGAGCTTCCATATTGAACAAATATCGAATAGTTCCCAGCTGATTGCCATAGGGCACCTGTAGCTAGTACACTATCAGAGAAGGTCTTGTCTGTTCCCACTGTAATTTGATCTATTTTTACTATATTACCAATAGGATTTTTTACTATAAGCGTGAGAGGGACATCAGCAATATAGTCGTGCGTGGTACCAGCTATCATCACCTTATCTCCATCATTATACGATAGTTTGTCTGTTGTAACCACAATTTCAGGTGCCGGTGCGCCCATGCTTACTATTTTACCTGAATAGAAAGTAGAATTTGTTACCATGTAAGAAGGCGGGTATGGTAAATTAGATGGAGTCATAGGACTTGGATTCATAGAAGAATTCAAGATTGAAGAACTAGTAGAATTATAATCTGCAAACGCCGGAATCGTTCCAGTTGTACTAATTAAAATGCTAAATAATACTAAGCCCTTAGCGTTTATCCCCACTAGAGCGGAGTTGGTTTTCATGTATTTAAGCAATTACTAAAAATTAATTAATGTCTGAATAAATTACAGTTGGCAAAATTCCACTCTGACAACTTTTATCCCAAGTCATTTTACAGACAGATTCTGTTAACTTGTTGTCAGATTTTCATCTCCTCTAACCCTGTCAGGCAAGCTAGTATTTTGGTTAGTTTTTTACTTGAAGTATTTTATTGAATACCTATACAATTTGAGTAATTTCCTATTTTTCTTTTGAAAGGGGTTTTAACCAACCTGTCTTGATCTCAAATGATTCTGGTTCAAATAGAGACTATTCTAAGCTGTAAGAAGATGGCATTCGACAATTGCAGATATTCATACGGTTTTATAGCAGCAATTAATTGCAATCAAGATTATTCGTGCTAAAATCTTCACATACAAGTTACCAAGGTTCTACAATCGATCATATTATCTTAAGATCTCTTCCAGATACCAAATGCGTGAGAGAAGATATGGTAAATGAGCACCATATAAAAAATAAGTGGCGACGTAAAAATATTCCAACGGTATTTTTACTCATAGTATGCGTGTTTTATTCATCATTTTTAGGTAGTTTTGCTCCACTTCCGGCTATGGCCGACAGTAGTCTAGTGTTTACTAGTAGCAACAGTACATCTATTTCCAATACCCCAGATTCTACTGCAGTAGAATTTTCTCCTAGCTCTTCAGCAACAAGTCCTGGAGCTCCTGTGACATTTGCTATAACTGTTACTGACACTTCGTCTTCACCCACTACACCTACAGGGGCAATATTATTGAATGATAATGGTGCAGGAGGTACGTTTAGCCCTGCATCGTGTGCGTTATCATCTGGCAGTTGCACCACATCATATACTCCTTCTACAAGCCCTCCATCTACAATTACAATAACTGCAAGCTATGGCGGTGACAGTACCCATAACACAAGCAGTGGAACTGCATCATTAACAATAAATCAGCAGCTCAATCCCACAAGCGTGACTATTACACCAAGCTCCACAACTGCATCGGCAGGTAGTGCAGTCACATTTTCCGTACAAGTAAGCGATACGTCAAGTTCTCCCACTACGACAACAGGCACAGTATCGTGGAGCGACAACGGTGCAGGAGGTACGTTTAGTTCTGCATTATGCATACTGTCAGATGGTAGTTGTACCATATCATATACTCCTTCTACGAGTCCCCCATCTACAATTACAATAACTGCAAGCTATGAAGGAGATTCTAGTCACGGTACAAGCAGTGGGACGGCATCATTGACATCAAATCAGCAGCTCAATCCCACAAGCGTAACTGTCACGCCAAGCTCCACAACCCTACCTTCTAATGGAACACTGACATTTTCAGCCCAAGTCAGTGACACCTCAAGTTCACCTACTACAGTGACAGGTACAGTATCGTGGAGCGACAACGGTGCAGGAGGTACGTTTAGTCCTGCATCATGTACATCACCAGCAACTACGTGTGTTACAACATACACTGCTCCTACAAGTCCACCTAATGCCATTACAATTAATGCCGCATATTCAGGCGATAATGGTCATTCAAGTAGCTCTGGGACATCGCAGATATCAATGAGTACACTTGATACAACAGTTACAAGCGTTACGGCAAACCCAGCAGCGCTTGCTTCTGGAAGTACCAATATCTTAACTGCGTCTGTTGCAGATACTTCAAACCCATCTTCATCCATGATCGGCATTGTATCGTGGAGCGATAACGGTGCAGGAGGCATTTTTAGTCCAAATGTGTGCATATTGTCAAATAACCAATGTGCATTGACATACACTCCACCGGCTAGTTTACCAAGCAGTATAACAATAACTGCAAGCTATGCTGGAGATTCTAGTCATGTAGGTAGCTCTGGCACAGTATCGCTGACAAGCTCAGCTACTACAACTCAGCAGCTCAATCCCACAAGCGTGACTATTACACCAAGCTCCACAACTGCATCGGCAGGTAGTGCAGTCACATTTTCCGTACAAGTAAGCGATACGTCAAGTTCTCCCACTACGACAACAGGCACAGTATCGTGGAGCGACAACGGTGCAGGAGGTACATTTAGTTCTGTATCGTGTGCGTTATCATCTGGAAGTTGTATCACGTCATATACCCCATCAACAAATTCTCCTTCTTCCATTACAATAACTGCAAGCTATGAAGGAGATACTACTCATAGCATGAGCATGGGAGATGCAGTATTGTCTATACCCAGCCCATCAACTACACCATCCAGTTCATCTACAACAAGTTCGTCGACATCTACGTCGTCAACTACACAGTCAAGTTCATCTACACCCCAGTCTACATCTAGCTCCAGCCCATCCACATCAACTACACCATCCAGTTCATCTACAACAAGTTCGTCGACATCAATACCATCAGCTAGTCAAGTGGTAAATATACCGGAAGAGATTTTTGGCAAAGCCATATCCATAATAAAAAGTATCTTTCAGAAACTCTAGGTGAAAATACGATTTTTGGTTTTATATAGCATTTAAATCAAAACAACCCCCTCACACGTATGAAGATGTGAAAATAACAGGTCGTAGCTAGCCGCGATTAGATTTAATTAATTTAACAAATGATTATACATACATTCACATTTTATGATTTTGGCTCATCCAACGAGTATTATTACATGAGTGCAGTAGTAGAATTAGAATCAATAGCAAGTAAATGCGTTTCTGAAGCAATCAGGCAAGAGGAAGCCGGTGCGAGAGGTATGGCAATTGCAAACTATCAAAGAGCTGTTGATGCGTTACTTAAATTGATTCAGCTTTTTCCTGAAAATCCAATAAATACGATATACAAAGATCGTTGCAGTGTGTACCAGTCTAAAATAAACTCGTTACGAGGATATAATGAATCTGCTCCAGACTCCGACAATAGATCAGAACCTGATATAAAACCAAACGCGGACATGAAGCATGGTTCTTCAAATGTTCCTGCATCTGGAGGTGAAATGGACAAACTGATAATTAAAGAAAAGCCAAATGTTAGCTGGAGCGAAGTAATAGGACATGATGATGCCAAAAGAGCATTGCGCGAGGCTATAGTATATCCCACCAAGAGACCAGATCTGTTCACACTAGGTTGGCCCAAAGGTATTCTTTTGTATGGACCTCCAGGATGCGGTAAGACTCTTCTTGCAGCTGCATCTGCAAGTGAAATTCAAGGAGATTTTGTAAATGTGGACGCAGCTGCTGTGATGAGTAAATGGCTTGGAGAAGCAGAGAAAAATGTCTCAAAATTGTTCGGCATGGCTAGAAGTTATGCGGCAAATAACAATCCAGTAATATTGCTTATTGATGAAGTTGATTCTCTTCTTGGCGATACGAATAATGAGAATGGCGGAGAGATAAGAGTCAAAAACCAATTTCTTACAGAGATGGACGGCATTAGTGGTAAGGGAAAGAATACACAGATGTATGTCATGGCCGCAACTAACAAACCATGGAATCTAGATTGGCCATTTCTTAGGAGATTTACAAAGAGGATCTATATTCCACTACCTTCTCTTGAAGCAAGAGAGAGTTTGTTTTCACTTTATATTTCTAAAATAAAAATCGACCCTTCAGTAGATTTGAAAAAGCTTGCATCAGCTACAGAAGGCTATAGCGCTAGCGATATCAAGGACATATGCCAATCAACGCAATTGCAGATAATTGACGAGTTTTTTGAAAAGATGGATTCACAGAAAAAGGACATATCAGGAGCCCAGCCTAGAGATATAACCGTGAAAGATTTTGAAGATGTCATTTCAAGACGAAAACCTAGTGTTAGCAATGATATGCTTGACAGATACAGCAAATGGACCAAGGAATTTAGTGCACTATAGAGGTATCAAAATAGTTAAAAAAAAATAAAACTAGCAAAAACTTTTCATGTTTTTAAATTTTTTTTAGGAGAAGATTTGAAAAATCCCTTTGAAAAATATTCGCTTTTATCTGTAAAATCAAATACAAATTCTTTATCTTTGTTTCCCAGTTTTTCGTATACTCCACCTATACCTTCCCCAACTCGAAATGCAAACTGGTCATTTTTTGTTGCAAGATTGTATACCATTTCTTTGATTCTTTCTGGAAGTACGCCGAAATGATATCCTAGATCATATGCAAGCTCAAAGGCAAACTCTGGATGCTTTATTGCAAATTCCATAATTGGTTCCAAAGAATCTGATACTGCAAGTTTTCTAACATGTCTTGAAATACTATGTCCAAATCCCCCTGCAAAATATGGATTCTTGTGAGCAGAAACTATAACCCAATCTCTCAATTTCCAAGAAAATTTTTTGAATTTCCATCCAGCCCCATGTCCAAGTGACCATGCAAACGTTGGATTTTTTAATGAAAGTGACATTATCCTGTTTCTTCCAGCATCTGTAAGGCTATCTAATTTGGAACCAAAGAATACTCCCAGTTCATAGTCTATTTCGGGATCAACTCCCACATGTGCAGATAAACTGGTTCCTATCTTTTTCTTGGCAACATTAAGATCAGGCATCATTCACACTGATTAGAAGGTAACAGATTTCTTGCAATATAATCCATAATTTTTCAAGACAATATCAGTTTTCTATGTGATCTTAATTATCCCACTAGACACAAGATACTGAATACCCTTTATGAAATCATCATCTGATATCTGACCTTGAGCCCACCATGCAGCATTTGTTTTGACCCAGGCTGGAATCTGTTGTGATGATGAGGTTTGATTTACCTGTGTTGGCGGTATTTTCATTATTCCTTGCTGTATCAGATATTGTACACCCTGTATGAAATCAGAATCTCCAACCTGGTTTTGAGACCACCATTTAGCGTTATTTCTCACCCAGCTTGGTATTTGGCTAGACGAGGAATTTGTTGTACTTGGAAGCATGGTGGAATTTCCGCTTCCATTACTTGCAGATGTTGAGTTTTGTGAAGGACATGGAGGCATCTTAAAGCCTGTCTGGTTGCCATAATGATGAGTTCCATTTCCCATCATCATTCTTGTGCCATTTTGACCATACTGATGCATGGTACCACCGGTTTGGTTTCCATATTTTCCAGTATGATGGGTACTACCGTGGGTGCCATGACCAGTATGCGGAAAACAAGGATTATGCGTGAATCCTGTCTGATTGATGCCTTGTGTTGGTTCCATTCCCTGAGACGATTGTTGGGCCAGAGCAATAGTGTTAGCATATCCTAATCCTGGCAATACAAAAACAGAGGCTAGAAACAATACTGTTATCCTCATTTTTAGAAATGTACACCTATGCCCCATCACGGCTCCTTTTCTTATTTTACATATTTTAGAATTGAGAAACAAAGTTCAGAAACATTGTTCTCTTTCTTTAATAGTTTTGTATATGTAGATCTTGGGTCATATCTTTAATTCAAGCGAGTCGCGAAGTTCTCTGCATCTGTTTCGTATTGTCATTTCTGTAGTTGAGGAGGAGGCTAATACTATTGCCTTTTGAGATTTAGATTCACCATGTATCTGACATGACATATACAGTGCCGCAGACGCAAATCCAACAGGATCCTTTCCTGAAGAGATCCCAATTTTCTTTGCTTCTTCCAGAATCTTGAGCGCTGTGCGCTTGGTTCTTTCTTTTGCATTTACCTTGCTTGCTATAAAAACAAGACACCTGATTGGATCTGCTACTGGCATATGCAAGTCTAGTTCTTGGACAAGTTTTCTGTAACTCCTAGACAGAACTTTCCTGTCAACGTTGGCAACACCAGCAATCTCCGACAGAGTATGAGGGATCTCATTTTTTCTGCAAACAGCATAAAGAGATGCTGCAACAATTATAGAAGTAGATCTCCCCCTGCAAAGGCGATTTAGATGGGCTTTTCTGTAAACATATGCCGTCTCTTGGACCATTGTATTGGACAGTGCAAGTTTGTCTTTGAGTCTTTCAAGTTCAGAGAATGCTTGGCGATAATTTCGGTCTTGAGATGGATTTATGCTAGTCCTGCTGTCCCACATACGTAGCCTCTCAATATTATCTCGTGTATCAAATGGAATGGGTTTTCCAAAGGCATCCTTGCCAGAACTACCTATAAGGGTGTTAAGACCCATGTCGTGCATAGCAAGTGATATTGGGCTTCCAACCCTCGATTGAGTTGGCAGATCGTCATAAGATCTCCACTCGGGTCCTGTTTGTTCCAAGCTTTCTTCAAATACAAGACCACAATGTTGACAGAGAAGCTCGCCCCTACTAGAGTCAACTGCCATCTTTTGTTGTCCACACCTTGGACAATTTTTTGAGTACCAGACTTCCATTTTATCTCACTTTACCTGCTATTTTTTCTCCTAGTTTACACAGGTTAGACCCCAAATCGCAGCTAACATAGAGTAGATCATCACCAAGAGAAAACATTAGTACAGCAATTTTTTCTCGCTTGATTATGACATAGCTTACCTTGCCTAGCTTTACATCAAACTCGCGGTGCATCCGAATAATCAGTGCGGCCTCAGTCAATACAATCTCACCATCCTTCTTGTCCATAATAGGAACAAGACCGACCCTAGTCCTAGAGACAATAGGCTTTCCGTTTCCTGTGGTTGCAACTACAAAACGTATCTTTGGATCTAGCTTGATTATCCTATCACATGTATGCTCACATCTTTCCATCATATTTTGAGAAAACATTTTTCACACGCTGAAACAACAAGAAAAACCGGAATCGACACATTATTAGAACAAGTTATGACAATACCCCGAACCACAATGTTGAGACAGTAGATAATTTATAATGATTTGCGCTACTTTGTTAAGGAACATTGTTAATGAAGTACGAGGTAGCAAAAAACTGTAAACAGGTTCTTGTGATCCAGATCCAAAGTTAGACTGACCTTCTTTTCAACATTTAATGAAAAGACTTCAATTTCAAGCGACTAGAATTTTGGTTTTATTCACGTTTGTAGCAATGCAATATGAATTTCTGTGCCTTTTCCCTCTCCCTCAGACTCTGCCCATATCTTTCCACCATGTGCTTCGATTATACCCTTACATACTGCAAGACCTATTCCAGAACCCCCATGTTCTCTTGTGGTAGATGTATCAATTTGATAGAATTTGACAAAGATTCTATCTAGTTTGTTTTTTTGAATCCCGATTCCATTATCTTTTAGTATGATCTTGTATGTTGATCTATCTGCATATAGTTTTATTATTATCTGCCCACCCTGTTTTGGACAGAAATCTAGTGCATTATTAATCAGGTTATTTATGACTTGGCCTATTCTTAATTTATCACATATGTAAAATAGATCAGGCTGAAGATGCAGTGAAATTCTGATGCCATATTTTTCTACATCTGGTTTTCCGTTCTCAACTACTTCGCGTATTATGTCCGCAAGATTGTTGCTTTCTTTATTTAGTTTCAATTGCCCAAGCTCAATTTTTTGTACATCCAGCAGGTCAGACATTAATTCCATAAGGTAGCGTGCATTAGATTTTATTATCTCGAGCCTATATTTCTGATCATCATTTAGTGTACCAAATTTTTCGGCAAGCATTATATCGGCATAGCTCTGAATTGGTACTAGCGGAGTCTTTAATTCATGTGTTATCATGGCAAGAAATTCTTCTTTAGATTTTTCTACACCGCGTAATTCTTCATACTGTTCACGTATATGCGCCTCATTTTCCTCTATCTTCTTTTTTGCGTCATAAAGCTCGGTAATGTCTTTAATCACAGTGTTACTTTCCATCTGATCTCCTTGGTAAAAGGTAGTTGCACTTAGCAACGAGGGAAAAACTGTCCCATCTTTTCTTTTTAACCATATTTCTTTATTTATAACCCTCATGCCTTCTTTCCATGAATTGAAGACCTCTTGCATGTAATCAAGACTCATCTCTGCAGTATGATCGTAAATTGGCATGCCTATGACTTCATCTTTTGAATGTCCAAGATTTTTTGCATATGATTCGTTACAATCCACTATCAAACCGCTTGAGTTTACGGTACGTAACATATCAGGTGATGTATCATACAGACTTCGATATTTTTGTTCAGCCGTTGTAAGTAAGAGATTTGTCTTTTTTAGTTCTTCAAATTGCTCGTTTATCTTGGCTTGATTTTGTTCTATTGTTATTTTTGCCTGATAGATATCAGTAACGTCTCGAAGTGAGACGGTTCTACCAGTAATTTGCCCATTTTCATCATATATGCTAGTTCCAGAAAGCAAGGTTGGAAATTCACTACAATCTTTTCTTTTTAGCCAAATTTCTAGATTAGATATAGTACCACTGGCTTTCCATTCTTCAATTCCTTTCAGCAAGGCATCGTAGCTTCTTGTAGATGTATGTTCAAGAAGAGACCTTCCCAGTATTTCATCTTTTGAATATCCGAGATTTTTTGCATATGATTCGTTACAATCGATTATGATGCCATAAAGGTTAATGGTGCGCAAAAGATCTGGCGATTTTTCATAAAGGTTTCTGTATTTCTTCTCCAGTGCCAAGAGAGTTTCGTGTGTCTTTCTGAGTTCATCATATCTTGTTTTTGCTTCCTCTTCAGCATCTCTTGTTTTTTCAAAGGCCTCACGAATAAACGAAATATCTTGTATAGTTATGAGATATTCATTGATGTTTTTGTTCTCGCCAGATATTCTTGCTCCTCTACACAAACCAGAGAAAGTGCTTCCATCTTTTTTAATTAGCAGTAGTTCTATCAAAGGTCCTATTCCTTTATCTTTCATTTCACGGAATCCATCCAAAGCAATTTTTTTGTATTGTCCTACAATGAAGTCAAAGCATTGTTTTCCAATTACGTTATCTTTAGAGTAACCAAAGTGATCTAGCATGCGTTGATTTACATCCAATATTGTACCATTTTCATCCAATGTACAGATTAGATCCGGAGATATCTCATAGAATGTTTTATACGTACGTTCAAGTGAACCGGGCGGAATCATTGATTCTTAACTGAAATGCAGCATTTTCAAGTTAATAAGATGTGTCATTTAAAATATGCACAAACAATGTGTGACTGTTTAGTCATATTCACAACATTACAATTGATGTCTTTAATCTAAAAACACGCATCGATTTGAGTTAATTGCAATCAACTGCAATCAAGATGATAATTTATTATTATTCAGTGAAGACAAATTTCTGCCCTAATCATGCACAAACAGATATTGATTCTAACTAAATGATATCTTCTACAGTTATTATATCAGATTTACAAGCCAGCCTAGCATAAAGCCGACAAAGACTCCAATGTATACTGCGCGTTGATTTAAGATCGCCACAGGTGTACTAACTTCTTGTTCTTTCATTACAAGCTTCTCATCAACCGTGGTCTGTGTTGGGGTCACTGATTCTTTGAAGAGTATCCTGAACATTGGAAGTATGACGTAAAGTATAGCGCCTATTGCTATGCCATTAAATATTACATCAAGTACAGTTGAGTTATAGTAAAACCCAACACCGCCGCCAAGTATTGTCGGAACTCCTCCTATTAAAAACATCAATAACAGTGCACCTAATCTTTTATCCAGTTTTCCAGCAAGTGGGGCAGCTATTGGAAAACCTTCCGTCAGATTCTGAAGAGTAAAGCCTACTAGTATCACAAGAGTTTCTCCTACAAGTCCATACTGTACACTTGCTGCTCCATATACCAATCCCTCGGTCAGATTCTGAAATCCCATAGCAATTGCAATTACAAGAGCTAATTTGACAGGTGATATTCCTTTTTTTGATCTGTTTTCAAGGAAATACAATACAAGAAATCCACCAGCTACAGAAGAACCAAATACACCATCAAAGAATGGTGAAGTACCATATCCTTGCAACGTGTTGTTGAGCAAATTTGGCGCTACATCAGAGTATATGTCAGACATAAGGAATACCAAAATGCCCACTGCAATGGCGTTAAGAAATTTGATTTTTCTATCACCCATTTTCTTTCGAAGTACTATTGGTAATGATAGATAGACAGAAAGTCCCATTATTGCAGAAAGAATAAGCGTTGTTATGAAATCAACCAATTTTAGTTCCCACCGGGGTACTAGTCACGCACACTGGATTATTAGTGCAATGAAGATGTGCTCCTGTAAGAATTGTGCTTCCTAGATCTACGCCTTGTAAATTATCGCCATCAAAATTGGCATTGGTTAGGTTATCATCAGCAAATCCGGCGTCCGCCAAGTTTGCTCCTCTAAAGTCAGAACCTGAGAGATCAGAATTCATAAACAGCACGCGATTCAGGTTTGCTCCTTCAAATATCAGGTTATGTGCTGTTGCCCAGCGCATTGAGCTGTCATGAAGATTGGCGTTAGTAAAGTCAGTACCTGTAGAATTTATAAAATTAAAGTCTACAAAAGGCGCATCAATGCCCACTAGAGTTGCACCTGTAAGATTTGCCTCTGGCATGTCAGCATTTGTCAGTTGGTCATAGCTCATGTTAGCACCCTGAAGATGTGTCTCTACAAAGTCTGCTTTGTAGAAATTATCATGAGAAAGGTTGGCACCTTGAAGATCAGCTTTGTCAAGATGTGCACGATCCAAATCTATTCCTGATTGATCACATCCTGCCCAGTCTACCACAGGAAAGTTTTGGTCATTACAGTTTTCTGATGGAACGTAAACAATGGATGGTAGTATATTTTGGGATGTCTGAATAGTTGGATTTTGTTGTGTCGAATTAGTAGACAGTACAGGTTGGAACACTGCTCCCGCACTAGGTTGAGGCATTGAGTTTTGTGGTGTTGGATTGGAGTTAGATGTAGACTGGGGTGTAGATGAACTTGACTGTGTAGTTGACGGCGTAGATGTCGACGAACTTGTTGTAGATGAACTGGATGGAACAAGACCATTCTCAAGAACCAACCTCATTTCTTGAATGAATTGTTGGTCAGTAATAGTACCATTAATCCATTCTTGCGCAGTATATTTTAACCATGATATAGATGTAGTATCATCAGCATATGCCAAATTTCTTGAGATTGACGATATTGCCATAATAGAAATTAGTGCCATAACAAACAAGGTAACCAATAATCTTTTCATTAGGTCAAACTAATTTGCAGAGATATTTAATTTATCCAATAAAGATAATTTGTGAAAACAAATGTTAATTCTAATAGTTTGGAATAATTATCATCAGCATGTTTTTGAGAAAACACTTCACGTTGAACGCATTTTCATAGAAGATGCAATGAAGCAAACAAATGTTATTGCCATGACAAGTAATGGTATTTGAAATTCTGGTGTAGCAATCACAGGTTGTATAGATACTTTGCTTGTGCCCCGAGGGAAATCCAAGCTTATATGTTCATATGTTTTGTTTGAAATTGTTTCAGAAGAAGATACTTCTCGAAAAGGAGTTTGACCATTCACTGTACCGCTCAAGGAAGATGATTTTGCATATGAGTCAGGTTCAGATAACATCATCAGCCCCACCCATCCACCCATAGGAAATTCTCCTATTGCCGTGAAGGTGATATTGTGAGTAGACTGGTCATAATGAACATTCTTTATTTTTCCATCACTTTGTATTTCAAATGCTATATTTTGCCCATTCTCTGCTGGCAAAGAATAATTTTGAATTCTTGGCCCGCCAGGAATGTAGCAGCTATAGTAAAAAACATCTTTTGAAACAGAATCGATTGGTACCAGCGTAAAATTGGCAGAACCATTTGAAGAGATAATGTCAATTGGGTTGCTTTGAGTGACATCTAACACCTTAGAATGTGCATCCATTGCAATTGCAAGAACCTTGATACCGTAAAAATTTTGGTATGAATTGTTATGCAAGATACCTTGCATTGCATGCGTGACGAAATTCATATGTAATGAAGAATAATCAATTTGGAGTGAATCATATGGTTGCCTGGTTGTAACATGTGATAATATTTTCATGTCAGAAATAGTAAGGTTTTCCGTATTGTCGCTGTCAGACAAATAGATCTTAAACGGCATTGCCATGCCATGCCCTATTACCCCCACATATTGGGTGTAATATGATGACTGCAAATTTGATTTGGTAAAATAGATTTCTGATTCAATATTATCATTTGGGTCGGTATTCTGAATTTCGCCAATTATGTATTTGTTACCTTCATTATCTACAACCATTTTATAAAAATTAAATGAGCCCAGATCAGAATCGGCAAATGCATGTGGAATAAATGATGAAACAGAATAAAAAATAAATGCAGATACCACAGTCAAGCTCAAAAGACCTATTTTTTTATAAAGTTTGCAGTGACTCAATATGTTAAACATGCCATGATTACAAGCATGAGATGAAAATACGGTTATTTATTCTCCAAGATATTCTTTATCCAGCGTTCCATTAGGTTGTGGTATATCGTATGGACATGCTGGAGAGATATTCCACTGACTGCCCGAGAAGATAACACAATTTGGTTTTAACGGAGTGCCAAATGTCTGCATTACTGTATCTTGAGGTATGCTTGTATCTGGTACACTTGATAATGGGGGAACTGCGTTTGATGGGTTTGGTCCCGGTGTATTGCCAACTACTGCCACGGCAAATTGTCCTCTACCCGCTTGGGAATAGTCATGATTGATTATGACATATACT
>JASHOW010000009.1 GCA_030038445.1 Nitrosopumilaceae archaeon
TTTTGGCATAAATCTTAGTCCAGTCTTTGCAGATACTGCAATTATTGATATTATTGCAATTGCAAGTACTAGAGCTGCGATCGGGCCAAACTCTGGAACTACCTGTGTACCGATGATCTCTATGTCTTGATCGCCTTGCAAGAACGATATTGTTAGTGTTCTATAGCTACCATTTGCTGACTCGCTCTGTGGTTTGACCTCGGCGCCATCTATCAAAATTATAAATGTGTCATCCTGACCGGAGCTGGTTTTTGCATCAATTAAGGACCGAGGGATCTGAAGTGTTATGGATCCATCACTTGTTGAATTGATGGAAACAATGAGAGATATGCTCTGCGGATCGATTGTTATGTTGCTTACACTTCCTCCGCCTGTTATAGTATAATTAACACCAAAAGTTTGCTGGCTATTAGGATCCTTTACTTGAAAGATGCTGCTTGTAGGTACAATTGAACTCTGAAATGTAAATGTAGTCTGTGCAGTTACATTGGGAAGGCCATATTGAACTTTTACTGTATAGACACCATTTGATGTCCATAATGGGCCAGAGGCAAGAAATGATTTTGTGAATTTTCCATCTGAAGATACATCAATTTGCGCTATCTGGATAAGGTTGGTGTTAGGGTCCAATATTTGTATAGTAAGCGGCGTTCCTGCTACCACTGACTGTACTTGACCAGAAATCAGTATGGTATCTCCTACCAGATATGAGCCCTTGTCGGTATTGACTGTGATTGCTGGGGCGGTAGGTGTAGCAGGAGAAAGGGGAGTACTACCTGTAGTTGTACTTTGAGCAAATATATCTGGTGAAAACGCAGATAACACAAAACAAGAGATTATCAATAAAGCTCCTAAACGCATATTCGATTTGTCTTTATGTCGTATATTTCCTTTACTATATTTTAACAAAAAAATGAAAAAGTAGTGTTCTAGTATTTTGGCATAAATCTTAGTCCAGTCTTTGCAGATACTGCAATTATTGATATTATTGCAATTGCAAGTACTAGAGCTGCGATCGGGCCAAACTCTGGAACTACCTGTGTACCGATGATCTCTATCTGTTCAGCTCCTGTCCAAAATGGTATTGTTAGTGTTCTAGTATTTGCACTAGGTGTATCTACGAAATTGTCTTTTTCTTCACCATCAACTAGGACAAAGAAGCTATCATCCTTGACACCAGCTTTTGCATCTAGTACTGATCTTGGTATGTTAAGAGTTATCTGACCATTACCAGTTGCTTGTATGTTTACAGTGAGGGATTTAGATGACATGCTCAGAGTCGCCCCTGTAGCTGTTCCTCCATTGATGCTGTAATCAATACAGTAGATTTCGTCATTTACTGTAGCTGCAAGTTGGTCTGACTGACAACTTGATGATCCGCCACCGCTACCGGTAACAATGCTAAATTGTGTTTGTGCTGTACGCAGGCCCTGTTGTACTCCATATTGAGCATAGATGGTATAAGTTCCACCATTTGTCCAAAGTGGGCTGGATGTGTTGATTGTTGTTTGGAAGTTTCCGTTGCTGTCTACAGTCAGCTGATCAACTTCTACTATGTTACCTAATGGATCTGACACTCGCATTGTAACTGGCAGTCCAGGTATTATGTTCTTTACATGTCCAGTCACATTTATTACAGATTGTCGATCGTACGTTGTGTTGTCTGTTGACACACTAAGCGGTAACGTAACAGGTATCACAATTGGTTGAACCGCAGTTGTATTGTTGCCTGTCATCAAACCAGCAGTGGAATTTGACTCTGGTGCACACGTCGGTGGGCAGAATCCAAATGCAGGACCAACACCTACAATTGCTGCCGTTGCAAGAATAGCGATCAACGCGTATTCTTTATGAATATTCATTTGCCTGCGATTAAGTAGAATGGGTATTTATGTATATTTAAAAAATGAAAAAGTAGTGTTCTAGTATTTTGGCATAAATCTTAGTCCAGTCTTTGCAGATACTGCAATTATTGATATTATTGCAATTGCAAGTACTAGAGCTGCGATCGGGCCAAACTCTGGAACTACCTGTGTACCTACAACCTCTATCTGCTCTGTACCATCTTCAAATGGGATTGATATGGTTCTATTCATGTTTGTCGTATTGGTTTCCTGAAAATAGGATTCCTGATCATCATTTAATACAAAGAATTGTTCATCTTGGCCCCCTATTCTAGAATCAATTAACGATCGTGGCAGAGTCATATTCAATATGCCGTCTCCGTCTGTCTGTATTGATATAATAAGGGATTTGGCTTGCGTGTCAGCCCTGATATCTTGAACCTGTCCGCCTGTTATTGTATATGTTATCAAGAAATTAGTGCCATTTATGGTCAGTATGTTGGATTGTGGCAATACGCCAGATCCTGAGAACTCAAATGATGTCTGGGCAATCCTGTCTTGTCCACCAAATTGTACTGATATATTATAAGCTCCGGCCAACTGCCACAAAACCCCACCTGTAGATATGGTATCAGAATATGTTTTGTTAGTATTTAGATCTACTTGGTTAATGTATACTATATTTCCAATGGGGTTTCTTATTATGATGGAGATTGGCATCTTAGGTATGTAGTCTCTAGACATGCCAGATATTGTGATCTTGTCACCATTGCTATATGATGCCTTGTCGGTTGTGACTGTAATTTGCCAAGCCGAACCTGATGTAAAAATTGTGTTGGTATCATTGATCTCAGTGGATAAAGCAAAAACAGGTGATACACCAATTAAAATTGCAAATAACGCAAGAACTTTAAAATGAATATTCACCCAAGCCGGCGGTAATTTTTTACTATTTAAAGTTCCGAAAGATTACAAAATACAGTTTAACCCGACGTAGGTGGATTAGATATATATTAACCTCTCGATGCAAACAGAACAGTTTGTGGATTAATTATCTGTTTACAGCTAATGTTCAAAGGAGATTTTGACATGTTAAGTAAGAAAGAGAAAATACTGATTCCAGATCACATCTATGTTCCAAAACACGAGATAATGACTAAAGAGGAAGCCGAAAAAGTATTAGAAAAATATCATACAAAACCTACCGAAATGCCATTGATATACGTAAGTGATCCTGCAATTCGAAACTTGGGAGTAAAACCAGGTGATATGATAAAGATAGCAAGAAAAAGTCCTACAGCTGGTGAAAGCATCTACTATAGGTATGTGGTGGAAGAATAATGACAAACATTTCTCACAAACGATGGCCAATAGTTCAAGATATTCTAAAAAGAGAAGGAATAGCAAGGCAACATCTGAATTCTTATGATGAGTTTCTTGAGAGAGGACTTCAAAGTATCATTGACGAAGTAGGACAGATAGAAATAGAAAGTGCGGAGTATCCGTACAAAATTCAACTTGGAAAAGTAAAGCTTCAGCAACCCCGCATGATGGAACTTGATGGTTCAATAACTCATATTGCACCAATGGAAGCTCGATTAAGAAATGTCACTTATGCTTCTCCTATAATGCTTGAGGCAAGTGTGGTAGAAGACGGAAAAATACTGGAATCAAGATATGTTCACATTGGAGATATGCCGGTGATGGTAAGATCCAACGCGTGCATTTTGCACAATCTTTCTGAACAAAAACTTGTAGAATATGGCGAGGATCAAAATGATCCAGGCGGTTACTTTATCATTAATGGCTCTGAGCGTGTAATTGTAGGACTGGAGGATCTTTCTTACAACAAAATAATAGTTGACAAGGAAACTGTTGGAGGTAATACTGTTTTCAAAGCTAAAGTGTATTCATCTATTGTTGGATATAGGGCAAAACTTGAACTTGTAATGAAAAATGATGGTCTAATAGTAGCCAAGATTCCAGGCTCGCCTGTTGATATTCCTGTAGTGACTTTGATGCGTGCTCTGGGACTTGAATCAGATCGTGAGATTGCAGCAGCAGTCTCTCTGGTGGATGAGATTCAGGATGAATTGGAAGCATCATTTGAAAAATCAGGTGACGTACCCACAGCCAAGGATGCTATAGTATACATCAGCAAGAGAATTGCACCTGGTATGCTAGAGGAATTTCAGATAAAAAGAGCAGAGACCCTGCTTGATTGGGGCCTTCTACCACATCTTGGAAAACATCCTGATAACAGAAAAGAAAAATCTTTGTTCTTGGGTGAGGCCACTTGCAAATTAATTGAACTAAAACTAGGCTGGATTACTCCAGATGACAAAGACCACTATGGAAATAAAGTCATAAAATTTGCGGGTCAGATGCTTGCTGACCTTTTCAGAACCGCATTTAGAAATCTAGTCAGAGACATGAAATACCAGCTTGAGAGATCAGGACAAAAAAGAGGAATAAACGCAGTGGCTGCTGCAGTTAGGCCTGGAATAGTTACAGACAAACTAAACAATGCAATTGCAACAGGAAACTGGGGGCGAGGTCGTGTTGGTGTTACACAACTCTTGGATAGAACAAACTACCTATCAACAATAAGTCATCTTAGAAGGATCCAATCTCCGCTCAGCAGAAGCCAGCCTAACTTTGAGGCAAGAGATCTTCATGCCACGCACTTTGGAAGAATATGTCCAAGTGAAACCCCTGAAGGATCTAACTGTGGTCTAGTAAAGAATTTGGCCCTGTCTGCTATAATATCAGTAAACGTAGCATCAGAAGACATAGTTGAAAAACTATATGATCTAGGCTCGACTTATGTCTCTGACGCAAAAGATGATCTGAAAAAAGAAGGTACCAGAGTTTTCGTAGATGGTAGGCTAATTGGATATTACAGAGACGGTCAGAAGCTTGTAGACTCGCTAAGAGAGCTGCGAAGGAACAACAAGATTCACCCACACGTTGGAATTTTTCTGTACCAATCAAGTTTTGAAGGCTCAACCAAGAGACTCTATGTCAACTGCAATGCAGGTAGAGTTTTGAGGCCATTAATTGTAATTAAGGACAGCAAACTGCTGCTAACACAAGAACTCATAGACAAAGTCAGCAAAAAATTCCTATCATGGACAGATCTTTTGCACATGGGAGTAATTGAGCTAGTTGATGCAAATGAAGAAGAAAACTGTTACATTGCAATAGACGAGACAGACATGAAAAAACATACCCACATGGAAATATTTCCATCTGCAATACTTGGTGCTGGTGCGTCAATCATTCCGTATCCAGAACATAACCAGTCTCCAAGAAATACATACGAGTCAGCAATGGCAAAACAAAGCCTTGGCTTTTCAACACCGTTGATGAATGCAAGTACGTACGTCAGACAACATCTCATGCTGTATCCGCAAACTCCAATTGTTACAACAAAAGCAATGGGACTTCTGGGACTAGAAGACAGACCAGCAGGACAAAATTGTGTTGTTGCAGTATTACCGTTTGATGGTTACAACATTGAGGATGCAATAGTACTAAGCAAGTCATCTGTAGATAGAGGACTGGGAAGAACTTTCTTCTATAGGATCTATGAGGCTGAAGCCAAACAATATCCTGGAGGAATGAGAGATAACTTTGAAATTCCAACTGCAGACGGAAACATTCGAGGATTTCGTGGAGACAAGGCATATAGATTATTAGAAGAGGACGGAGTCATTGCAACCGAGTCTACAGTACAAGGAGGCGATATACTGATTGGAAAGACCAGTCCTCCTAGATTCATGGAAGAATACAGAGAGTTTGAGGTGAAGGGACCATACAGGAGAGACACATCAATAGGTGTGCGCCCATCCGAAAATGGAGTTGTAGATACTGTTGTTATGACACAATCCCACGATGGTGGAAGAATGTACAAGATTAGAGTAAGAGACTTGAGAATTCCTGAGATTGGAGACAAGTTTGCATCACGACACGGACAGAAGGGAGTAGTTGGACTGCTTGTAAATCATGAAGACTTGCCATATACTGCTGATGGTGTTGTACCAGATGTCATGATAAACCCTCACGCATTCCCATCAAGAATGACTGTGGGAATGTTCTTAGAATCTGTAACAGGAAAGGCTGCAGCTCTTAGAGGATCAAAGATGGATGGATCTGCATTTGTCGGTGAAAAACTAGAAGACGTCAAAGGAGTTTTGGAATCTGCCGGATTCAAGTATTCAGGCAAGGAAACCATGTATGACGGTAGGACCGGAAAGGCATTTCATGTTGATGTCTTTGTGGGTGTTGTATACTATCAGAAACTTCACCACATGGTTGCAGACAAGATACATGCAAGAGCAAGAGGTCAGGTACAGATGCTCACAAAACAACCAACAGAAGGCCGTGCAAGAGGCGGTGGTCTGAGATTTGGTGAAATGGAAAGAGACTGTCTTATTGCATATGGCGCATCCATGATGCTAAAGGACAGATTGCTTGAGGAATCTGACAAGGCCGAGATTTATGTCTGTGAGAGATGTGGATTAGTATCATATTATGATATCAAACAAAGACGATTTGTCTGTAGAGTTTGTGGAGACAAAGCAAAGGTTACATCAGTCTCAGTTGCTTATGCCTTCAAACTATTGTTACAGGAAATGATGAGCCTTGATGTTGCCCCGAGACTTTTGATAAAGGAGAGAGTGTAATGGCAGTTGAAACAATAAAGGTAATAGATGGAATCAAGTTTTCTGTCTGGTCCCCTACTGAAATAAGGAAGTATTCTGTTGCTGAGATTACAGCGCCAGAGACATATGATGAGGATGGAATGTCTGTCCAAGGTGGATTGATGGACGGCAGACTTGGCACACTGGAACCAGGCCAGAAATGTCTCACATGCGGAAATACTGCCGCAAGATGTCCTGGGCATTTTGGTCATATCGAACTTGCAGAGCCTGTCTTGCACATTGCGTTTATTGATAACATCTACAAACTGTTGTTGACTACATGCAGGTCATGCGCCAGATTGAAAATACCGCAAGAAGAACTTGAGGAATATCACAAGGTGATGCAAAAGGAAGCAGCATACAGCGTAATCTCAATCAAACACATACCTGACGAGATAATTGAAAGGGCAAAGAAAGAAAAAACATGTCCTCACTGCGGAAAGGCACAATATGAGATGATATTTACAAAGCCAACTATTTTCATCGAAAGAACAGAACTTGGAGAAAACAGGCTGCTTCCGATCACCATTCGAGAAAGATTCTCCCACATGATAGATGAAGACCTAAAGCTACTAGGATATGACCCAACGACTGCTAGGCCGGAGTGGTTTGTATTGCAAGTACTTCCAGTACCACCTGTCACAGTAAGGCCATCTATAATCTTGGAGACTGGAATTAGATCTGAAGACGACTTGACACACAAACTTGTTGATATTATAAGAGTAAACCAGAGACTAAAAGAAAGTAAGGAAGCTGGTACGCCACCTCTTATCGTACAAGATCTTGTAGACCTGCTACAATACCATGTTACTACATATTTTGATAACGAGGTATCTGGAATTCCGCAAGCTCATCACAGATCAGGCAGGCCACTTAAGACACTAACACAAAGACTAAAGGGAAAGGAGGGAAGATTCAGAGGTTCGCTTTCTGGCAAGAGAGTAGACTTTTCAAGCAGAACAGTAATTTCGCCAGATCCGAGCCTTGAGATCTCTGAAGTAGGAGTACCTGAATCTGTAGCAATAAAACTTACAATTCCTGAAGTTGTGACAGAATGGAACATTGAAAGGCTAAAGAAACTTGTTATCAACGGGCCTAACAAGTTCCCTGGTGCCAATTACATTGTAAGACCAGATGGTGTAAAGATCAGACTGGACTTTGTTGAGGATAGGGAAACAATTGCCAACAATATCGAGATAGGATATCTTGTTGAAAGACATTTGTCTGATGGGGACATTGTGATGTTTAACCGACAACCATCATTGCACCAGATGTCCATAATGGGACATTACGTGCGAGTCTTGCCAAATAAAACTTTTAGACTACATCCTTCAGTGTGTCCTCCATACAATGCAGACTTTGATGGAGATGAAATGAATCTTCATGTCCCACAAAGCGAGGAAGCAAGAGCTGAAGCCATACTGCTAATGCGAGTACAGGATCAAATAATATCTCCTAGATACGGCGGTCCAATAATTGGTGCACTACGTGACTTTATCACTGGAGCATATCTGTTGACAAAAGATGACATGGTACTCACACCCCAAGAATTTGCAAATCTTGCAATGCTGGCTGGATATCAAGGAACATTTCCAGAGCCACAGGTTAAAGGAAAGGGAGGACCAATGTATACTGGCAAACAACTCTTCTCCTTATTCTTGCCAAAAGACTTCAACTATGTGATTACATCCAAGTGGTCAAAAGGAACCAAGGGACCATCAAAAGACGTTGTAATTAAAAATGGTCAACTCGTAAGCGGAGTAATCGACAAGGCATCAATAGGTGCAGAAGAACCAGACAGCGTTCTACACAGAATAGCCAAGGACTATGATTATGAAGAAGCAAAGAAGTTCCTAAACTCTGTACTGATTATGCTAAAGCAATTCATCACGGGATACGGATTCAGCTATGGATATGCTGACTTGGAATTATCATCAAAGACAAAAGAATCGATACTGGCTGATATCCACGAGTCTTATGACAAGGTATATGACTTCATCTCACAGGCAAAGAAGGGAACATTGCAGCTGAGCAGAGGACTGTCTGCAGAGGAAGCACTCGAAGCTTACATTGTAAACGAACTGTCAAAGGCAAGAGACAGAGCAGGAAGTACTGCAGACAAGTCATTTGACGAAACAAATGCGGGAAGAATCATGGCAACAACAGGGGCAAGGGGTTCCTCGCTAAACATAGGCCAGATGGCAGGTGCGCTAGGACAGCAATCAATTCGAGGTAGAAGAATCCACAAGGGATACAGCAACAGGGCATTGCCACACTTCAAAGAAAATGAGACAAATCCTGATTCGAGGGGATTTGTAAAATCAAACTATAGGGACGGATTATCAACACTAGAATTTTTCTTCCACGCAATGGGAGGAAGAGAGGGTCTTGTCGACACTGCGGTAAGAACCCAGCAAAGCGGATACATGCAGAGGAGGCTGATAAATGCATTAGAGCATCTAAAACTAGAATACGATCACACAGTACGGGATCCTCACGGACATATCATCCAGTTCCTGTATGGTGAAGACGGAATCGATGTATCAAAGAGTGACCACGGTGAGGCGTTTAGAATCTTAAGATTGATTGAATCTGAAAGCATCATAGACTCTGGAAAGAAATCAGGCAAGGAAGATGTTACCGAACTTGTAAAGAAATACACCAAGACATTCAATCCGCGTCTGGCCAAGACTGTACACGATGCCTTGGTTGATTCAAAGCTGAGCAGAGAAGGCGTAGAAAAGGTGCTAAAGAAAGCGCTTGAACTTTATGACAAGGCCAAGGTTGAACCAGGACAGGCAGTAGGAGTTGTTACCGCTCAATCCATCGGAGAGCCTGGTACACAGATGACACTTAGAACATTCCACTTTGCAGGTATCAGGGAGAGAAACGTCACCTTGGGACTTCCAAGGCTTATTGAGCTTGTGGACGCACGAAAAAAGCCAGTAACCCCAACAATGGATATCTACTTGGAGGAGCCCTACAAAAAATCCAAAGAAAAATCAATCAAGGTAGCACGAGAGATACTACACACCAAGATAAGCGCATTGATAACAAGTACAGAGACTGATTATTCAACAAAGATAAAACTAAACCTCAATCAAGACAGACTAAAAGAGCGGGCCTGTACAGTTGAGGATGTCGTAACTGCACTACAATCATCAAAGAAGAAATTTGAGATTGAACCCAGCGGACACTCTATTACACTTACTCTTCCTGAAGAATCTGATGCGCAGACAATACTTGGGCTGAGAAACAAGGTGCTGTCAACTACAGTAAAAGGCGTAACCGATGTGGAACGTGTAACAATTGTACAGCAAGGCGAAGAATGGGTCATACAAACATCTGGCTCCAACATTGCCAAGGTGATGGAAGTTGACGGTATTGACAAGAAAAATATCAGGACAAACAATGTCTTTGAGATAGCTAACACACTTGGAATAGAGGCAGCCCGCAACGCATTGATAAACGAACTCAGCTCAACCCTTGAAGATCAGGGCCTTGAAGTTGACGTAAGGTATATCATGCTGGTGGCAGACTTGATGTGCTCCAAAGGATACCTGCAGCAAATCGGAAGACATGGAATTGCAGGAACCAAGACCAGTGTTCTTGCAAGAGCAGCATTTGAAATCACAGTTCCAACCATTGCTGAAGCCGCACTGGCAGGTGAAGTAGAAGAGCTCAAGGGAGTTACAGAAAACGTAATAGTTGGAGCAAACATTCCTATTGGCACAGGTACAGTGGATCTTTACATGAAGGTGGTAGAGGATGGTTAAACTCTTAGAAAAAGCAATCAAAGATGCAGTGGAGGACGATAAGTGTTCCTTTGGAACAAAAGAGGTCATAGGTTCCATCAAGAACTCAAAACTAGTTGTGCTTTCGCACTCTGTTCTGCCATCAATGACGCAAAAAATAGTAGAGGCTGCAAAGAGTGCCAAAGTACCAACACTGAACTATAACGGTTCTTCCGTAGAGCTGGGAAGACTGTGCGGCACACAATTTAGAATTTCTGCAGTGTCGCTAAAAACTCTAAGCGACACCAACCTTAAAGCAATTATAAAAGACATGGGAACAGAGAAGCAAGCATAAATGTTTTGTTTTTATCCAAACTGTCTATCAAGATTTAAATGTCCCCCAAAGAGATCGAGTTTAAAAAAGGTATGACAGAGACAATTAAACTGACAACAGATCAAATAAAACTAATGTCACTTTTTCAAAATGTGACTGGTGCAACCGCACGTGATTGTATCGAAGATGAAAGACAAGATAGAGTAATTTTTGTGGTAAATCCTGGCAAGATGGGACTTGCAATAGGAAAAGGCGGCTCTACAATACGAAACCTCCAAAATGTGGTAAAAAGAAATGTTGAGCTAGTTGAATATTCCGAAGATCCTGCAGATTTTCTAAAAAACATGTTAAATCCAAAATTAGTATCCGAAGTAAAACTAAACAAAAGGCTGGATGGTTCTCTTCAAGCAATTGTTCTTGTTGATGCAAAGAAAAAAGGCATAGTGGTGGGAAGAGAAGGAAGAAATGCAGAAAAGGCCAGACTGCTTGCAAAAAGATATTTTCAGATTTCTAGCGTCTTAATACAAAGTCCGGAAAAAATAATGGAGTGATATGTAGTGGCAAAATCCCCCCTTGGTCTATTTGCAGGAAGAGTTCTCAGAGACAAACGAAAGAGGCAGAAATGGTCTATTGGAACCTACAAAAGAAGACAACTGGGTTTGGATAAAAAGGCAAGTCCCCTTGGAGGAGCACCACAAGCCAGAGGTATCGTACTTGAAAAAGTAGGAATCGAGGCAAAGCAGCCAAACTCTGCCGTAAGAAAATGTGTTCGTGTTCAACTCATTAAAAATGGCAAGACAGTAACTGCGTTCTTGCCAAAAGACGGTGCACTAAATTTTGTTGATGAGCACGATGAGGTTCATGTGGAAGGAATGGGTGCATCCATGGGTGGAGCAATGGGAGATATTCCTGGAGTAAGATGGAAGGTATTCAAGGTAAATGGCACTTCACTTAAAGAACTAGTTTATGGTAAGAAAGAAAAGCCGAGAAGATAGAAAATGGCAGAAACACAAAATCTCTTACTTTTCAGAAAATGGGATACGTCCAAGATTGAGATAAAAGATCCTGGCCTGAGAAATGTCATATCACTAAAAAAAGAAATAATTCCAATATCCTTTGGCCGTTCGGCCTTGAAGCGATTCAACAAGGCAGAGGTCAACATAACCGAGAGGCTCATAAACAAACTGTCTCACTTTGGTAAAAAATATGCAAAGAACACCGGAAGAATGGGCGGAAAAAAAATTCACGCAATTAATACGGTCAAGGCTGCATTTGAGATAATGTATCTTAAAACAGGCAAGAATCCTGTTGAAGTATTGATAAGGGCAGTGGAACACTCGGCTCCAAATGAGGACACCACAAGAATAGTTTACGGCGGAACCGTGTATCACGTATCTGTGGATGTGGCGCCACTTCGAAGAATTGACCTTGCACTGAGATTTATAGCAGAAGGCGTGCGAGATGCAACATTTTCAAATCCAAAGGCCATTGAAGAAAACTTGGCAGAACACCTGATTCTTGCTGCCGCAAACGATATGAATGCACCATCTGTCAAGAAGAAAAATGAGCTAGAAAGAATAGCGATGGCTTCCAGATAGCTAAAAACCATTTTTTTAAAAAACATAAGATAGCCCGAGGCAGATTCGAACTGCCGTCTCCAGGTATCCTCTCGTAAGATCCAGAGCCTGGAATCCCTAGCCCAAAAATTGTTTGGCCACTAGACTATCGGGCTACCGAAACGGGTGGTATGAGTTGAGAATATAATTATTGTGTCCAAATGATGCATTATTGGAACAAACTCGTAATCTAGGATCACATACAGTTGGAGAAATCAGGTATTACGAAATTTTTGAGATATGCTCTTTCTAAAACAAGGTGATAAAATAGAAATCATCTGTAATGCGACAGGACCAAATGCTACTAACCAATACTTGTATAATGCAAATATAAGTTGGATCCAAACACATCAGCAAAGCGTCTCTTCCATATTTGCTTCATACATTTTTTATCTGATTCTCAGAATTGGAACATTTGCATCTCTACTTTTTTGATAAATAAAGATCAGATAAATGATATCGCATACAAATATGGATATATAAAAAGCCGGCAAAACTACTGACTGCTGTGAGATTGGCTGGTATGCATAGAACGCAATACTCGAAATTCCTGTGCCGAACATCTTGAAAAGACCTATGAAAAATGATTGCCCTCTTAGACTATTTCTTCGATATAACATGAAGATAAACAGTATTGACATGACTAGATTCTGGCCAAATGCTGCATATGCTCCTTGCCAATCGTCAAGCTTGTAACATACAAAGTAAATTGCAAATGATGAAGCAGCAACTGATACCAAAAACATCAACCGTGATTTGATTGCAGAGATTTTGGGAAACTCTAATTTACAATATCTTAAAAATTGGAATACAATGATAAGATCAAGCGAAAACCAGGCATAGTTTATGTAAAGTTGTGGCGGAAAATGAGGATGCACAAATGAAAATATAGCTTCCCAAGATATGTTTGCGGATAAAGCTACAAATGGCATTCCAAATGTCTTGTGCTTGAAACCTTGTCTAATTATGAGAAGATACGTGAGGGACCAAAATATACCTCCTACAATCATTAATTCTGTAAACATTTTCAAATCTTGCATATGGTCTAATTTATTGGCACTGCTTTTCCCGGACAAACGTTGACAATTTGACTATCGTGGAGACAAGATAAAATGAAAACTTGACATCTTGCAATACCTACAGTAACTATCGTCTTCTTAAATTAGATCTTCCTAGTTGTAATGACAAATGGTAAATTACAAAAAACTACCGCCTGACGTATATTATTCGATAAAAAAGTCTCTTGCAAAAGACTTTGTCTTATCGCAGTACCCGTCGTATCATGATTCTATGCTAGAATCATTTGAGATAGTTTCACTTGATGGAAAGATTGCAGTTTATTACTACAAGGATGGTACACTAGAAATTCAGGGTAGCGATACAAATTCTATGTTTCGCAGGGTCGTAAGAAAGGTAAACGGTCTAGTATCAAAAAAAGACTATATCTGATTGCATCTGAAGAACAACAAGAAAACATGGAAGATGAAAAAATTCATTCATTGCTTGCGCCTGATCTGAAGATCTGTCGCATCTTAAACGGAATGTGGCAAACAGCAGGAGGTCACGGTACGATAAATCCAGATCTTGTCGTCTCAGAGATGTACTTGTATCATGCCTCTGGTTTTACCACCTGGGACATGGCAGATATTTACGGACCTGCCGAAGAATATCTGGGGGAATTCAGAAGAAGACTTGCAAAAAACAACGAGGGAGAACTTGATAACATACAAGCATTGACAAAATTCGTTCCAAATCCCGGACCGATGACTAGAACCATTGTGGAACATTATATAGATAAATCAATTCGTAGAATGAATGTAAAAACAATTGATGTGGTACAATTTCATTGGTGGGATTATGATGACACGCGATATCTTGATGCTTTACACTATTTATCAAAACTTTGTGATGAGCAAAAGATAAGGCACCTTGCATTAACTAACTTTGACACTACAAGAATAGAAACCATGGTAGAAGTTGGATTCAAACCAGTTTCAAATCAGGCACAGTACTCAATCATAGACCAGAGGCCGCAAGTAAAGATGGTTCCCTTCTGCAAAAAACATGGGATACAGTTGCTGACTTATGGTACACTCTTGGGAGGATTCCTGTCTGAAAAATATCTAGGTAAGCCTGAACCTACACGATCTGATCTTGATACGCTTAGCTTGCAAAAATACAAACAAATGATTGATGCGTGGGGAGGATGGAACCTTTTCCAAGAATTACTTACAGTTCTTGATAGCATAGCAAAAAAACACCATGTCAGCATTGCAAATGTTGCTACTCGGTATATCTTGGACAAGCCTACAGTTGCAGGCGTAATAATTGGTGTAAGGCTTGGGATCTCAGAACATAAATCAGACAACATACGTACATTTGGTCTGCAGCTAGATGGAGACGACAATGATGCTATCAAGAATGTCATATCGCGGTCTCAAGATTTGTTTGAAAAAATTGGGGATTGTGGTGACGAATACCGATAAGTCATGTCTGAAAGAGTTGTTATTTCCTACGCATGGAATCAAGACGTGAGAGTATGGGGTTGATATATTTGTCAGAGCCCACAACAATTGCACTCACGCCAGTTCCAACAAGTATCCCGCCTATGACGTCAAGTGGGTAATGATTCCCGACATAAATTCTTGAATAAATAACCAATAACGCTTCAGCTAAAAGTATCAAAGAAGCTATAATCTGCCTTCTTTGGTTGAATCTTGCAAGCATGACAAATGCACCTGCAGAAACAATCAATGCATGACCTGAAGGAAATGATGGGTCGTTCTTTTCCTTAACTAACACATTGTCAGGAGTCACCGGAATCGGCCTTGGCCTATCAATCTCATCTTTTAGGGCTATTCCAACCGGTATTAATACAATAAATGTTATTACAAGCAGAACAGCAGTTTTTTTTCCTTGTTTGCCACCAAATATGAAGAGCAGTGCAGTAGTGGCTATCCATACTACTTCTCTGCCATATTTTGTAAGAGCAATCATTATCTCATTGATAATCTTGACATGAGGGTTGTTTATTGAAGTAAATACGGCGTAATCCCATTTTGTTATCTGAGAATTATACATTATAGATAAAGTAAGAACAACAAATGCTACAAGCAGTATTATGCCGGCAATGTAATACTTCATCTAAATACAATCAAAAAACGACATTATAAAATCTAATGAGAAATCTTTTCTTGCATCTCAAATATCAAATCGACTTATCTACCTTGTACTTGCTTCTCGAACAGCAGTGGCATAGTCACAGTCAGCTTTGAGTCTCATGTAAGGAATTAGCCTATAATGAATGGAATAGATCTTTTTTTCCTTGTAGATTATCCCTTTTAACAAAAGCGAGACAAATCCACCAGCCACCTTGGATGATGAAATGCCTAGCTCCGTGCATACCTCATCACGTTTTTTCTTGTACTGCCCCAAAGTGAAACTGACATTGTTTATTTCCAAAATTAAAGGCCACATGACTTTTTCCCAGACCAGTCGCCTGTTTTGGGTTGCAGAAGCATATTTCCCCTTCTGACTCAGCATTGATAACGTTCAAAAGTATTGTCTTAATTTATTGGTTGATGCAATCCAAAATAGAAGAAGCCATAGACCTGCTATCAAAAGATTGGAAAATTGAACCAATAATTCGTGACTTTGTTTTGGGTAAAAGAAATGATGCATCCGACTTTCAGATCAAAATAAACGATGTGATATTTCATATACCGTATCTTTCAGTAGACGATGGTTACATACTTTGGAAATGCTACTGGCCTGACTGCCATAACTGTTGCAACAGGCAGGGAAGACTCCCTCTCACTTCAAGTGACCTGATAACGATAAGCAAGAATATGAAATATGGTAGGGTTTCTGATTTTATAAAAAATGAGACCAACGTAAACACGTGGGAGGAAAAGGGCCCTACTGGCAATTCCATCATTATGACCATGATTAATCTAAAGCGAAAAAGCGATGAAACCCAGGCAGAGGACGGAACACACATTCGATGCAGATTTCTAGATCAAAAAGGATACTGTGGACTACATCCATCAAGACCAGGCGTGTGTTATCTATACCCATTTTCATCATGGCTTGAGAATGAAAAAGGCCGAGCAAGGGTGCACGCAACGTTCCAGTTTACCGGAGATTGCCCTGGATTCTACTTTGCAAAGTCAGTTGATGAGATGAAGGAAATTCTAACAGAGTACTCTAAAGTTATCTATGATTATACAATGAGCTCAAGCAGAACCAATCGTGAAAATTTTGGTTATGTAAGCATGGGCCTTTAGGCCTTGGCCACCTTCATCATATCGGCCATTCTAATTTCCATTCCAAATCGCCATTCGTTTTTCTTCATGTACCTGTAAATTGATATCAGATCTGCAAAGTTCTTTAGCATGCCAAACTTGCTGTCCATCTTGCTTCTAACAAAAGATAACACTCTTGAATATATTGCAAATTTTTCTAATACCTTTTGTCGGTATCTCTCGTTATTTCCAATGTTTTCAACAAATATGTCAGCACATGTCATACTGGGTATGATTCCCTCTCCAAGCAGGGGATAAACCGTGCCTATTGACTCTCCAACTCCAACTACCTTGCCATGATAGAATGGCTCGCACATGTCTGGAGTGGCAAGCCTAATTGGCCTTCCTACTGTCTTGATCACTTTGCCGCCATATTTTTTCAAGAACGCATCGGTTTCCACAATGTGGTTTCGGTTCTTGTCGCCTGCACCTATATGTGCAAGATTTTTTCCCAATGGAAAATACCAAAAGTATCCACTCATGGATGAAAAAGGCTTGAGATAAAAGTCATCAAAGGGAACCCCGTTCTCATATTGAACTTTGTACTGGTATGTTGGCAAGTGAAAATCTCGTGAAAGCCTTGGAAGATAGGATCTGTGAAATCCTGTAGAGTCTATTATTATGTCAAATTCTGATTCTAGATCTTCGATCTTTGGTGCCTTACCATAATGGATCTTGCAGCCTTTTGCCATGTCTTTTATCAGGCCTATCTTGTTGTATGTGCACAATCCCATCAACTTAATTGTGAACTGATCGGAATTCATGCTGATGTACATCTTTTTTCCGTCATGGATCAGGTAATCACTAAAGTCAAGACTACATTTTTTTGCAAATTCGTCCATAGGGCCCTTTGTGGTACCCCATGCGCATATGGAGTCGTGGTTTTCTTCTGTAGTTCTCTCAAAACCTACTACCTCATGTTGATTTTTCAATCTTGCAAGAAGATATGCACCAGCAACTCCTACTCCAACTACGGCTATTTTCAAACGAGCTTTATACCTAAAATGACCTAATAAAAAAGATGTGGCTGCAAAAATTCGGTTATTCTATTAAGATTGCAGGTTTGTATGGTCTTGCTGTTCTTGCCTTGTTTTTTGGATCGTATTTTGCTTGGTCAGCCTCGGAAAAAATTTGAAGGCCTATACCATATTCATCTTTTACCAGGGATTCTAGTTCAGATAACGCCATTGTCTCATTTACTATGCCTATTTTGTTTTTAGAATCTCTGCTGTCCTGAGACTCTGATAAAATATCATTGACTGTTTTTTTGACAAAGTCGGGGTCCTTTTTTATATCAGCTGTTTCGCTGTTTGATATCAGAGATTTTATTATGGTGCCAATGTTGATGTCTCCGCTAATGACTTGGGATAAAATTTTTTGATAGGCCTTTGTCTTCCATTGCGCAGCAGTGTATATCGTGATTTTCTTTGGACTCATTTTTGTCACCTTGATGATGTTCTTGATGTCCTCCAATGTAGTCCTTAGTAGATCCTCTGACTGTATTGATGCTAGGTCAATTTCTGTCTCATTTGCAATAGGCCATGATGCCGTTGATGCCAGTCCATGGTTTCCAAGTCTTGACCACATCTCTTCTGAAACATATGGCGCAAAAGGTGACAGCATAACAACTCGTGTAGAAAGCACCTTGTGCAAAATTCCTGCCTGACTGTCTCTGTTTTTTGCCTTGGCTCGTCTAAGATACCACTGTATGTCAGAATCAAATTCGTACAAGACATAGTGAAGTGCCTCTCTCAATCTCATCTTTTGGATAGATATGGTTGCTCTTGCAATTAACTGCTGCAAGCGACTGGCAATCCATCTGTCTTCCTGTGCAAGTAAGGGTTCTTCTGAAGCCTTGTATTTGGCTGACTCTTCAAGCATGTTTTCTAGCTTATTTTTAATCCCGTGAACCGCTTCTTGATTAAAGTCTGCATCCTGTAACAGCTCTGCAGAAATCAGAATTGCCAGTCTTATGGAATCTGCTCCGTGTGTCTTGATTGCATCCCTGAGAGGTATTATGTTGCCCATTGACTTTGACATCTTTTTACCATTCATCAGAACCGAACCATTGACCACTATTTCTTCAGGCCAATACTTTTTTGGGAATATTGCAAGATGATTAAAAATAAAAAATGTCAAATGATTTGGTACAAGATCTCTGCCAGAATGTCTTGCATTGACAGGATAATAATATTGGAATTCTTTTTTCATCTCCTCTAACTTTTCTGGTGGGATTTTCAGATCTGTTGAGATTTTCTGTACATCTCCCTTGTCAAGGAACGCATAATCAAAAAATGAATCAGAGATGTGTTCTTTTTTTATCTCTCCTGCATTGACATACTCTGCTATTGTATAGTACGCCATGTAAATGACAGAATCTGACAAGCTTTCTATTATCCAGTTTTTATCCCACGGCAGCTTGGTTCCAAGACCATGTTGTCTGGCACATGCCCTCTCTTTGAGCCAATCTACCACATGGTTGAACTCATTTCTGATCTCTTCAGGAAGTATCTGCATCTGATTTATCCATGAATGAACCTTTTCTTTCCACTCTGGATTGGAGTAGTCAAGAAACCATTGCTTATCCAAAAGCTTTACCACACACTCTGCTCCGCATCTGCACCTTACGGGGTTTTCATTTAATTCATACAAGATATCGGCATTGCCGCTTTCAAGGATCCATTTTTTGACTTCTTCTTTTGCAACGGCGACTGATTTTTGAGAAAATTTGTCTGTGTTTTGTCTTAGCTTACCACCGTAGAACTCCTTTGAATAAAGTTCTTTTGTAGCCTCTTCCAGCTTTGGATTATTCTGATTGTCTATTCCAAGCTTTTCAATCATATCTCTTGCAGGAATCTCACCGTATCCATCTGTCTGGATTATGGATATGGGTTTGATCTCAAAAAGAGAAGGTAAATTGGCATATTCACCCATGTTCTTTTTTAGGTCTTCTAATGCTTGATAATCAAATGGTGCATGCGCGGGAACTGACATCACAATACCAGTTCCATTATCGCTTTCTACAAATGTTGCAGGCAATATGAAGACTTCATCACCTCTTTCAGGAATCCTGATTTTTTTGCCTACGAGTTCTTCTCCTAGCATGTTTCCGATCTTTGTCACTTTTTTATTTAAGAATCTAAGCTTTGTGGCGCATTCTGAACTTATTATCCATTCTTCATCATCAACTTTGGCTACTTCATAATTGACCTTGGGGTTTACCCAAAGGTTGGTTATGCCAAATATTGTCTCTGGACGCAAGGTAGCTGCTGGTAAAACATAGCTTCCGTATTTGAATTTGATAACCGTATATTCGGTAAAACTTGGTTCTATGTCCCCCAAGGTATCATGTTGGGAAACTGGGTTTTGGTCCTTTGGACACCATCCTACTGGATGTGTTCCTTGTATGACAAGGCCGCTCTCTTTTAGTTTCTTGAACTGCCATCCTATGAACTGGTTGTATATTGGATCTATTGTGGTAAACTCTCTTCGCCAATCTATTGAATATCCCATCTCTATCATGCCAGCCTTGATCTCTTGATGGAAATAATCTGCAATCTTTACTGGGTCTGCAAATTCTCGTATTTTCTCTTCAGGAACCTTGTACAATGTTCGAAACGCCTCAATGAGATCCTTGTCATTTTCTTGCACCCTTCTGGCCATGCCAAGAATGGGCGTTCCAGTATAATGAAATCCCATTGGAAACAGGACATTGTATCCTGACATTCGCATGAATCTTGCATGAACGTCAGCAAGCGTATACGTCCTGCCATGGCCTATGTGTTGTGGTGAGTTGGGGTATGGATATGCCACCGTCACAAAGAATTTTTTTCTTGCATCAGGATTGCTCTCAAATTGTTTTTCTGCCTGCCATCTTTGTCTCCATTTCTCTTCGATAGGTGCCCATTCCATTATCTTGTCACTTTCCAAGAATGGATTGTTCTGCAGCAATAAGGGCATCTTTTATCTTGAACACGTCTTTTCCTCCGCCTTGACCAAATGTATCCTTGCCACCGCCTGAGCCGCCTAGTACTTTGGATATGTCTCTTACTAAGTCACCTGCTTTCTTTGTCTTTACTGCTTCAGTGCCAGAAAATACAACTATGTGAATAGAGTTGTTTTTTACTATTAGAGCACAATATATGAGCGATTTATCAAGACTGACAGCCTGCTCACCAACCGCTATGTGGTATTCGTCATCTAGATCCTCTTCAACTACACTGAATAATTTGACCGTTCCAAGGGCTTTGGCACCAGATATGGCAGCCTTTGCAGAAAACTCTGACGTCCTCTTTATGATCTGCTTGATCTTCTTTTTTGCATCCTCTCCATCTTTGACAACATGATCAAATGATTCCAGAACTTTTTCCTTGCTTGACCCAAGGGATTTTACAATTTGCGATATCTTCCTGTCTTGAGTTTGCGTATACTTGAGCGCCGCCTCTCCCGCAACAAACTCTAATCTTACTACGCCGTCTTGAATCCTTTCTGCCTTTGTAATCTTGATGAGTCCAAGCTCACCTGTCTTTCTGACATGGGTTCCACCGCATGCCTCAACGTCTAGGCCATCAATATTTACAATTCTGACCATTTTTACTGGTACGACTCCACCTTGGTATATCCTAAATCCGTATCTCTGTTCTGCATCTCCACGTTCAAATTCATTTGTGAGAACCGACATGTCTCTGCGAATTGCAAGATTTGCATAGTCTTCAATTTTTGTTATCTCATCTTCTGTAAGGTTTGAATGATGTGTGATGTCAAGTCTTGCATAATCTTGTTCTTTAAATGCAGAATGTTGCCAAATCCAAGAACCTAGGATATTTCTGGCCGATGCATTTACAACATGCGTACTTGTGTGATGTCGCGTTATCCCGTAACGCCTTGCTTCATCTATCTTGCATTTTACCGTCTCTCCTTCCTTGGGAACTCCTCCCTTTGTCTCATGAACTACAACGTTACCATGTTTACTCACATCTACTACATCATAATCTCCAATTCTGCCATGGTCTGGTTCTTGACCTCCTCCTCTTGGATAAAACGACGTTTTGTCAAATACCACATACTTGCCATTTATGACTTTGAGAACTTTGGCTTCAAATTCATGGGGGTCTTCTTTATAGTATAATAATTCGGTATCTGGAACTTTGTCTAAATTCAACTGCACTGTCTTTTCAGTTTTTTCTGATTGGTGCAGGTCTGACAGTTTTTCGTAAAATGTGGGCGGAATCTCTGAAATGATCTGAGTTTCTTTTAAAAAATCAGGAGTTATTCCATCCGATTCGTATAAACGAATAAGATCATCCACAGATAATTTCTTGTTTTGGGATTTTAGCATGTTTGCAATGTTTGACATTCTAACTCGGGATTCTTTGTAGCGATCCTTCTCAATTCCAATGATTGTCTTGATATCTTTTCTGGTACCTTCAAGCTCAGGGTACGTGGATCTTAGGTAATCTACATGAAGATCAATTAGGTCATCAAGATCAAAATTCCAGCCAAATCTATCTATTGTCGCCAAGGTGCGCCTCAGTATCATCCTAAGGTTGTATCCACCGCCAACATTGCTTGGCAAAGCACCGTCTGAGATGGCAAATACTAGAGTCCTTAGATGGTCGGCAATCAGGTAGATTCCCTCTAGCGGAGATATTATCTTGTCCATTTTCGTGCTATCTATTCCTGACAGCAGGGCAGCATTTTTTCTTGCCGTGGATAGGTCTGCAGATTCTGACAATGTCTTGGCAATGGCTCTGAAATACTTTGAGATGGAGTCATTGTCTGTATCAATGCCTATCTTTTCTATCATGTATTTTGTTATGGGACCAAAACAACAATCATAGGCTGTTGGTGTCCCCATTGTAATCCAGGCAAATCTTTCAAGACCTGCCCCCATGTCTATTATCTTTTGATCCAATACAGAATAATTTTCTAGATTACCTTGAAACTCTGTAAATACTGCATTACCAAGCTCCAATCCTCGTACAAAATATTCTAAAGATGATCCAAAAGAACCTCCACCTGCCCACACATCTTCCACGAAAACCACTTCTTCTTTATTGATTCCAAATCTTTCAGTGAGCAGCTGAAAATCAAGTTCGACGCATTTATCCTTCCAATATCCTTGCGAGTTTGGTATGCTGTGCTGACCAATCATACAAAAACTAGAAAAGTGTCTGCCCGTAACACCAACGTTTTCTATGTCCTTGAACCTAAGGCATGTTTGTGGAACAATCAAAGGATTTGCTGGAAATTCAAAGACTACCTTTGAGCCCATCACTCTTTGAAAATCCACTATAGACGCAATTGTAAAATAAAGATCATCTCGCCATCTGCATACTACTGGATATCTGCTTACCGACTTGTGATTGTTACTTACAAAAAAAGATTCAACTTCCTTCCAAGCCTGTGTGTAATCAAATCGTTTTTTTGTTGGGGGTTGGCCTATGAAAGAATAGCTATCCTCTATATGATCAGGGCAAAGGTTTTGTCTGTCATCTAGCACCCAAAAATACCTGTTGCATTTGGAGCATGATTTTCTTTTGAATCCCTCCTTTTCAAAAAGAGCAACTTTGTAATACCTGTCTGGGTCTGATGAAAACTTGGCAAGAATCTGACCCTTGTCCATTTCACAAGTTTTTGTTCTGATGGATATTAAGCATTCTGAAACGACAGATTAAATATGATCTTTTTTGAGATTTTCTTATGTTCATATTCGAAAAGAAGGGATGGAATGAGGGAGACCATGTTTTTGCTTCTCAGCAAAACGGTGACTATAGGGATATAGTAGTCGGCATTGTAACAGGAGTTGAGAATTCCAAAATAGGAGTAAACGGTATTATAATAAATCCAATCGGTTTAAAAAACAAAGTTTCTCAGGGAAAGGGCGGCCCTCAATCAGAACAGGTACTAAAAAGCCCCAACCCAAAAGAGGCGGTCTTTGCCTTAATTTACAGAGTTGAATACGATAACTTTACAGGGATTTTTGATGTAAACACTGACCCTGTAGAAAAACTACACAAGAATGTTTACGGAATACTTACGGGATGGGTCAGAGAGTCTATTCCGGAACTGATAAACAACGTGCTCTCTTTACCTGATGGACCAGAAAGAGATAAGGCAAAAAGAATCCTAAAGCAAAGGATGGATACGTTGTATGATAAAGAACTCAAGAGATACATGTACTCTGTCTGCCGAAGTCTCAGGATCCTAAATTAATCCATAACATGTTTTTTGTAAGATAGAATCTCCATAGTTTTATATTATGGCTCTTGCAAATTCCGTTTACAATGGAATACGTATACGCTGCATTGCTTTTGCACAAAGAAAAGAAAGAGATCAATGAGGCAAACATTACTAGTATAATCAAAGCCTCTGGAGCCACGGTAAATGAGGCCCAAGTAAAAGCACTCATAGCAGCACTTGCTGATGTGAACATTGAAGAGGCAATCAAAGCTGCACCAGTTGCAGTGGCAGCAGTTGCGCCAGCACCGGCAGCAGGTGGTGCAAAAGAAGAAAAGAAAGAATCTGAGACACCTTCTGCAAAGACTGAAGAGCAAGCAATGGAAGGCCTTTCAGCCCTGTTCGGTTAAATCTGTTATTTCTATTTCCTTTTTTGTAGTTCTCTAAAGATTATTTACCGTCTCGCCTAATACCTTATAATTTGACAGATCTTTCAGCTTCTATACAGACCACAGTTCTTGTCTTGGATCTTTTTGGAACCATGGCATTTGCCGTTACAGGAGCATTCAAAGCAATAGAACACAAAGCCGATATTGTAGGCATAATAATACTTGCAACAATCACCGGTGTAGCTGGTGGGACCATCCGAGATGTAATGATGGGACACTTTCCGCCGCACTCTGTTTCTGATCCTTACTATGTGATTATAACAGTAACAACCGGAACTGTCATATTCTTTTTGCATCCAAAAATGCAAAAGCACTGGAATCTGTTTCTAAAATTTGATGCAATAGGACTTGGGGTTTTTACCGCCATCGGTGCTACGTTTGCATACGAAATCTATGGGATGAATTTCCTTGCAATTGCCTTGGCAGGAATGGTAACTGCTGTTGGAGGAGGAATCCTGCGTGACATGTTTGTAAATGAGGTACCAATGGTCTTTATAAAAGAACTTTATGCTTCTGCAAGTTTCTTGGGGGTAATAGTCTTCTATGCTGTACTTAGTGCTAACTCTAACCTAGAGGCCGCTACAATAGTCTCCATAGCGGTAGTAACTGTGCTCAGGCTAGTGGCCATGAAGTATAACTGGAACCTGCCCAAGGCACGGGAGAAGTAGATGTCTTTACTGTGCAGTGTAATTCTTTAGCTTGCTTGCCAGTGCAACAGCCTGCGCGTGACCTTTCTGCAACGTCTGTTCCTTTGTTTCATCCGTAAGATAGCCTGATTCTATTGCAAGTGCTCTGGCATGCTGTGCGGCTCTTGCAAGGATTGCACTGACATTCTCTTTTGTAATGTATCCTATCTCTATGGACAAGGACATTGCTTCTTGGTGTGCCCTTGCAAATGCCTCTCTATACTTTTCTACGTCTATTACAAGTTCTTCTTGATTGTAGACTGTGTTCTCTTCTAGTGCAGCATTTAGGATTATTCCGGCCTCAACGGGCTTGACATCAAGCTTGCTAAGAAGAGTTGCAAGTTTTGCAGAAATTATGTCGCCTTTCTTTGCAGCAGTAGAGTCCTTGGTAATCCAAATAGTTCCTTGGTCAATCTTCGTGGCAATTCCAGCCTCCTTAAAATCAGTAAGTATCGGGCCAGGTGTTATTCCTGTATTACCTGCTTTAATTACTACATCGATGCTTGCCTTGTCTCCGCCTCTGGCTACTAACATTATCTTGTTCTTTCCAAGTAGGATGTTGAGTTTGTGTGGGCTCATATTTGTAAACATTAAGACACACTGGCCAACTAATTTCTCAATCATCTTTTCAACTGATGGCATGTTCAGAGACGCCAGTGCCTTTTGCGCCACCTTGTCTTTAATGCTGATTATCTCAACGTCATTTTTGAATTTCTTTCTCAGCGGTAATAGCTGAGAAGATCTAACCTTTTCCATTCGTACTAGTGCAATTATTTTGTATTTCTTCGGAAGTTGTTGAATCTGTTGATACATCTGTGTTTTCTTTTGTGGATATTGTGTTCTGTTCTGTTGCATCTTACTTTGTCACTACCTGTGGCTTGATCACTTTACCCATCGTAGTCTTACCATGACCTTTTTTATGTTCTTGTCACCACTTGGCAATTTTTTCTCAACTGTATTAATTACTGCATTTGCATTGGCAACTAGGTCGTCATCAGACATTGACTCGTCCCCTATCTTGCATGCCAGTGAAAGAGAATTTCTCAGCCTGACCCTGATTGATGATCTAAATCTTTCCAATATGGAATCTATTGGGGCGTTAAATGGTACAGGAGTAGGCATCTTTCCCCTAGGGCCCATGAACTGGCCCAATACCTTACCTACATTGGCCATCAGTTGAGTGTCAGCAAGAAAGAAATCGTAACCATTTATCAGCTTACGTGATTCTCTCTTGTTGGTGCCAATTTGTGTCAGCTGCGTCCCGTCGACAACTTTGTCAGCATTTGCATTTTTTGCCTTCAACCCAAGATCGCCTGAAGCGATAACGCAGACGGATGCTGGTTGGTTTAACTTCTTTGGCAGCTGGACTGTCTCATTAATGGCAAACCCTTTCTTAACATCAATATCCTTGAAAACCATGATTAGCTCTAAAGACTGTTTGAATTTTCTCTCCTTCTGGTTCTTCTTTGCTTCGGTTATCATCTGAGCTATCTGAGACTCGTTGATCATTACGAAAGGGCTTTCTGGGTGCCTATTTAAAATCGTTTACTGGCAGAGTTGTTCAAAAATGTCTTGCATCTAAAAATTTCATCTTATGAAGTTTAAGTTGTAAGAACATCAGTTTTAGACAATAGAACTTACATTTATTAAATAGTAACAAAAAGTAGTCGCCAAGTTGCACAAATTTGATGAATTAGACATGAAAATAATTACCGAACTTACTCGAGATGGTAATATTTCTGTGCCAAATCTTTCAAAAAAATTAGGAATAAACACTTCCGTACTGTATAGCAGGATAAAAAGACTCATCAAAAAGAAGTTGATAAAAAAATTTACAATCATGGTGGATGAGTCTCTCATAGGCATCGGGGTTCGTGCTACTATGGGAATAAACAGAGACCCCAAGCAAAAAGACATGATTCACAAGG
>JASHOW010000112.1 GCA_030038445.1 Nitrosopumilaceae archaeon
ATTTTTATGATCTTAAGTCCCGCGCGTCCAAAGGCCATGCCTTCTTTGGCCAGGCTCGGCGACTCCTGCGTTTTATTAGCACAAGTCTGGAGAAATTAAACGTTTTATGAAAAAAAATTTTGGAACCAAGTAAGATTAATAAGGATTCAGAAGGTCGAGCATCTCATGCTTCGATAGCTCAGCCTGGTAGAGCGTTACCTTGGTAAGGTAAAGGTCGCGGGATCGAATCCCGTTCGAAGCTTGTAGTGTTTTTACATGTTGGTTTCAATCAAATTCAAGAAGCGATATTACAGTGTCAAGAAATTCTTGTGCCTTGTGCTTGATACCGCCTAGCACCTGATTTATTTCAGCTTTTGAGACTTTTGCCTCGTGTATTCGCACATTTTTTGATGCATAGTCCATCCCGTGATCAGATATGAATTTGTTAAATTTTTCCAAAAGATCACTTGTGATTGTCACTTGGTTATTGTCTTCCAGTTCCTTTACAGTGTGATGCACCGTTGATTTACCAAAAAGATTTGCTATACTTGGAGGCAGAGATACTGCATTTCCGTAAACATCGTAAAATTTCCATCCGGTCCTTCGATAAGAAGGCAGGTTGTCACATAACTGGTCCCGCGTTTTGTATTTGACAAGATATCCATTGAGCTCAAGATCTATCCATGTATTCTCATCAGATATCTGCAAGGATTTTGCTATAGTTCTACAGGTCGATATTATATCATGCAAGGGCTTTTTTTCCTCCAAAAGGTCAACGCTTGTAGATTTGGCAAGTTGTAAGATCTCCTTTTTGGAATTGCTCATGCCAAATCTGTATACATCCATGATTTTACCTTATCTGGTAAGATGATGAAAAACTAGTAGTTTTTGATTAAAAGTTCGGTGTGGCCAGTCCTTTTCTGGGATACAGAGTTTATGAACCGATTTGCGTTTATCTCCACGATACCGTCAGAAAACTCGTTGAAAAGATCAATTATTTCATCAGATTTTGAGTTTGACAAGAGTATCTTGACGCCCTTTCTGTCAAGAGTCTTGAATTTGGAGTACAGTCTTTGCTGGTCTTGGTACCCAAAGTTGCCTTCTGTATAGCTTGTAAAGTTTGCAGTTTCGCTGACGGGATGATATGGAGGATCCAGATACACAAAATCTCCGCTAGTTGCATTTTTTAGCGCGCTTTCAAAATCTTGGCATTTTATAGAAATGTCCTTGGACTGGAGAGTTTGGCTTACGGCAAGAAGGTTTTCCTTATTTACAATGTTGGGATTGGCGTACTTACCAAGTGGCACATTGAATTTTCCCTTGCTGTTTACCCTGTAGAGTCCGTTAAAACAGGTTTTGTTTAAGAAGACAAGTCTTGACACCTTCTCAATCTGTACCTTTGGGCTGCTCTCTCGAACTTTGTAATAATATGAACTTGGGTTTTTTGTATAGTTTGTAGAATGTAACTCCAGAGAAGATACCAGCTCCTTTACTCTGTCTCTGATTGTCATATATGCCAAGACCAGATCAGAGTTTAGATCAGACACAAACCACTTGGAATCTCGTCCTTGTGATACCAGATTGAAAAATACTGCCCCGCCTCCAAGAAATGGTTCAAAGTATCTCTCAAATTTTTGCGGGATGTAGTTTGTAATAACAGGTAAGAGTTGCCTTTTCCCTCCTGCCCATTTTACAAATGGCTTGGGCGCTGATGAAATTAACCTATATTCCTGTTTCAATATAGGTTAATTTCAGAATATTATTTCGTATAATTGGGTAAGAAAAGATCACACAATGTGTAGATTTTTTTAATCAAAATGAGACGGAGCAAAAAATCTCTTGATTATCTTGATAAAATAAAGTAAAAGGAAAAGGGAGATTTAGTCCCATTTGGACCAAGCTGCCATCCATCTGTATGTCCAGGTTGTTAGTTTACAGCCCAGAGCAGTCATTGTGACTGTCAAAACTGCACCAGCACCTGCACCCAGCGCTACAGGACTATCATAGAACTTTCCTACTTGTGGTTCTATTGGAGTCATGTATGGTGGCAATGTAGTCCTTGGATACTTGAAGGCAGTCTCTAGAGGATCATCTATTGTCAATAGATTAACCATATTGAACATCGACATTGACATTCCACACAGCACACCTCCAACCAAGATAAGCATGTGTTTGTTTCTCTTGGTTGCCCAATACGCCAGATCCATCAGCATAGCAGATGGGATCCATATTGGTACAACGATGAAGCTGTACGGATATCCTAGAGAGAACCACGCACCTTTTGCAATCCATGTATACACTGTCATTATCAGCGCATAGTAGGTTGCTGTTCCTGGTACACCAGTGAACGTAAGGTAATATGCTGCACCGACTGAGAGCATCAGTGATTGTGCTAAAGTGAATATCACATATGATGTCCATGCCCAGTCGGTATAGAAGATGTAGTCTCCCGAGTTGATTGTCAACAAGGTCGAGTTGACTGCTACCACTACTATGAATAAGTAGTGAGTACATCGTCTTAGCCAGACCATTAGCTACTAATGCAATAGGTGATGTATATAAAATTTTATGATGTACGAGATCAGGCAAAAGTCGCTGCTCATACACAATACTTAATAAAAAGGAAAAAGTGGTAGTTGCTCTTCTACCCGAAGAAGACGCAGTCTGTTACTATTGTTGCAACAGCGATTGCTACGATCACACCGGCAATGAGACCATTGTACGTCTTTGCCTTGCTTGTGCCTTCCGTTGCTACCTTAACGCAGAATAGATATCCTATCGATTCTATTATGGTTAATACAGTCAACGCGAAATGTGCACTTGGCGGTGGATACGCCCATGGATAGTAGGTAACTGCAACGGCAACTCCTCCCCATGTGCCTGCCCACAGAGCAACAAACATGCCTGTGATCAAGCCTATGTAGTCCTCAATACGTCTGCCAATCATCTTGGAGACATCAGAACTGGAAGCTCCGCCGCCACCTGAACCGAATCCTTTTGGTAAGGTCATTTGGCTTAATTAGAAAGGCATTTGCTTTTAAGTTTTTCCCGAATAAGAGCGCTATAATTTTGCATTAGATCTCTAAAAATAAGAAAAAAGGCGCTTTTTTGCGCTTGTTTATGGGATGGATCTGCTGTACAATTTGCCTTCTAGGGCCATCTTGTACATTTCTGCAACATATGGGTTCTCACCTGGTGTTTCTGCGCCAAGTTCGACTAGACGTGCGTAGACTCTAACTACATAGGCAAGTGCGCCCATGAATGCTACGACGACACCCATGTTGAACATCCAGTGGTTTGGAACTGCAAAGATTTCCTCTACATACCAGAAATGCCACAGCTCATTTACACCGATTGTAAACATTGTTGCTAGATAACCTAGAATAGTCATCTTAAGACCAGTGTTCATTGAGTTGTTTGGACCTCTCAGGATTGGTACCTTTCTGTCATACATCGATACCGATGCCCATCCTAAGGGCAATGCGATAAAGTGGCTGTATAACCACCAGTGTGCTGGTGTGAAGGCACTATCTCTGATAGATGTCTGGTGTAGAGATCCATCTACAAAGTTGTCTACCTCTACGGATGCAGCGATCGATCCCATTGCGATGATGATCATCCAGATCTTCTTCAGTCTCTGGATCTCAACTTCTTTTGGAATCAGTGCTGGCATTTGTGCCATGTATGTAGAGTCATTTCTTTCTTATTTAAAGCATTAGTTCGAAAAACTACAAAATAGCTTCTAATTATTCAATTTACTACCATAATACAATGAAATATCTCTATGTAAACCAAGTGTTATTGTTATTAAATTAACAGTAATAAAACACTACAATGATGATTATCATCGATGTTAATCATATAATAGATCCACGTTTGCTTCTGATCGCCTTTAGCCATGGCAAAACATATATCATTGTTGTTTGTCAGTTGGATTAGTTAAGCGATATGGTCGATAAGAAGTTTATTGTAGCTGCAATAGGTGTGGTAGTAGCACTTGGCGCAGTTGGACCATCATTTGCACAAATGTTCCAACATGCAGAAGCTCATGGTGTACAGGCACAGCTACAGAGTCGTTTTGTGAGGATAGATGACGAGACTTGGTCTAAGCAATCCGTCCAAACAGGCGACACGCTGACAGACTCTGGCAAGTTTACGAGTCTCGTAAACAGAGATCTAAGAGGCTGGTACACTGTGTATGGTGACTCGCCAAACGCAGGTAACAGATGGGAGATTGTAGCAAGAGATCCACCTGGAAACGTAATCACGATTCCAGCAAACAGTGTGATCCCATACAAGATCACAATCAGAGCCTTAGAGCCAGCAGTATACCACATGCATACGCAGCTTAACATTGCAAGCATCGGTCCAGGTCTAGGTCCAGGACAAACAATTGTCGTAACAGGCGATCCAATTGTAAAACCAATTCCATATACAAACGTCGTATACCAATCGATAATAATTGGAGTTGGCTACGCAGTCACATTTGCGACAAGACCATGGCAAGTGATTTAAAAAATCACCCCCTCTCTTTTCATTTTATTATACAACCTAGTTGAAACTTAGAATAATCCCCTAGACACATTGTTAAACTCTACAGTCCACTTGCGAATATAATAGATTGGAATGCCAATTGTCACAGGCAGAGTCATTACCATTCCAACGGGCCAAGATATCGTGGTCTGAATAATCAAATCAATAAAGAAAACCACAACCTCTATTATGATACCATAGACAAGCTTTCTAATCCTGTAAAAGGCAATTATCTGTGAGATAAAACTTGGAATCAACGCCAGAATCATCTGGCTCTTAAAAGAAACTCTCTCAGGGTTATCTTTATTTGAACTCACACCAAGTCTCAGACTTTGCTATTACTAATCCTTGACTATCCAGGTAAAGACCAGATAAACTCAGTGTTGCAGTCTCTTTACGACTTTCCTGAAATCGTTTATTGGTACAATTTTCACCGTACTGGTGGATGAGATTCCTACTGCTATGCAGAATTGCTCTATATCATGGGCATTTTTTGCATCCAAGATAATTATCCATTCGTGTTCAAGCACAGACATGTAAAATGCAATAATCTTTAGTATGTTGAATTTCCTTGAGTTTACTTTCATTTTATTCTGAAGTTCCAAGAAAATCTTTTTGCTTTTGATGTTGTTTAATGGACACAAGTCCGGATTGTGTACGGCAAAGATACCAAATAGCATATACAATGAATTGGACAAGTGTTTAATTAAATGTTTAACTTTCTTTTCTAAAAAGATTTCATCAGTAAAATCAGCATTATCAATATTGAATTTGTAAATCATCAAAATATGCCCAAGTGTCATCCTTATCCCACAATCCAATCTGTCCTGTCTGATAATATTCATTATTAGCTTTGATGAGCTCTACACCATCCAGCCATCCACCTATACCCTGTGATGACACAGTGGCTTGCAAAGTATGCCAAGTACCAACACTAATCTGAGTTTGAGTTTCATAATTGCATACTACAAATTGAATATCAGACTTACATAAGGAGAGCCTGTTATGTAGCGGATCTGCCACCAGAGCAAAATAGTGACTAGAATCCACAAAACGGATCAAAAGTCCTGCTTGTTCTATTCGGTGTCCTGGAAGTATCATAAATTTTACGCTTACTTGAGCATCAGAAACGGTAGGAGAATCTGGCATTACCTGCATGTGATATCCTGTACTATTTTCATCAGGCATGGCAGCCAACACATTGGGTTGCGATATAGCAGAATTATCAGCCTTTACTATCCATAATCCTGTCGGGGAATTTGATTCAAAGTCTACAAAATTATCAGGTATTGTACCATTTTGATAAGAATCAAAATTCCATTCCTTTGAATGCCCGTAGTTGAAGCTGGTTAATGAGTTATAGAACGCGATTGTTACACCTATGGCTGTAATAATCGCAAAAATTGCATATCGTCGTTTTCGAGTAAAGCGAGGCGATTTTTCGTTAGACAAAGAATATCAAGAATACTCGTAAAAACGGTCGATATAAACAAACCTAATCTATAAAAAACTATTTTAAAATAGTGGTGAACGGTTTGAAATTTTCATCTACGTTTTCTTGGTTTCTGTTTTGACTTCCACCTGTCATACCCCCATCTTGTTATGGCAAATACTCCAAGTGAGAAAAAAAAACCTCCAACAAATAGAAAGATTGGAGTTCGCGTATAAAATGACCAGAAAAATCCTAGCGCTCCACTTACAAATTGTAGACCGCAAAATGCTAGCCACCTATCAACCATTGTTTGAATCTAATCCTCCATCCTTTTTACCGTTTCTGAAAATCATGATAAAATCATTTCACAGCGCACATTAAAAATAAACAGAAAAATGGGGGACTAAAGCACTACTCCGCAAACTGCGAGTATGCTCTTTCTCCTACTTGTGCCAAGTCTAAGCCTATCTCTTCTTCTTTTGGTGTAACTCTCACGCCACCGGGCCAAATTGCGTCTTGTATTCTCCATATGATGTAAGTAATACCAAACGACCATGCTGCTCCAAAGCCTGCACCTTCACAATTTATTACAAATTGCATTGGATTTCCAAAGAACAGTCCGTTATGGCCAAATGGATTGATACGTGTTTCGCTAAATGCACCTGTCAAGAGTGCACCAACGACACCACCCATTCCGTGGACACCCCATGTATCCAACGCATCATCTATTCTTGCCCTGTTCTTGATCAGAACACAATAGAAGCAGACTGTTGCACAAGCAAAGCCTACAATTATTGATGCCCATACACCAATGAATCCGGATGCTGGCGTAATTGCTACGAGTCCAGCCACAGCTCCGTTACAAGCACCAATAGCACTTGCTTTCCCAGTGTGAGCCCAAGCTAGAAACAGCCACCAAATAGCTGCAACTGCTGTTGCAAGGTTTGTGTTTTGGAATGCTTGAGTTTCAAGGAAGCCTGCAAATCCTGCACTTCCCGGGTTGAAACCAAACCAGCCAAACCAGAGTATTGTGGCTCCAAGGATAATTAGCGGAATTGAATGAGGTTCAAATGGAGCTTTTCCATACCCTATTCTACGTCCAAGGAACATTGCTGCAGCCAAGCCAGCAAAACCTGATGTAATGTGGATGACTGTACCTCCTGCAAAGTCTTCTGTTCCTATATTTGCTAACCAACCTACTGCTGTACCCTGACTTCCAAGTGACCAGTTTGCATGTCCCACAAAGTCATAGATGAATGTAGTCCATAGAACTACATGAATCAGGAACGCACTCATCTTCACTCTATCAGCATATCCTGCAATTGCAAGTGCAGGAGTGATAGCAGCGAACATGAGCTGGAACATCACATAGGCCAAATGTGGAATTGTAGGTGCATAA
>JASHOW010000113.1 GCA_030038445.1 Nitrosopumilaceae archaeon
AGCTGATACGGGAGTTATGTCTGGCAGATATCCGAAAAAAGCAGCAACAGAATTTGTCAGACTTCTTGACAACTTGGAATCAAATGCTGAATATCGTGGAATGGATCTTGATAGATTGAAAATAATCAATGCAACAGTTCACAAGGGGAGAAAACTTGAAAGGTTTACCCCTCGTGCACAGGGCAGGGCAACTCCAAAAGTAAACATTCTGACGCATGTAGAGCTTGTAGCTCAGGAGATTTGACATGTCATCGGTAAAAAATGTAATTCAAGACAGCTACAAACTCATGCTTTTGAAAGACTATCTCAAAGTTGCAATAAAAGAAGCTGGTTTTTCAGGTGTTGATATTCAAAAAACCCCCACTGGCACTAGAGTGGGCCTGCATGTGACAAGACCAGGTATTGTCATAGGTAGAAAGGGCAGCGGTATCAGAGATCTTACCAAAGTGCTAGAAAGTGACTTTGGTCTTAAGAATCCGCAAATCTCTGTAATTGAAATTACACGCCCGGAACTTGAACCAAGTGTCATGTGCAACAGAATGTCACAACATCTTGCAAGAGGAACCGCATTTAGACGAGCTGTCATGTGGACATTGCAAACAATCATGGAGGCAGGTGCAATGGGTGTGCAAATCACGATTTCGGGAAAACTCAGGGGCGAGCGTTCATCGTTTGAAAAACATAGCAAGGGAATTCTACCAAGAGCAGGATATCAAGCAGGAATCGTGGTTGCAGAAGACATTGTACATGTTGAAACTAAGATGGGTCTCATCGGCGTAAGAATTAGAATTGCAAGAAAGGAGATGCATGTGCCAGAATTTGAATTAAAGGCTAGAGTAGTTACAAAGGATAAGATAATAAAATCTGAAGAGGAAAAAGAGATTGAGGTATTAGAAGAGCCAATAACTGATCCAGCAAAACCGCGCACAGAAAGTGAAGAGATAGAAAGGGAGACAACACTCATTGAGCAAACCGAAGTCTTTGATGATGTTGAGGCGGAGCTCAAATAATGTCTAGACTAAAGATGAAGACAATACGTGAACTTAATGAGACTGATCTCAAAGATAGACTTGACCAACTTCGCTCAGAATTGACAAAACTCAGAATTGAATCCTCTAAAGGGACACTTAGAAAAGATAGCGGTAAAGTGAAGCCCCTAAGAAGGGATATTGCGAGGGTATTGACCAGATTAAATGAGATGAAGAAAAAATGATAACCAGAGATAATATTGCATCACATGAGCTAATTGGACTGCAGGCACAGATTGTCGAGTCTAATAATAAACATATAGTTGGCCTCACTGGAAAAATTATGGATGAAACAAAATTCATGTTTGCACTTAACACACAAAAGGGGCTCAAAAGATTTCCAAAAAATTCTACCCATTGGAAGTTTGTCTTCAATGGAGGCCAAGCCATAATGGATGGCACTAAATTAACCAAGAGATCATACGAACGAATGGGAGTAAGAGCATGACTAGGAACATTGGCCTTCAGGTCCGTGTTCCAAAATCTGAATGCAAAGATGATGACTGTCCGTTTCATGGTACTCTGAGCATACGTGGTAAGCTAATACAAGGAAAGATAGTGAGTGCAAAGGCTCCAAAAATGGTTGTAGTTCAACAGGAAGCTCCAAAGTTTGTTCCAAAATACAAACGATATGCAAGAAGCCAAAGCAAGATTCATGCTCACAGACCGCTTTGCATTGATGTCAAGGAAGGGGATATCGTATTGACTGCAGAATGTAGACCATTATCAAAAAGCGTATCATTCGTGGTTGTGGAGGTCATGTCGTAATGGCTGCAACAAAAAGTCGTGCAGTGTCTGCAAAAGGAGTTCAAGAGTTCAGACCATATGTCACAAGACCACTGCCTCTTGGTGCACAGATAGTATGTGCTGATAATACTGGTGCAAAGATATTAGAGATAGTTATGGTTCAAAAGACAAAAACCAGGGTCGCAAGATATCCGTCTGCAGCAGTAGGGGATTTTGTAAATGTCGTGGTTAAGAAAGGGCCAGGCGAGCTCCGTGGACAAATATTTGGTGCTGTAATAATTAGACAAAAATATGCAATTCGAAGATTAAGCGGTGTTAGAGTTACATTTGAGGATAATGCAGGTGTGCTTGTCACTCCGGAAGGCGAGATCAAGGGAACTGAGATCAAAGGGCCAGTTGCAGTAGAGGCTTCAGAAAAATGGCCGCGAATTGCAAACTTGGCATCAATGGTGGTATGATATGAAACCTACAACCGTAAGAAGACAGATGTTATACACAACGTCTATGCATATGACGAGCAAACATCTAGCGGCTCATCTTTCTGATGACCTGCGGGCAAAATATCATCAAAGCGCTGCGCGTGTGGTGGAAGGTGATAGTGTCAAGGTCCTGCGTGGTGAATTTAAGGGAATCGAAGGAAAAGTTACTCATGTTTCAGCAGAAAGACGAGGAATTGCAATTGAGGGGATAAAGCGTGAAAAACTCAAAGGAGGCAATGTGGATATTTACATTCATCCATCAAACGTTATGATTACTGCATTGAATCTAGGCGATAAGTGGAGACAAAACAGACTTGAAGGACAAAAGCCCAAAACTTCAAAACAAAAACCAGTGGATAATCAAAAAGAAACAAGACCAAAAGAAGAACACAAGAACGTTGAAAAAGAACAATCAACAGAGAAAAACGCAGAAAAGACAGAACAAAAACCAAAACAAAAAGAAACAAAAGCAGCTGAAAAAATTGAAAAGACGGAGAAACAATCCCCAAAAACAAAAAAGAGTGATAAATAATGGTAAGTATATCAGGCAGCAAGAAACTAAAAAGACAGATGGCCCCGCTTTTCTGGGGAATTACAAGAAAAGATAAGAGGTTTGTAGTTACCGTAAAGCCTGGAGGACACAAAAAAGATGGCTCCATTCCCACTGCTGTATTTGTGCGCGATACTCTAAAGCTTGCAAATTCTCTCAGAGAAGCCAAGTCTGTCATCTATGGAGGAAAAATCAAGGTAGATGGAATTACCCGTAAATCAATTCATCACGGGCTTGGGCTTATGGATGTGATAGAAATGCAAGGCGTGCCAGAAGTATATCGCCTTGTACCAAAAGATCTGACTGTCTTAAAACCAATTGCAATAAATGAATCTGAAAAAACAAAGAAATTGTTGAAGGTAACCAAAAAAGTAACAATTAAAGATAAAAAAACACAACTAGGTTTTCATGATGGAAGAAACTTGATATCTGATACAAAGGTTAAGGTGGGAGACACCTGTTTGGTGCAAATTCCGGAGATGAAGATTCTTGATGTCATAAAACTTGAGAAGGGAGCCCAAGTTATTGTTACAAGTGGAATAAATGCAGGTAGGATGGGAAGAATATCTGAGATCAAGGAAGGCACGTTTGTTTTGCCACACAGAGCGCTAGTCGATATTGATAATAGGAAGATTGAGATTCCATCTCATTCAATTATGGCAGTTGGAAAGGACAAGCCAGTGATACAAATCCAGTGATAGATATGTCGCAAAAGATGGAATCGTCAATGAAAAAAATAACAGTTGCAAAGGTAGTCCTAAACATGGGTGTAGGAAAATCGGGAGAGCCAATAGAGAGAGCAAAACGTGCATTACAACAAATTGCAAACCAACAACCAAGCCCAAGAATGGCACGAGCCACACAAAGAGATTGGGGTGTACACAAAGGTGAACCTATAGGAGTTGCGGTTACTGTACGAAAACAATCAGCACTTGAATTGTTGAAAAGATTATTCGCCGCCAAAGGCAACCAGATAAAAAGTTCCTCATTTGACAATTTTGGAAATATTTCTTTTGGAATCAGAGAACACATTGACATTCCAGGTGTAAAATATGACCCAAACATTGGAATTGTGGGTCTGAATATCTCAATTGCACTGGCAAGACCAGGATTTAACATTAGAGTCAGAAGCAAACACAAGGCAAGTGTCGGACTTGGTCATATAATAACTGCTGAAGATGCAAAACAATTTCTGATCAGAGAATTTGGAATTCAGGTGGTATAAATGGGTAAAAATCGAGATTATAAGATCACAGGACGAAAAGAGCACAAGTTTGGCAAAGGTTCAAGATGGTGTAAAAGATGTGGTGATTATAATGCAGTCATTCAAAAATATGACCTTATACTGTGCAGACGATGTTTCAGGGAAGTCGCAGCATCATTGGGGTTTAACAAATTTAGGTGATAATAATGCCAACAACTAATATTTTAGCAAACTTGTTTGTGACTCTGTACAATAGTGAAGCGAGAAGAAAGAGAGATTGTGTGGTACTACCAACATCAAAGATTGGAACTGAGGTCCTCAAAACATTGCAAAACCACAATTACATTGGAGAATTTGAACATGTTGATGATAAAAGAGGAGGCAAGTTCAAGATACAGTTGCTGGCAAAGATAACTAAATGTGGTGCGATCACGCCAAGATTTAAGGTAACCAAGGATGGATATGGAAGATGGGAACAACAATACCTACCTGCATATTCAAGGGGTATGCTAATTGTCACAACAAATCAAGGTGTAATGTCGCATCATGAAGCCATAAACAAGGGAATAGGGGGATTACTAATAGGGTATGTCTACTGAGCAAATTGATATACATGAGGTAACAATCGAAATACCGGACAAGGTAAAGGTAACTGAAAGTCATAAGATTCTTAGTGTAGAGGGGCCTTTGGGCAAAACGAGAAAAAACTTTAAGAAAATTCCTGTTGATCTGAAGATAACAGGCAAAAACATTGCACTAAAATCTCTTGGTACACGCAAGCAAGACTATGCAATCTTCAAAACTGCAGAGTCGCTCATTAGAACACTTATCAAAGGAGTTCAATCTGGATATACTTTTAAGATGAAGATAGTTTATGCACATTTTCCAATCACGGTAAAGGTAAAAGATGGCAAAATAAACGTGGAGAATTTTCAAGGAGAACGTGCACCAAGAATATCAAAAATATTTGGCGATACAAAAGTTATCCCAAAAGGTGATGATGTAGTACTCACAGGACCTGTCCTTACCGATGTCTCACAGACAGCTGCAAGTCTTCAACAAAATACCAAAGTAAAAAACAAAGACTGGCGAGTTTTTCTTGACGGCATTTATCTTTTTGAAAAACACGACGGTATCGAAAAGTAATCAGCAAGAATTAAATCGGCTTATCCTACGAACAAGTCTGTTGCCGCCCTAGCTCAGCGTGGTAGAGCAGCTGACTGTTAATCAGCGGGTCGTCAGTTCAAGTCTGACGGGCGGCGTCTTTGATATTTCATAATTCGAATTTAGAAATATAGTTTTCCTCATCTGCCGATCAAAGCCAGATGAACTATGGCATTTGTGGTATTATATTTCCAAACTCGAATTATGAAATATTATGTTACAATTACAGTTTAGTTCATTCTATTAGACTGCATAGATCTAATACTGATCGCTACATACCTACACATGCAGGAGGTCCGCATTGGCCAGAACAAGGCGCGCAAATAGATACTGCGTAGACTGTGGAGGTAGATTAGTTTACTATCCACGCCTTTCAAACCCAAAAGCACCAAATGAATATAGGGTACTGGTCTATGCATGTCCCGACTGCACTAAAGATTTTGATAAACCCAAGATGTTCTCAATAAAGCGAAACATAGTTGACGAACCACTGGAAACAGTGGAGATAGAGATAGTCCAGACCAGAGAAAAGATTCCAGCAGCTTGAATCCTACCTGCTCTATTGCAAGCAAAAAACACAAGTACAACTAGCGAAGATCAAAGCTGAGCAAAACATGAGGGTTTTTTATACGCAGAAACTTGAGGGTCTGCTTGAAAAAATGGAACTAAGTGACTGGCGGCAAAGACTATGCAACCCCCTAACCCATGCGGAGCAATCTATGTCTGATAACTGGAAATCCTGTGCGTTGGGTGAGAGGATAAGAAAGGAGGGTAGGAACTTGGACAAAGTAAAAGATCTCACTCCTGAAGCCATTAGATTGGGGTTTGCCTTTGCAACTGCAATAAAACATAGAGATAGTACTACGGCCTTAGAAATCTTGGAACAAATTGAAAAACTGCCATCCATATGGCGATAGTATGATTCAAGCCCTTGTGATGTCATTTTGTTGTCATTTTTTTGCAAAAATGTGGTCAAAATTGGGGGTTTAGCTTTTGTTCACGTGTTATAAGATGTGATAAACTATTACTGGGTAATGGGGGTGTTTTGACTCTTGGCTGCTATATGTAGGCACAAGTGTTAAACCCCCCATGAAAATAGCCTTT
>JASHOW010000114.1 GCA_030038445.1 Nitrosopumilaceae archaeon
GCATGATCTATGGTTGAGACTCCTATTACACATCTGGAAAGTCCCTGCTGGGATCGGATATACCCGTATGCCTCTCTTGGTTCTAGATAACCTGCAGCAAGCACACTCATGGCAGTCACCTCGCCCTTGTATCTCTTCAAAGCGTCCTCACAATCTTCTCGAGTGGGAATCATCTGAAAGCCTACCTTGTTAAACGATGTCATAATCTCCGGAATCTCCAGATTCCATTCATCTATCTTATCTACCAGCATTGGAAAGTTGCGGCTAACTAATCCTGCCTTAACCTTGTACTTGTCAGTCACGTACTCCGCAAATGTTTCTACAAGTTTTTTTGTGTTAAATGACATGGCCAGATCTGTTATTATCTCGTGCAGAAAAATGGTTCTTACTTTTGTATTTTGAAGCTGTAGCATATCCATATCAATTATAACTTTGAACAACTCAAAGAGGTCTTTTCTGATAATTCCAAGCCCGCCCTTTGTCAGAATCTTAATCTTTCTTCCAAATTCTGCCTGATCCAAGATCTCGTTTATCGAACCGACAAAACCCTTCTGTGAAACCATTGAAAAATACTCGGAAAACCCAGGAAGTATGGGATAGAAATCAATCTTGTCGGCAAGATCATGCCTCTGTCTTAAGCGCCCGATAAGATCCTTGAGGTTTGGGTGGGTATTTACAACCATTCCGTGTATGCCAGCATCGTAACAGTATTTTATTACGTCAGCGGCGTTGTCAAAATTCTGGGATACTGGCGCCTTTTTTCTTGCCCTTTCTTGAGAGAGATGGTCTACTCCAAAAAACGGATTATCTCCAAGCAGGACCGATTCAGGTTTTATCAATGTATTCCACCTCTTGCTCTTCCTTTCCCACACAATTATACATGGCCTCAATGACGCTTTGGGACTTGGTTGCCTCAAAGACGTTTACAAATGACTGTCGTTTCTCTTTTACACAGTTTATCATGTGCAGATCCTCTTTAACATAGTCTGCTCCGCCCAAGTCAAAGGGGATGGGTGTGCAAAGTTGCTGTTTGTAAATTTTCATCTTTGTGTCTTTGAGGTGCGGTACAGATTTTTTCAAATCCGTCTCTATAAAGTCGTCACTTACTCTAATCTTGCCATTGCTTCCATGTATCTCAAGGTTAATCTCCGGAAGCCTGTATCCTTGTATGCTCCACGATGTATCAAAGACTCCACTTGTCTTATTTTCAAACTCTATCTCCATGTGGGCAGAATCCTCCGCTCCGGTAGAATGGATTGAACCTGTATGGCCAGAGACTTTTTTTACATATCCAAAGTACCAAATCAAGAGATCTACTACATGTATTCCTAGATCTAGGAGAACCCCGCCCCTTTCAGCCTTTTTGGCCGCCGAGCTGGATGTTTTGGAAAAAACTGTGGAGAGGTAAATCGACGAGTTGACCTCATGTACATCTCCTATCGTCCCCAAATCTAACAATTCTTTTGCCTTGACAAATGTATCTGTGAACCTGCGGTTGTATCCCACGGAATGAATGATATTGTGTTTGCGAAGCTCTTGGCACAACTTTTTTGCCTCTCCAAGGTTTACAGTTAACGGCTTTTCCATAAAGAAATTGATATTGTTTTTAATACATGAGATTGCAACAGGCAGGTGTGACGAAACCGGAGTGGTTATGTAAACAATATCCAATGCAGCTTGCTCACACATCTTGCTTGCATCATCGTACATCTTTATGTGAGGAAAAATTTTTTTTACATACTCTCTCAAAGCGCCATCTCTTTCTGCAATCGCTGTTACCCTAACACCCTCCAAAGCATTAAGAATCCCAGCATGCAGGACGCCCATCTTTCCAAAGCCAACTACTCCTACATTCACTACTTTATGCAAAAATTTTGGCTATTTGAATCTAAGTTAACAATTGTGTACCGCACAGAAAATTTACCAGTTGGCATTACATCAGATTTTCTGACGTTAGTGACTAATTTGAGAATTTTAATCTGTTATTTGACAGAACTGTTCAAGTCAATGTTTTTGTTTTCAAGCAGAACAAACTCATTTGGAGTTTGTCTTGTGATGGGCCGCACCGCTCAAAAAGTCCTTCCAAGCCATGTCAAATTCCTGGATTGTTTCCTCAGTTTTTTTGTGATATGGCATGGACATCATAATTTTGTATGGTATTGTAATGATGTCGGCTCCTGCAGCTGCAACATTAGAGACGTCATTTAAGCTTCGTATGCTTCCAACTATTAACCTCGTCTTGTATCCATTGGAGCAATTCCAGGACGTAAACTGCTTGATTGTCTGTATCGGATCCTCACCAGAGTCTTTTGCCCTGTTATAAAACAGGCTTGCATATGTAGCACCGGCTTTTGTTGCCAATATCAATTGGTTTAGATTCATCATTATGGTACAGTTTGTCTTGATTCCCTCCCCAGAAAGGATGCTTATTGCCTCCAGACCATTTCCATTGCCTGTCATTGCTACCTTAGCCACGACGTTATCTGAAATCTTGGAAAATTTTCTTGCATCCGAAAGAATCTCCTCTAGGGACGTACCATTGGATTCAACGCTTACAGGTCTGGGATACACCATTTTACAAATTTCTTGCACTCGTGTTAGAGGGTCAACACCCTTCTCGTTTTGGAAAATCTTTTGATTTGTGGTAATGCCGTCAACTATCCCCCAACGAAGTATGTGAGAAATTTCTGTGATGTTTGCAGTGTCAAGAAAGATCTCCATATCTTGGTTTAATGATTTTCATTAAATAAACTTAATCAAGTCAATCCTAAATCAAATATCTACCGTCGCGTGATAAATTCAGCAGCTTCCTTGAGATCATGTGCGATATAGACCGGCTCCAGCTTTTTTTCCGACAAGATTTTTGTCAAAGTTGAGTTTACATTTCCAATTAAGATGCTTGGGCATCCAATTTTTTTGGCAGCTTGAAGGTCAACCATTCCATCCCCTACGAAAAAAGAATTTTTGATATCTATCTTGTGTGTCTTTGTTGCCTTTGTAATCATGCCTATTCCTGGTTTTCTACAACTGCATTTTTTTCTGTATCTGGAGTTTTTTGCATCAGGGTGGTGTAGACAGTAAAACTCGTTATCTATTATGGCACCTTTTTTCTCAAGAATTTGCCGCATCTTTGCCTGAATTTTCTCAAAGGTCTCTTTGGTATAGTATCCCTTGGCAATACCGGGCTGGTTTGAGACTATGATTATCTTGTACCCGGCATTTCGTAGCTTCAAGATAGCATCTGGCACAGACTCTGCCACCTCTAGCTGTGACTCGGAAAATGGAGTATCGATTATCCCTTCTTCCTTTTGGTAAACTAGTTTATTTATCACTCCGTCCCTATCCAGAAAAATTGCTTTATTCTTCATCCCGTCTTTTTCTCAAAAGAGTTCCTTAGTATATCACATATGAGATGCGTAAGAACCAAGTGGAATCCCTCCACTTGAGGAGTAGATTCCATGGGAACTACTATGGATGCGTCGCACACCTCTCGCAAAACACCCCCATCAAAACCTACAATCCCAATAGCTTTTCCTTTCCTGGCCTGGATCATCTTCACTGCCTTGAGAAGGTTTTGAGACCAGGCTGCAGCCTTGTCCTTTCCCGTACCGCCATGAACGCTTATTGCTACAAGACAATCGCCGTCATCCATCAGATTCTCAAGTTGGTATGAATAGACATTTTCCCATCCTTCATCGTTTATCAGGGCAGTCAAAAGTGCTGTATTGTCCTCAAGAGATATAGCTTTGAACCTCCTCTGGCCCTCTACAGAAGTATATTTGTTAAGATCTGCTGCAAAATGGGTGGCAGTAGATGCGCTTCCGCCGTTTCCTATAACAAATATTTTGTTGCCTCTCTGCCGTGCCTCGTTTAGAATCGATATGGTCTTGTCTATGTCGTCTACAGATATGCTATCGGTTATTTTTTTTAGATTCTCAAGGTATGCCTTTATCTGATTTTGATATGTCAACTGAACCCACCTGTCATGTTCGATATTATCTTGCTACCGTCTGACTCGAACCTGAATTTTACCTCATCAAGACCCGCTGCTCGGAATTTTTTTATAATATTTTTCTTGGAGCTGTCGCTGTTGCAGTAAAACATTAGAAATCCCCCACCTCCTGCACCTATAACCTTACCTCCAAGAGCGCCTGCCTCCAGTGCCATGTTATAGTATCTGTCAATTTTATTATTAGTTATTTTGCCTGAGGTCTGCTTTTTTTCCTCCCAATGCTGGTGCATCAGTCTTCCAAAATCATCCAAATTCCCACTCTCAAGGCTCTTCTTTACCTTGTAACCAATCTCTTTAATCTTCATCAGATATTCATCAGATGGATTCTTATTCTTTTGAACATCTCGTAAAATCTCCGACACAGATCTTGTAAGGCCGGTATAAATGAAGACCAGCCGATTCTCAAGATCATCTTTTGTCTCCCCTGAGATCTTGAGAGGTTTTACCGTTACATTACCGTTCTTATCCATGGTAAGGCAGCACATACCACCAAAGGCCGCAATATACTGATCTTGTTTTCCAACAGGCTCCTTTAACAGATCAATTTCTATGTGACACGCAGTCTCGGCCAAGTCTTTTCTTACGATATCTTTTTTCTGGTAGCTGTACAGTGCATTTAACAACCCAACCGTAAAACTTCCCGATGATCCCAACCCTGTTCTGGCCGGTACATTTGAGACTGATATTATCTCTACAGGATCCTTGAGTTTTGCAACCCTTAGGGCTTCCCTTACAATTGGGTGTTTTATCTTTGAGACAGAATCGCAAATTTCAGTCTCAGAGTAGCTTATTCTAAAGTCTTTTTCAAAGCGATGCGATATTATGATGTACACGTATTTTTGAATCGCAGCGGATATCACAAAACCTCCATGTTTTTGGTAAAAAAATGGAAGATCAGTGCCTCCGCCGCCAAGAGATATGCGAAGAGGAGTCTTTGAAATTATCATTTTAAAGAGACTGTAGCTGTTTGGTTATTAATTCTGTTATTGACCTTGGCAAAATCTTATCTCTCCAGGTAATAGCTATTTGCAGGCCTGATTCTTCGCAGCTGCCTCCTTTTTATCATGTCTGCTACAAGACCCAACGAAAATATCTGAACTCCCACTATTAACAAAAGTGCGGACAGGATTGCCGAGCTGGTGTGCTTTACAACTCCTGTCTGTACAAAGTCATAAACAACCATGCCGCCTATTCCTAACCCTACTGCAAAGATGATCGAGCTTACTATTCCAAGCATGCGCAGGGGTTCGGTATCTCTTAGCATACGAATTATGACAGTAAGGTTTGCAATTGCGCCGCCTAGGGTAGTGTTGTGAGCCTTGCCAATTCTTGGATAATATGCTACATTCACCTCTTGAATTATCATCTCATTTTCTGCTGCCTTGGTAAGAAGTTCTGTGTTTAATGCCCATCCAGAAGTAGACCATGATTCAATGTTTCTTATCAAGTACGACCTAAATGCAAAAAGGCCAGATTGGGTGTCAGTTACATTTACCTTAAGTAACCTACGGATCAAAAAAGAGATTGCCTTGTTGCCAACTATGTGGCTTCGCTTCATAGACTCTGCAGAGACAGTCCTTTTTCCAACTACATAGTCTGCCTCGTTTCCAATTATTTTTTCTATCAATTTTGGAATATCATTTGGTTCATAGGTGCCATCAGCATCAAGATTTACCAAAATGTCAGAGCCAAGTTCCTCTATTGCGTACATGTATCCTGCAATCAGGGCGTCCCCATAACCCTTTTTCCTCTGATAAATTACCTTGGCATTGTGTTTGAGAGCATTCTCAACGGTCTTGTCTGTTGATCTTCCGTCTGAAACCACGATATCATAGCTGTAATTTTTGAGTGCCTCATGAATCTTATCTATGACAACTGCTATACCTTTCTCTTCATTCAATGTTGGTATGATAACAGCTATTTTGCTGTCACCAGTAGAAATGGTTGCTTCTCTTTCCAACACCATGATTAATGAACTTCCACGGTTCTTAATATTAAGAAGCCATTATTATTTGTGGTTCCATTTTTTGTTATTCCTAGGAAGAACATACACAGAAAATACAGCAATTAGGTATTATGAGAGAATTTGAGTAAATGAGAGGGGACAATTAGATGCAATTCTTGCAAAGTATCTGACTCACCAATTCTATGTTATTCTCTTCATCGTAAATTTATCAGAATTCTGAATCTCAGAGATATTTCTTTTTATGTATTGCAGGTCATCCCACTGTGCACTTAGGGTCCTTCCTGTAAGGCCATCAGACTGGCCTGATGCTAAAAATGCAGCCAACTCCTCAACCTTTGATATGTCGGCACCTCCATCCTCAAAAGTTTTTTTTGCACGTTCATACTCTTCTCCCGCAAGTTCCTTGCTTTCCAGCACATCAGAAATAATTCTAGTCCTTATCGCACCGGGAGCTATTGCGTTTACCTGAATGTTGTATGCCTTGAGCTCTTCTGCAAGAGTTTCGGTAAGTCGTACAATTCCTGCCTTGGATACACTATAGGCGCTAAAGTTTGGAAAGGCCTTGAATGCACCACCTCCAGACAAATTAATTATCTTTCCGCTCTTTTGCAAGATCATCTGAGGAAGAGCCTCCTTTATGCAATAGAATGTTCCAAACAAGTTTGTGCAGACTGTTTTTTCCCAGTCTCTGTAGTCCAACTTTTGAATAGGGCCAATAGGAGTTATCACAGCAGCATTGTTGACAAGTACATCTATCCTAGGGAAATTATCTAAGGTATTTTTGATCAGGTTCCTTACGTCTGCTTGAACTGAAATGTCAGTCTTTACCGCAATGCCATTGCCACCAAGCTTTGCTATCTCAGACAAGGTTTCATCAATCTCCTTGGCTGTTCTTGCGGCAAGGACAACACTGGAGCCCTCTCTTGCAAACCTCTTTGCTATTGCCTTGCCTATTCCTCTACCTGCTCCTGTAACTACAGATACTTTGCCTGCCATGCTCATGGTGGTGTTGCTACAAAAGTTCCTTTTAAATCCAAGTCAATGACGGCATCATACAAAACCAAGTCTAGAATTAATTCTTTTATTAGGCAAAAGCAAGTGCGTCCTTGTGACCAGGTTCATCATAACCGGCGGGGGCGGATATATCGGAGGACACTTGGCACTACGGCTTGTCAAGGAAGGACATGAGGTAAAAGTAATTGACAAGCTTCCGCTTGAGGATGCCTTCAGGCTGGTACCAATAATTGATAACAAGAGATTCTCATATTGCCAATTTGAGATCTCAGAGGCCGTAGATCTTGCGCCATTATTTCGTGGATATGATGCCGTCTTTCATTTTGCGGCAAGTGCAGATATTACACTAGGATTCCAACAGACAGATCTAGACATAAAGCAAGGATCAATGCTAACATACAAGGTACTTGAAACAATGAGGCAGACAGGAGTAAAAGACATCATCTTTTCCTCTACTGGAACAGTCTATGGTTATCCGGCCAAAGTCCCAACACCGGAAGACTCGGGTACGTTTCTGCCAATATCGTTATACGGAGCCTCAAAGCTTGCCTCGGAAGGACTGATAAGTGCATTCTGCCATTGCTACGGACTGGATGGCTGGATATTTCGGTTTGGCAACATAATAGGAAAAGATTCCAAGAGAGGTGTGATATGGGATCTGATTGAGAAGCTAAAGAAAAATTCTTCCGAGCTTGAGGTACTGGGAGACGGTGAACAGCTCAAGGACTATGTCTACATCGATGATTGTCTTGACGCTATGCTTTATGGATATTCTAAATCAAAAGAAAAGGTCAACGTATTCAACATTGGCTCAGACTCTAATCTTTCTGTAAAACAAGTAGTAAAGATAATTCTTGAGGATGCAAAGCTCAATGACGTTAAGGTAAGATATAGCGGAGGACCTGCAGGGTGGAAGGGAGGTGGATGGCCAGGCGATGTAAATCTAGTACTTTATGATATCTCCAGTCTCAAGACGCTTGGATGGAAACCAATGTTCTCTTCCTACGCAGCTGTAAAACAAGCAGTAAAGGAGACTCTAGAGAGTGTCTGGCCAGTGTCTCACTAAACAGACTTAAGAATAACTTTGAGTGAAATCTAGGAAGTGAAAGTTGGAATCATAGGGGCTGGATTGCAAGCTAAAAGGTTGGTGCCCGCAGTCTTGGAATCTGAAAAAGCCAAGATTATTGCCATGACAGCCCAGCCACCAGAGTCTGCTGAGCATCTTGCAAAGAAGATTGGCTGCAAGGTATTACCTGATTGGCCAAGCGTACTAGATTCAGAGATTGATTCGGTGATGGTTCTGACACCGCCCAATCTTCATGCCAAGATAAGCATTGAAGCCATGAAGAAAGGAATTCATGTTTTCTGCGAAAAACCGATTGCAAACACGCTTGAGGAGGCACAAGAAATGATTAAAACAGCAAAAGAGAACAAGGTCGTCTTAAATATAGGATTCAACCACAGGTACCACCCCGCAATAGGGCAAATAAAAAAATGGCATGATGACGGATTGATAGGCACGATAAATTTTATTCGTAGTATATATGGGATAGGGGCTAGGCCAAACGCTAAAGGGGAATGGAGAAGTGATCCCAAAATTACTGCAGGCGGCCAACTATTTGAGCAGGGTATTCACCTCATTGATCTGATGAGATGGTTCGTAGGAGATCCATCCGAGGTGGTTTGCTTTACATCAGGGACTGGCTCAATTGTGGCCCCTCATGAAGACAGCGCGTTCGTAATGTTTCGTACAAAAAAAGGACAGGTAACCAATATGCATTCTAGTATACTACAGTGGAAAAATCACTTTTCATTTGAGGTCTTTGGTACTAAGGGCTATGCAATTGCAACAGGTCTTGGAGGCAGTTATGGAACAGAGAAAGCAATCTTAGGAAAGCTAGATCCCGCTGCACCATTTATGGAGGAGGTAACTGAATACAGAGGGGAAGACAAATCTTGGTCTCTAGAATGGCAGGACTTTGAGAAGAGCGTCAGTAATGGCTTGCAAGGAAACTCCATAGATGGATACGAGGCATTAAAGCTAGTCCTTGCAGCATACCAATCCGATAAAGAAGGAAAAATAATAAAACTCAATTGAGCAGACGGCAAAAAATATGATAAATGGCTGAAACAATAGTCAAGACAGACAATGTGATTATTTTGACCTTAGGTGGTCTTCAAGATCCTTTATTCCTTGAAAGGAGCCTATTTCATAAAATCTCTCATCCACAACATAAGCTGCAAGCTGATTCATTGAAATGAGTTTCTTATTTAGATAAGACATGTCCAGCTTTTTACCAAATTCAACAAGGTCTAGTGCTTTTTTGTTGTAAACAGACAGGCCATAATCGACATGATTACCATCATGCGTCGCATCTTTATCATACGCTGCCACCATCCCGTCTCTAAGAGACATGTTGTTTGGCTCCAAATTATCATGATTTCTATATGCCGTCATTAGCCCAAGTTTTTTCGAATTCAAAAAGGCCTTCATTATGTATCCATAGTCAGCTTCCAAGTACGAATCGCCCCAAATTACAAAAAAATGCTCCTCTAGAAGATCTTGTGCCTTTTTCAGAGCGCCCAGTGTCCCTAGGAGATCGTCATCACCCTCTATGGAGTATTTTACTGAGATGCCAAATCTTGAGCCATCTCCAACATATTCGATTATTTTTTGAGAAAAAGTTCCTAGGCACAACACGACAGTTGAAATTTTGTTTCTTTTAAAAAGTTGAATCTGGCGCTCGATAAACGGTATTCCGTTTATGGGAAGAAGACTTTTAGGAATTTTCTCTGTGAGCGGATACAATCTTGTGGCCTTGCCCCCAGCCAAAACCACAATCTGTGCCATAATCTATGGAATTTTGTGAGAGGCCAATTAATTCTTTCAACAAGTGATGGCTTGTGTTAAATAATGATGAGGCTAGATTTTTGTAGACGGTACTGTACTTTGCAATTGTGCCAAATCCAAAAATTTGTAATCCCTGATTTTATTGTCAACCAAGAATGTAACCGAGTCTAGCCCGAACAATCAGATTGGAACAAGCCAGTCTGAGAAGCGGTCGTCCATGCCCCGCGATGCCTGGTAAAACACCTTCTGCATCTTTAGTGTGACCGGACCCACCTTGCCGTCCCCTATGGCTACATTGTCAACCTCTGTGACGGACTTGACCTCGGCAGCGGTTCCTGTCATAAAGACCTCATCTGCCACATATATCTCGCCCCTGTCTATGTCTCGCTCTGTTACGGCAATCTCCTCTGCTCTTGCCAGCCTGATCACGCTGTCCCTTGTTATGCCGTCCAGTATTCCGGCATCTAGCGGAGGGGTTGTTATCTGCCCCTTGTTTATCATAAAGATATTTTCTGCACTGCCCTCTGAGATCTTGCCATGATAGTTTAACATGATTGCCTCGTCATAGCCATCCTTTAGCGCCTCCACCCTTGCAAGAGCCGCATTTGCATAGTTTGATGCAGCCTTTGCCTGCATGGGCTGTGATCTAGAATCTATCCTAAGCCAGCTAGAGATCTTGCATCTGGCACCTTGCGTCTTTCCCGCACTGGACTCGCCAGTGTTCCATTCCCAGCAGGCTATTGCAACATCTATCTTATTTGGAGTGGGCGTAAGGCCAAGCACGCCATAGCTATAGTACGCAATTGGTCTGATATAGCATTCCTTCAAACCGCTTGCCTGTACAGTCTTGATGATGCCTTCAGAGATCTCTTTTTTTGAGAAGGGAATCTTCATCGAGTAAATCTTTGCAGACTTGAAAAGCCTGTCAACATGTTCTGAAAGTCTAAAGATTGCAGGACCCGTTGCTGTCTTGTAACACCTGATTCCCTCAAAGACTGCAGTAGAGTAGTGCAACGCATGGGTAAGGACATGAACCTTTGCGTCCTTGAATGGAACAAGTCTTCCATTCATCCATATCTTGCCCCGCTCTTTCATATGCAGTGGGTGAGAGTTTGGTAATTTAAAGAAAAGGGAAACAAAAAGAACCTCTCAATCGTCTCTTCATATTGAATCTTAAATTCAGGTGCCGAACTAGGTGTTGTAATGCGTACAATTGTAGATGAGATAAAAACGCGATGGTTTCTTCCCGTGCTGTTCCTCATTGAGCTTGTACTATTTATTGCAAGAAAACCAGAGGCCGCATTTGTAGTCCAGCCGGGAAGGATTGAGGATGCGTCTGTTCTCCTAGAGCCTGCAATCCATTATTCCTGGTCAAGCCTCTTTATTGTTGCTGGCAATTACTTGCAGCTTATTCCAAGAGCCGTGGCGCTTTTTTCTCTGGATTTTGGCATATCAAATGCCCCGCTTGTGATGAACATCATTGCAATAGTTATTGCAACCTTGTGCGCCATATTTTTCTCGACAAAACAATTCAGGTTTATAATCAAAAATGACTGGCTGCGTGCGGCCTGCTCCATATTTATCATACTTGTTCCTGGAGTTGATGAAATCTATTCAAACATCTCTAGCATCTCAAGTTTTCTGAACATCTTTCTAATGCTCTTTGTGTTGCTGCTGTTGTTTGATTACAATGGCTATAAAACAAAATCAAAAAAAGAAAAATATCTTTACACGTTTTTCTGTTCTGTATCATTTCTAACTTCTGCATATTCTGTAATCTTCCTTCCAGCACTGCTCTATGTCATAATACGCGAATTACGAAGAGACAGAAGGGATGTATCTACAATAACAAGCTATGCCATTTCGTCAATCATACTTTTGTCTCAAACCCTAATCCTCTATCTTGCCTCTTCGCAGCAATCCAGATCCTCTACGCTTGGAGTAGGAAAGTATGTTCTTGATTCATCCGTAAACGCCTTTACCCTTAGCATTACCAAGGTCTTTCATTATGACACACTAGGTCTTTCAGGATCTTGGGGGCAGCTGATGTATCTTGTGCCAGTTGCAGTGGTTGCTTTTGTCCTGTTAAACTCATCTAAAAAAGGAATGAGATTTGAGATATTTATCCTGTTGTGCATGATGGCAACTCTCTTTTGGACGGCGATTATAAGACGAGACTTGCTTGACTGGCAGTGTCTTTGCGCAAACTCCGAGCCTCATTATCTTTTTTTTGCAATAGTGTTTGCATTTGTTCTGATTATCAGACAGTTTGACAGGAGCAGATCCATGCCTTTTCGATCTGCCTTTGTGATAGTGATGATACTTGTGGGTTCAAATCTAGCGTTTGGTTTTTCAATTCCGTTTTCATATGATGACAATTGGAAGTATGTTTCTGCATTATATGACCAGTCAGGCAAGTACCAATGCTACATAGGCGAGGTACCACATGGATGGTCAATTACAGTTCCCTGCGCAAGCCAGGTCTCAAACAACTCTACTGTTCTTAGGAACTTGAATGCGACAGGTACGATAACCACGGTGACATTTACGCCTCCGATACAGCAGACGGCCATATCGATAACAACAAGCCGCCCATCTGTAATATACGGTCTGCCAGTCGCATTCACCGCAATCATATCTCCAACCCCAAATGGCGGCGTAGTCCAGTTCTACATTGACGGTATAGCTACAGGTAATCCAGTTACACTCTCCGGTGGACAGGCAACTCTGAGCACAATGTTATCTGCAGGTCAGCACAAGGCGTCTGCATCATATCTGGGAGGCCCCAACTTTAATGCCAGCACCTCAGGCACCACTAGCGTTACTGTACTATCCATATCAAACTTGCAAGGTGCGAATCTTTCAGGAGCTGACCTCCACGGTATCAATCTGTCAGGTGCTAACTTGCAAGGTGCAGACCTGTCTACCGACAACCTCCAAGATACCAATCTGTCAGGTGCCAACCTGCAGGGTGCCAATCTTCAAAGCGCCAACCTGCAAGGAGCCAATCTTGCTGGCGCAAACCTCCAAGATACAAATCTTTCAGCAGCTATTCTTAGAGGTGCAAACACAAATGGATCTAACCTAGCAGGTGCAGATACCAATGGATGTAACGGATGCCCACAGGCAAAATAAAAATTGCAAAGAATCAAGAATGTCACACTGCGAAAACTTTAGTTTTCTTTAAATGTGCTATGCGCTTTTTTAATGGTGTATGAGCTACATAATCTCATTTGCGGCAGCCGCACTGCTAATCATTGGTCTTGCTGGAAATGGATTTGAGATGAGAAAGGCACGGCTGTCTACTATGAAAGACGAAGACATGGTTCCAAAAAACATGTTTCTGAACAAGCGAAATTTCAAGTGGTTTGCGTTCGTAGGGGCTGCCCTAGTATTGATGGCTATTGGAAACATGTATACTTGAACTATATAGATCAACTCTAAATATTTCCTCCACGCTATATACAGTAGCGCGTGTTTTGGGTAACGCCGGGCTGATTCTAGATAGAGGCCCAAGAACAAACCCACTTTGACTTCTACAGGTATGGACCTGTGGGGGTCAAATGCATGAGTTTTTTCTGCTTGTAAAACCGAAAGATACAAAACATACGCCAATCTTCTAAATGTGAAATGGTCGCACGAAAAAAAGGCAAGCACATGAGAAAAGCAGACCAAAGGGCAGCACAAAGAAAGAGAAGAAAGTAATTCAAATAAAATCAATATTGTTGCAATGGTTCGTCACACCAAGTCTGTCACACAAATGTTATTTTTGATCTTTCTGCGTGAACGGCACGAATTGCCCTTTCTATGTTATCTCTACTGTCCTCTGTAACTATGATGATGCGTGATGTCTCTTCTTGGGCATCCATGTTGAGAATGTTAAGGCCTGCCTCGCCAATTCTTGAGCTTGCCTTTGAAGCAATCTGCTGCACGCGCCACATCTCGTCGCCGATCAACGTAATGACGCCTCTATTGTAAGTTATAGATGCCAGAGAATCAAATGCCAGTATATACCGCTCATTTCGTCTTACATAATCCCCATCCAGAAAGAGTATTCTGGTAAACTCAATGTCGTCTTTTGTAAATGGCGACAAGACCACAAATTCACTGTATCTCTTGTCCTTTTCAAGCGACTCAAAAAGGTCCTTGGCCGAGCTGCTCTCCATCCTAAGTATGGCGCAATTTTTCTTACCAGTTACTATCTTTAGGGGGTGGCCATTCTTGTCCGCAGGCTTTCTTTGTATCGTTGTAATCCTGCCAGGATTTGTCATGTCAGTTATTGTGATTGGCAGGTCTACGCCGTTCTCAACTATCTCCTTTATTGCAATGGGATCAAGTATCTTCATCCCAAACATGCCAGCAATTCTTGCCTCATTATACGAAAGATGGGTTATGTACTCCAGTTCTTCCTTTACAGTGCGCGGGTCTGCAGACAGTACAGCACTGTCTTTTTCAAAATCAATTCTGGTGTTGTACTTTTTGCTAAACAAGATTCCAAGATCGGCAGCAGTTCTGTCTGATCCACCACGCTCATAGGTAGTCTCAAGACCATCGATAGTCTTTCCGATAAATCCACCCATGAGTATCACATCGTTTTTCTCAAGCAAGGCCTCGGTTTTATCCAGATTCTGCAATGATTCTGAGGCAAGAAAGTTGGCCGACTCGATATTTCTGTCAGTCACAATGGGCCATGTATCAAAATTTACAACATCTGATTTTATGTCTGCACTTTTTATCACATAATTCATTACGTTGGACATTAGTATCTCGCCAGAATATGCAAGCACCCTTGCCCTTGTTTCATTTGTAAATTCCCTTTTCTGTTGTGCCTCTTTTAGAGAATTGGACGCTTTTTCCAAGAACGATTCTATTGTCTTTTTGCATTCGTCTTGGAGTTTCTTGTCCACAAGAGAAAGTATCTTCAAGTATGGAATTTTCATCTCTTCAATGTTTATACTCTGGCCATTTTCTGCACTCTGGCCAACCTCAAGCGCAATGTCTGTCAGTGATCTTTGTCTGCCATTGTATACCGTAAGAGGCGCTGAAAAAACAGCAATCACCTTGGAATCTTTTTTTAACTCATTAATTCTCTTGATGATTGTAGGTATGAGTATGCCATCTACTCCTACAGCGCTTCCTCCAAACTTTGCTACAGTGAGATTCTGCAAAACTTGATTACATCTCATCGCACCTTCTATAAAGTTTGGGTGACAAGTATAGGCAGATGAAGCAGATTCTGGGATGATTTTACAAGACAATTTCACAAGATAAACCGTAATACAACCTAATTTTCAACAAAATGGCTAGCTACAAAAATTTTCTTATCAATTCTGCAGCATTGCTTGCGCCCTGAAAAGGGCAAGGGTTTCTCTTCTCATCAATTTTTTCCACGATGAGATCTTCCAACCTGAAAATGTCCTCAAAAGAATATCCAACCTCTCTTGCATTTTCTTCCTGTTCAAAATGCCCCTTTATGGGAATGAAAATTCCAGGTGTACCATAGTGTCTTGACTCGTCGATAGTAGATTTTCCGGCCAACGATATTACCAGATCTGCAGCAAATATTAGCTCGTGCAAGTTACTTACAAAGCCAAGGTTTCTGTGTGACGTGTCTGACATGTGAAGAGAAGGTCCAGAGACCAGAACAAGTTCTGCATCCAGATTAGTTTTTCTGAAAGATTCGACAGCTTTTTCAATCAAAAATTTCCCAAGATCGGTACCGCCTATGCTTACAATAATCGTCTTTTTGTCAAAAGAGTACTCTTCTCGCAGCTGATTGCGAGATTTTGTAGTATCTCTAACTATTGGCCCAACCCTTACTATGTTGTCATGATTCTGTCCAACCTCCGGCACGATGACAAGGTCACATTTTTGTATGATATTTTTCATGGACTGGTTCATCTTTTTCTCAATTATGGAACCTATGCCTTTTGCAAAGCCTGTCTGCAAAATATCGGTGACAAGTATTGTTCTAGTATTGTGTTTCTGTGCAACCACAAGCGATGCAAAATCTTCATCGCTTACCACCAGAGATGGCTTGTGCCTCTCTATCACTTTTGTCGAAACTTTCTTACACCTGTTGTAGTATGATACATAGCTAAAAAGCCACCTGAGGGGGCTATGAAGAGTACCGTTCTCAACCCTAAATGGAGGAGGTCTGTATAGGTCATCTACATCAAGGCCGTATTCAGAAAACAATCTACAGGCGCCAGCCCCACTTACAAATTTTTTTGGGATGTTTTTCAGATGTTGCGCGATTGCGACGTTTCTTGTGGCATGTCCAAGTCCTATGGGACTTGTAAAGAAAACTAGATCTGCCATGCTTCAGATTCACGCAAGCTAACATTTTTCATTTTTTCTTTCATGTAATTCTCAAAGTTTAAATGCATTTTAACTTGGAGCTTGCTTGGGTTCATAGTCCAGTTGGTTATGACGTCGCCCTTACACGGCGAAGATCCAGGGTTCGAATCCCTGTGGACCCATCTTGTGTTTTATTTGCTCAGGATAAATTCTGTTCAATCTTTATATCACAGATAACCTTGTTCCTTAACAAGATGACGCAATACATTATAAATTGTCTAGATGGAAAGTATTATGGAATCTGGGAACGATGGGCATCGCTCCGTAGAACTACATAAGGTGTGTAGATACGATGCATTTTAATTGGCTTATCTCTAGAAAATATCTCCCAACTTTGAATCATAACACATCAACCTCAAAGAATCTTACTCTGTTGCTACTTGTTACAGTTTTTGCTTCTACAGTTTTTCTCATGCCACAACACGCATTTTCTACCTTGACATTTACCGGCTATTCTAATGGAACATCAATTGCTAATCCATCTACAGCTAATGGAACCGGTACATCTTCAGGCACTACAACCACCCCACCTGTAACCAACACCACAACTCCGTCTTCCAGCAGCACTCCTTCAGGTACAACTAGTCAATCTACAACCAACACCACAACTATTCAGTCTTCCAATAGTACACCTTCAGGCACTACACCTGTAACCAACACCACAACCACCTCTTCTATCAACTCAACCACAAGTTCAACAAAAACATCACAACCATCCAATAGCAACCAGACCACATCTATTGCAACAAACACGACACAGACAAGCAATGTAACTCCTGCCACAAGTACAATCCACACTACAACCATCATTGTTACACCAACCTCTGCAATCGAGTCAGCGGGCAGCACAGTCACATTTTCAGCACAAGTCAGTGATACATCAAACTCTCCTACCATAACATCGGGCTCTGTCATATGGAGTGACAATGGTGCTGGTGGGACGTTTAGCCCTGCATCATGCACATTATCATCTGGTAGTTGCGCCATTTCGTATACCATCTCCTCCAGCCCTCCTTTCACTATAGCAATAACTGCCACCTATAGTGGTGATGCTACCCATAGCACAAGCAGTGGAAGTGCATCTTTAACAACAAAAAGTACACTTGATACAACAGCCGTAAATGTAACATCAAGTCCTGCCACATTTACCTCTGGAAGTGCAAATACCCTGACTGCATCCATTACAGATACCTCAAACCCACCCTCGTCCATGATTGGCATCGTATCATGGAGTGACAACGGTGCTGGAGGCACTTTTAGCCCGGATGCCTGTACATTGTCAGATAACCAATGTGCGCTTACATATACCCCGCCCTCTACTCTGCCAAGCAGCATAACAATAACTGCAACTTATGGTGGAGATTCTGGTCATTCTGGCAGCTCTGGTATGACATCATTGTCTGAGGCTCCCTCTGAACCAACAGTATCTCCAAGCATAACAGTCTCAGGTCTGAACAATACCAGCATAAACTCAGGGGCAGGCTCTTCCTCAACAGTATATACCGGAACACCGATACTACCATCATCGCTCTTGCTTACCAATGACCAGTCATACTATGCCTATGGCGATGTTGTAACTGTTAAAGTGGCCCTGCCTGGTATGAGCCTACAAAACATTGCAATTGTAGTTGCAGACCCCACCGGCAATGATATTGTATCAAGGACAGTAACCACAGACGATAACGGCACAGGTCAGCTACAGTTTAAGATCCCGTCTAATTTCCAGACAGGTGTCTATGAAGATATAGCAACGGCGCTGGTTGACGGTAAAAACTATACCAACTCTACACAGTTCAATGTTATCAAGACGCACGGAATATCAATAGATTCGGTACAGCTAATTGACCAGAATGGAAACCCAGTCTCTATGATAAAAAGTGGCCAGAATAACTTTGTCCAAGTGGCAATCTCTTCTGGAGAGACAATTCCTGTACTTATGACGCTAAACTTGTTTGATGCAAACCAGAGCAGCATTGGTACTGCGTCAGTTAATTCAACCATCAATCCAGGAGATACTCAAATGACCCTCTCGTTCTTTATTCCACCAAATACGCAGGTGGGGACAGCTGATATATTTACTGACGCATTTTCTAATTGGCCAAGCGATGGCGGCACGCCTCTTACCCCGGAATCATGTCTCTCTGCCAGCTTGGAAAACCCAGCCACGCTTCCGGTCTCATATCAACCAACACCGCCACAATCCTGTACGCAGACTCCGCAAAACCTTACAGGAACAACCTTGGTATCAACCACATCATCTATGACAAATAGTCAGGCGACAGCTACATTGGGTGTTGTCATACAAAATGACAGCCTGACATTTATGAGTCCGACTGAGGCGCAACTGTTGGCCCTTGCATACAAAAACGGCACAGCACCAAACACTGGAGCTCAATCGATCTCGCTCATTAATGTAAACTTGGCTGCACTCAATTCAACCAATGTATCTAGTACAACTGCTGCAAATGTAACTAATTTCACGACCCTCTTAGGGCCTGGGCTGCAAAATAACCCAATGGCACAAAAGATACTTCAGGAGATCCAAGAATCAAAACAGGAGGTGGCAAACATAATTGCAAATGAGACTGCTGCGACAATTAACGCAAATCTTGTGCAACAGCAAAGGGTTGCAGCAGCAAGCCAGCTCAAGCAAGAACTTACGGCACTAGAGCAGGCAAATGCGGCAACTACTCCTTCTGCATCATATTCATCTTTTCTTGCAACTATACCAAATAACGCAACACAAGGGGTCTTTGAGGGAGAGTTTAACTTCATGCAACAAAGGGTAGCAGCTGCAAATGCAGCAATGCAAAATGTACTTAACAATGGCGGAAGTGTGGCAGAAGCGGTGCAGACCTTTAACAGCTATGCAGCAATAAACCACGCACAAGTTGTACAGATGAACAACAACCTTAACGTAGAGTATGGCCTCGCAAACTCCAACGTACAATCATGTTTTGACAACAACGGAGATCTTACGGTTGTCAACAACACAAACCCGTGTCTTGCAAATATGGAGAACAACTCCACCAACTCAAGTGCAATCCAGATCTTGTCAGTACAACCAACAGACCAGAACGGAAACGCTGTCTCGACGTTTACAAGGGGACAGAGTGGATATGTCAAGGTAAACATCTATTCCGGTTACTCAACACCGTCTCTTGTAACAATAAATCTCTTTGACTCTAACCTAAACACGCTGGGCGCAAGTTCTGTAAAATACACGCTAAGCCCAGGCAATTCCGAAGTGGTACTTCCATATTATGTACCAACGCAGGCTACGGCGGGACTGGCCAGCATATATGCCAACGTATTAAC